>CAMWXP010000010.1 GCA_947178255.1 uncultured Clostridia bacterium | reverse complement strand
ACGATAGAGCGCCCGAGACCGGCGGCGCCCAAACGCCCCGCAGCAAGACGCCCCGCCCGCCCCGCCGCACGCAGGCGTCCCGGCGGACCTATGCGCCGCAGACCGGGACCGAGAAGACCGCATAGATAATGCAGAATTAAGAATTCGGAATTCGGAATTAAGGGTGGTGTAAACCACCCTTTTCTAATTCAAAAATGTGGGATTATAAATTGTAATTGTGTTTATTATACAAAAAAAGTGCGGCTTTGCTCCTGTCTAGGCATAGCCGCACAATATTTTAATTTAATCCTTATTTATAATTCCGAATTCAGAATTAAACGTTCCACCACACGCCGTTGGAGTCCAATGTCCCGCCCGCGGTAGTGCCCGAGGAAATAGTTGCGTTTGTTTTGCCCAAGCACACAACAAGCGCATTAATCGCCGCGGGCATTTTTACGGTAGCAATGCCGTCCACCGTCAAGTACCCGTCCTTTTGCAAGTTCATCGTTTTGCTCGTTCCCACCGAGGTAAAGCTTTGGCAGTTGGTCGATTCGCTGCCCATGCCGCCACTTTTGCATACGGCAACAACGTAGCCGCCGCTATACTTATATCCGCGCTCGGTGTCTATGCCCGAATCGGCTTGACCGGTTGATATAATCACGCTCCTGCCGCCGACAAAGTGAATGCCCTCGTATTGGGTCGTGCTGTTGGAATCGACGCCGTCGCCGCTCGCATACACGTAAAGCTTTCCGCGCGATATAGTAATTGCGGTACCCGATTTTGCCGTGCCGTTTATTCCGTCGTCGTTGGATTTTACCGTTATATCGCCATCGGTTATTTCGACGGTAGTGCCTTCTATCCCCTCGTAGCTGCTTACTATATTAATAGTACCGCCACTTATAGCCACATTGTTGTCGGCGTGAAGTCCGTCGTCGTTGGAGCGTAAAGTCAAGTCACCGCCAGATATAGTCACGTTGCCAAGCGCCGCTTCGCCGTTTTCCAAAGTCGTATCGTTGTTGGCATGAATGGCGTCGTCGTACGCGCTTACGGTAATATTCCCTGCCGAAATCGCAACGGCGTTACTCGCCTTTATTCCTTTTGTCGAATGATTGCCCTTGTCGGTGTTGCCGTCGTTCATGCCGCCGGGACCGCCAAAGCCGCCGCCCGGGCGCCCGCCTTGCTGCGAGGTTGTGTAGTTGGTCCAGCTGTAAGAAAGACTGCCACCTCTCGTTTGCAAAGCTATGGTGTCGTAATTATTGTTTACCGTCATGCCTTCCGTGCAAGCGACGTATTCCTCGTCCTGACCTTGTTGTTGAGTGCTGTTATAAATATAAAGCTGCACGTGGCTGTAACCGCTCGGCTTAGGTATAGGATAGTAGCGGTAGCTACCCACCATCGTTACGGAAGACGAATTTTGCCATACCGCGTCGGTATCGTCGTTATAGAATTTGAGCGAGTACTTGTAGGCGCTCGAATTAAACCGCACGTAGTACGTGCTTTCGGCAGTCGCCGTCACTTCCTCCGAATATTTTGAATATTTGTCTGTGAATATTTGTAAAGTCGTGTCCGTTGAGCTTTGGTCTATATTCACGTCGTATGCGGCGTCTATTCCGTCGCACGCCGCATATATAAGGACGTCGCCGCCGGTAATCGCAACAGTGCCGCGCTGGTTTCCCTTTTTGGACACGTCGCTGTCGGTTGTTTTAATACCGTCGCCCTGCCTAGAAATAAGAACGACGTTGCCACCCTCTATTGTAACGCCGTCGTTGCCTTTGAGCGCGTTGTCCATGCAATCGACCTGCAAATCCAAGTTTTTAACGTTCAAATCGTTTTTGGTATGAACGCCGTTGTTGTTTACCGACTTGACGGTAAGGCTGCCCTTGCCCTGGATATCCAAATCGCATTCGGCGTACACGCTTGCGGATATCGCTGTATTGTCCGTCGTATCGACCGCCGCGCGCAAATCGTAAATATAATTTTCGGTAGACTTTTTTGCAGACAGCGTAACCTTGTCGCCGCTAACAACGGTAATGGGACACGCCGAAGCGGAATTGACGGTGAGCCCGCTCATTTGCAATTCGTATTTATTGCTGTCGCCTACGTCGACTACGATATTGCCGTGCAACGACCCGCTTATATCGTAAACGCTTTTTTCGGATATATTATGAAATGTTATAGTATTGTCCGCCGCCGTGTACGCATTTGCCGTTCCGCTTACGCATGTTATCGTTACGGTTTCTTGCACGTTGCAGTCCGCGCATTTGTAAGTAAGCGTGCCGTCCGCTTGCGATATCAATTCAAAGCTGTGCTCCGTGCCGTCAGGCTCGGGCACGTCCACATTGTTATCGTCGGGTATTTCTCCGCCGATGTCGCCGGGGGTTTTGTTGTCGGTGTCGGTGGGCTTGCCGTCGCTGTAATCGGGCTTGCCGCCGCCATTATTGTTGGGCGTATGTGCGTCGTAACAAGCGACACAAGTCCCGCCTATAACCAAGCAGCATAACGCGCTTATCAACTTTTTTAGTTTCATATTTTATTCTCCTCGAATTTGAGCGTTGGGAATAACACGCCTTACGATATCCAAGTACCGCGAAAGCACGATGCTTTGCGGCGAAGTAAGCGTTTTGCTCGGCACGGTATCGCGCATTACAAACTTTTGCAAAAAGTATTTTTTTGCGCCCAATATCATACGCGCCGCGCCCTCTATGCTCTTTTCGTCAAACAGCTCGGTAACGACGGTCGTGCGAAATTCGTAGTCGGGCGCGCTTTTCATTATTATATCTATCGATTTCTCTATTGCCGTTATGTCAAACCGCTCTTGCGGCAAGCCCGCCGTTTCGGCATAGCGGTCGGGCGAATTTTTAATATCCATAGCCACGTAGTCCACCAGCCCCGCGTCGATCAGCGCGGCAAGCCTATCGGGCATATAGCCGTTGGTGTCCAGCTTGACCGAGTAACCCAAATCCTTAATCTTACGCAGCAGTCTGTCGAGGTCGGTGTACAGCGTGGGCTCGCCGCCCGTAACGCACACCCCTTCCAGCACTCCCGCGCGTTTAGTAAGAAACGCAAAAATTTCCGCCTCGTCGTAAAACTCCACGCCGCCGCCGAGCAGTTCGCTGTTATGACAAAACGGACAGCGAAAATTACACCCGTTAACAAACAGCGTGCACGCCGTATGCTCGGGATAGTCGAGTAGCGTCAGCTTTTGTATTCCGCAAATCTTTACGTATTGCTCCACGTCCCTTTTCCTTTATATATATATGATAGTCACATTATAACGTTAAACGGCTAACAAAAACTATGTTTTTGTTTTGCTGTCGCAAACTTATTTGCTGAACGCAAATAAGCCGTACGTTGAAATACGTCGTGAAAAAGCCCTTGCAAGCAAGCTTTTTCACTTGTATTATACAAAACCGCAAAGTATTTTGTCAATTTAAATATGAATTGTAAGTGATGATTAGGTGGGAATCGCGGTACAACTTTGTGGCATGAGTGGTTAGCTATTCAAAATCGCTACCGCTTGTGCAACGGTGTCGGCGTCTATGCCGAGCGAACGGTAAGGGTCGGTTCTTACAAACTTGTCGCTAAGATTTCCCCAACCGTATAGATAATCGTCTATAATGACAAAGCTTTCCACTTCCTCGCCGAGCTCGGTTAGGTACTGCTTTATCTCGTCGGGACGGTCGACAAAATATCCCAAGTCGGGCGTTTTATCGTATATCTCCACGCCGTACTTGCCGAATAGGTCTATAATATACAAGCCGTCCTCGTCGCACTTAGCCTTATCGCTGTTCCAGTGCGTGCGCCATGTCGAGCTAAGCACTATCACCGCGCCCGTTTGCTCCACTATTTGCTTGACAAACGGAATGCGCGTTTCGTCAATATTGGTCAGCTTAGTCATGTCACGCGTCCTATCGTACTCGCGCGAATTGAGCACGCCGTCTATATCCAAAAACACTATTTTCATTTTTATATCCTATATATTATAATGCCTTATACGGTATTATTATATTGTATAACAAAACCGTGCAAAAGGCAATACTGTTTTGCACGGTTTATATATACGGTATTTTAAATTCAGTCGTTTTTGTAATGAACGTTGAACTCATCTGTTTCGTCGTCGTACACGGCAAGGATGATTTTGTCGAGGTCGGTCTTATTCTTTATATTAAGCCGAGAGAACAGCCAGTCGACGTTCTTTTTTATTTCGTTCAATCCCGAATAGGACACCGCGCCGTCCACTATCAAAACGTCGGAAAGCGACGCCTTTTTTATCTTGCTCTCGTCAAGGTCTTCCATAACGACAGGCTTTTGCGCGCCGACGGGCATGACGGACAGCTCGCCGCTCGGTTCGAATATAGCGTACGCGACGTCCGATATATCGAAGTAATTCTTTTCGCGCAGCATGGACAGCAAATCGTTTACGTCGATTTTGTTCTTTTTAAGCTGCTTGTAATCTATCTTGCCCTCGTATATAAGCGTGGCGGGCTTGCCTTTGATCCAGCGTTTCAGGAATGTGCACTTACGCCCCAACAGCGTTACCGCCATTGCCAAAACAAAGAATATAGTCATTGCAATAAGGAAGTGATAAAACGGTATTTCCGAATTGAACGACATTTCGGCGGCAATCGAGCCGAGCGAAATGCCTATGGCGTAGTCTATAAATTCCAGCTGCGCTATTTGCTTTTTACCGAGCAGCTTGGAAATGATGAACAAATACACAAACGCAACCGCCGAATTGATAAGCACCCAATAAATAGGTTTTATGCCGAACATAGTTTTCTCCTTAAAGATAATATATCTATGGTATTTATCTTTTCCTTTATAATTATGCAAAAAACAAAAAGCCTTCGGGTTTCCGAAAGCTTTTTGCACCCTTTGCAATCTTTTTATAAGCTAAAAATCGTACATGCTTTTGCGCTTGAACTTGACCTCGTACACGTATTTTTTGTCGAACGGATCGACGTCGCAAACATAATCGGTTTCCGCCGCCGTCGGCAGACCCATAAACTCGGGGCATTGGTAATACCGTTCCAGCTTGGAAAACATTACGTAACCCGAGTTTGCTTCGGTGATTATGCACTCGCCCGGCGCAAAGTGCGAAAGCCGACTTTTTGTGACGAGGGGTATCGTTTCTATACTGTACATCTCCATATCGTCGCCCTTGCCGTTGAGCGCGGACAGCGGCGATATCCTTGCGTACTCCCCGCACTCCTCCGAAAACGCGCGAAGCGTGGCGGGGTTGTTGGAGCCGAAAAACACGTGCATATTCAGGTTGTCGCGTATTATTTCCGCAACGTCCGCGCCGTACACCTTGTTTAACTGTGCGTACGACTGGAATATGAGTATAAAGAATATGTTACGCCCCGCGCACGCAGAAATGGTAGTTTCAAAATCGCGCATTGCAGGGAAATTGCCGAACTCGTCCAGTATAAAGTAGAACGGAACGTCCAGTCTGCCCTTGCCCGACGCGTTTGCTTTGTCGATAAGAAAGCGGTATGCATTTTGCACAAACAGGCTTATTACTTGGTAATGCACCTTGACTTCGTCGCGGTAGTCTATAAACACCGCCGTCGGCCTGTCGCAAATTGTTTCCACGTCAAAGGAATTGCATCGCGTAATCAGCCGCATTGCACATTCCCTGAACACCGCCATTTTTGTGTTGAAGGTAGCAACGATACATTTACGCGTATTGCTTGCGTTTTCCAAAAGGTTGTTTTTGGCAAGCTGCAACGCGCGCGATGTCGGCTTGCGCACCGAAAAGTAACCGCTGTCGTTGTACTGCGTGCCGTTGTCGTCCTTAAAGTGCGCTAGTATTGTAAGTATGGTGCTGAACGAAAACGTTTCCTCGGTTATGCGCGTCGGCGTGGCCGCTTCCTTGCCGCTGTCCTCCAACATCGCCCACAAAAAGGCTTTGAGCAGCTCCCTTGCGCTGTCCTCCCAGTACGGGTCTTGCAGCTTTTCGGTGGTTATAAACATAGAGCAAAGCATGTCTATGTCGTTGCCCACCTCGTCCAGCATCATTTCGGTGTGGTACTCAACCTGCTTTTGCAGCTCGTCAAAGTCGTCGTACAGCTTGCCGTTAAACTTGTGTTTAAGCTCATCGCCGTCGATAACCACTTCGGGCTCCTCGGCAATCTTTAATGCCTTTTGGTACTTGCGGAAAATAGGTGTGAGCATATTCCAGCACTCGCTGTGCTTGTAGTCGCGGAAGTTAAGCAGTTTTACGTCGTAGCCCTGCTTGCGCAGCGTTTCCGCCGTACTCTTGTACAGCTCGCCCTTGGGATCGGAAATTATCATGCTGCGCTTTACCTTTTGCCGCGCAAACGACAATATAGTGGGTATTACGTAGCTTGTAGTCTTGCCGAGACGGGTCGCCGCAATTACGCCGACGTGACTTTCGCCCGCGCTGTATGTTTGAATGAGCTTGCCGTCCTTGTGCCTGTTCATTTTGAGCACGCCGTCAAGGTATGTGTCGGGCAGCTCGTCGTACGATACGGTGTTGGGAAGTGCGGCGTCCTCGTAACCGATTAGCCGCATATCCTCGTAACCCTTTAAAAGCTTGTTGCTATATTTCATCGCTGTCACCTCCGAATCCGTATTTGTGTTTTTCGGTACGAGCGGTTGCGCACTCGTCGATAAGCATGGGCGTTATAACCGTTTCCGCCTTGCTGCGGTTGAACCTTATAACCGAGTCGATAACGCTTTCCGCGCCGTCCACAGACAGCTCGTTAAGCCGCGATACCGCCGCGCCGTCCAGCGTAACCGACTTAGCGCCGTACAACCGCTGTTTAGCCGCCACCATGTCGTCGTACGCCGCCGCCTTTTCGGCCGCAGTAACAGAGCCGACGGCAACCACGTCGCAATACTTTTTAAGCTCCTTCGCGTTGGCTTTATCGCAAAAGCAAACGGGAAGCACCTTGCCGAGGTCGATAACCACGCCCGGGCTGAGCAGGCAGAACTTTTTGCGCTTGCGGCTTTGCAGGAACTCTATCGCCTCCTGCATAACGCCGTCCGCAATATTGCCGACAAACGACATAAAGTAGATGTTAAATGTATCCTCGTCGCAGCTGCGCACAAATATGTTTTTGCCCGTCGGCTGCAAGTCGTGCTCGTTCAATCCCGCCACGTCTATGTATTCCACGTGCGCGCACTTAAACGCCGCGCGGATATGGCGGGCGTACAGCTTGCGCAGGTATTCCGAATCGGCGCAAACGCACAACGGGCGGAATGCCGAGCGTTCCAGCAAATCGCTGTTGGTCAAGCACAGCGCAATGCGGTCTTGTTCCTTTTGCCTTACAAGCGGCATGCCGTCGAAGGCGCCGCGGTCGAGGTCGATTGCACTGCCGTGCAGCTTTAACGGCAGCTCGGCAACCTCCGATATGGCTTGGTCGTTGGGCGAAAATATGGTGCGCTCCTTGTCGCGCGGGGCGAGCATATCGCTGAGTATAATGCGCGCATACTGCGCCGAATAGGAGTCGGGCGTAAGCTTGCCCTGCGCAAACGCCTTGTTAAGTAGCTTGCTCTCCTTTATTTCGCCGTTCGCCGCCACGCCGTACCGGCCTTCGGCAAGCGCCGGAAATGCGCGGTATACCGTGCCGTCCGCAACGGTGCGCAAACGGTTGATATTCGCTTGGCGCTCAACATTGTAATACAGCGCCGCAAGCATTCCCTCCACGCTGTTCCACTGCGCGGCTTTTTCCAAGTATTTGATACCGGAAGCCGTGTCGCGCTCGGTATATATGCCCTCGCACAGGATAAAGCCGAGTACGCGCATTGCCGCCACCGTGCCGTGCGCCGCGCCCTCCGTTACGGCGCGGAACACTGCCGATTCTGTAAGGCGGGTGCCGTCCAGCTTAAGGTCGTACGCGCGCGCAAGCGCCTCGCCCTTGACGGCTATAATGTCCTCGATGTCGGCGGGGACTTCGCCGTCGTCGGCGGTAAGCGCAACATACTTTTTGATACGGCAAAATTGCAGGTAGTCGGCGTAATTGGCCACGTCCGCCACCAGCTTATCCTCGGACAGCGCGTACAGCCCGTCCACTTGGTTGCCGTCTATCAGGAATATTGCGGCAAGCACGTCAAACACCCGCCTGGGGTCTTTGACCAGCTTACCGAGTACGCATCGGTGAAAAAAATATTCGGATAAAAACAATTCGTTTTGATTGGTAAGCATAATAAATCTCCCTTTTTTCGGTTGCATAATCGCCAAATGCGTTATGCGTTTTTGTTGATTACGATATCGATCAGGCCGTACGCCTTGGCCTCGTCCGCCGTAAGAATGGTGTCGCGGTCGGTGTCCTTGGCTATCCTCCTGATAGAATTGCCGGTGTTGGCGGCAAGTATGTTGTTGAGCCGAGAGCGCATGCGCTCGATATGGTTGGCGGCGATTATTATATCGCTCGCCTGCCCGCTCGCGCCGCCCATCGGCTGGTGGATTAGTATTTCGCAATTTTTGGTTGCCGCGCGCATGCCCTTGGTGCCCGACGACAGCAAAAACGCGCCCATGCTTGCGCACATGCCCAATCCGACCGTGCGGATTTTTGCGTCTATGTAGTTCATTGTGTCGTAGATTGCCAGTCCGTCGCTTACGCTACCGCCCGGGCTGTTAATTTGCAGCGTGATTATGCGTTCGGACGGCGGAACGTCCTCGCTTTTAAACTTGTCGTCCAAGTATTGAAGCTGACCTATAACCAGCTCCGCCATCGGAGTGTCAACAACGCCGAATATGTTGACGGTGTTGCGGTTGAGCGAGTATTCCCAAGAAAACTTCTCTCTTTCATTCATGATTCTTTTCTCTCCTTTGCGGGTTTCCGCGTTAAAAAGTTTTGGCTGTTAGCTTACAAGCTCCTTGCTACCCCTTCCTCCATAAATATGGTAGCACAGTGTCAAGTATTGTTCAACGCAGTTTGCCGACAGCTATTACAGCAAAACTGCGAAAATAAAAGAGAACTTGCAAATTTTACAAGTTCTCGATTGACTGTGCGCAAAGGGAATTCTGATTAAGTGACGCGAGCGAGATTGCGTCGGCGATTTGCGGGAGACGAACACAATAGGTTGCGCTCGTAGCAGCGCTACGTGCGCGTTCTATTGTGGCACGTATTCGCGCAAATCGTCAGCAAGATTGCCGCACGAACTTATTCAGATATTCCCAAGGTGCATAAACCGGCATAATGCCGCCGTAGTTTTTTCGATAATACGGCTTAATTTTCGGTCAATCGTATCGACCGAAAATTTACGTAACGGTCGATAATATTATTGGTCTTTTTCTTTTGTAGCGCTTGCTTCGAACACAAGCACCTGTTCGAGCGGAATGCGGCATATCTCCGCATAGTACAGCAAATCGCTTATCGTGGGGCGCGCTCTGCCCTTTTCCCAATTTACAATTCTGCTTTCGTTGTCCAAATAGAAAACGCGCGCAAGCTCCCCTTGACTTATATGGTTATCCATATCCAGTTTGCATTTATCGCAATCGCCTATACAATTACTGCTTCCGCTTTTCAACTGCCAGCACACGTATTTACGCAGATTGTAATTGTTCAACCTTAAATTTTGCAGATTGCGCCCTGTGGCTTTCCAGTTGACGGCACGATATTCTATTTTTTTCATAGGACTTCTCCTTTTGGGATTTAGATTAGTTTTGCAACAAAAAAGTGCATAAGCGTAGTAGTACGCTTATGCACCAGTTCTTTGCTTTGTATAGACAATTAGTTCTCGTCGCCGCCGCAGAATTCCTTTTCCAAGTTATCCGCGGTGCGGCTGACAAGCTCCACAAGATTGCCTATTGCCGACATCGGAACATAGTTCATATCAAGCGTAACTCTTACATAATACAAATCGCCCATCTTTTCCAAACCGACAAAGTACTTTTTGCCGATTGCTTCGAGGGCTTTGGGCAGGCGGCTTGTTGCGATTTCGCCCACACGCGATACCACTTCCACGAGCAGTCTGTTGGTCTGTTGCTCATGATCCACAAGCACCAGCTGCGTCCTGTTTTCGTCGTCGGGATACACAAATACGATTTTTACCATGTCTCCCGCTCTATCCGTTTTGTACGTAGAATCAAGGTGTTTTACAACGTCATTCCATGTAATAGCTGCCATATTCGTGCTCCTTTTTTATTTTGACGGCGATTTCCTCAGCCAACCGTTTGAGTATAACATAGCCCTTTTATAGTTGTCAATAGATAATCGTCAATTTTTTTCAACATTTTTACAGCATTACCGATTTACGGCGGCGCCTGTCTTGTGCATTACGTAATCGGCAATAAGCGCGGCGGTTTGCTCAACGCCTATCGAGCTGTCCACGGCAAGGTCGTAATTGTGCACGTCACCCCATTTTAGATTGGAAATGTTTTTGTAATACGCGGCGCGCGCCTTGTCCGACTTTTTAATGTTCCTTTGCGCGTCTGCCGGGCTGTCGCCGTATATTTCGATTATACGTGAAATTCGATATTCCTCCGGCGCGTACACAAATACGCTGACAAGCTCCTCACGGTCGCGCAGGACGTAGTCAGCCGCCCTGCCCACTATTACACAACCGCCTTTGTCAGCTATCATGTTAATCGCCTTGTCCTGAGCGATTACCGCTTGACTTACCACCTCCGTACTCAAATACAGCGATTTAAGAATACTCGGCGCGTTGTCGTTTATGTCGGAAATAAATTCTTTATCAAGCCCGCTCTCCTGCGCGGCAAGCGCTATAACGTCCTTGTAATAGAACGGCAAGCCTAACTTTTCCGCAACCAACTTGCCTATTTGCTTACCCGACGAGCCGTGCTCGCGCGCAATCGTAACTATTACGCCCGATTGCGACGGTAAAATCGCAACCTTTTGCTCGGGTACTGCGCTTTCGGCCTGCCTTGATTTTTCGCGGCCGAGCGAACGGAAAAAGAACACCGTCAACAACGCCGCCACAATCATAGCTACGCCGTCGGCTATCGGCGCCGCCCACAGTATACCCTCTATTCCCATAGCAACCGGCAAGGCGCAAATGAGCGGGATAAAGCACACAATGTCGCGGATGAGCGACGATATGATAGCGCGCACGGGGCAGCCCGCCGCTTGAAAGAAAATACTCGTCATCTTGATAGTGCAAGTGAACGTCACCAGCATAAGGAATATGCGGAACAACATTTTTCCGAACTCCCAATACCTATCGGGATCGACCTGTTTGGGATCGGGGTTGCCGAATATCGCCACTACGGCGTTGGGCGCCGCTTCGAACAAAATGGTAAATATCACGCCTATTGTAACCGTACTTGCCAAAATATACAAGTACAGTTTTTTGACGCGGTCATACTTTTTGGCGCCTATGTTAAACCCGATTATAGGCTGACAGCCGAGCACGATTCCGACAACAATATTTATTACCACGGTAAACACCTTGCTTTCTATCGCTATCAGCGATATCGGGATGTTTTGCCCGTATACCGACATTGCGCCGTATTTAAGCAACATTATGTTGCACACAAGCGATATTATAACAATGGTCAACTGCGTTATAAACGAGGACAGCCCGAGCTTGACGGGAGTGGAAAACTCCTTAAAATCGGGTTTGAAGCTGCTCAGCCTCATTTTGAACGTTTTGGTTTTGCAAATAAAGTACACCAAGCTGATTACAAACGAGACGGTCTGTCCGATAACAGTCGCCCACGCCGCGCCGGCCATGCCCCACTTGAATCCCATAATGAACACCGCGTCTAATACTATGTTGGTAACCGCGCCGCTTAGCATGGATATCATTGACCAGCCCGGCGAGCCGTCGGCACGCACGACGGCGTTCATCATGTTCATTGCCATGAACACGGGGAAAAATCCGAGAATTATATTGAAATATTCTATCGCATAATCGAGACTGCCGGGCACAAACTTGCCGTCGGCGGCAACGGAATCGACCGTCGCACCGAACGTTTTGAGAATAGGCGTTTTAAGCGGATAAAATATCGCCATAAGTACAACGCTTGCGATAACGGTAAACATTATTCCCGTACCTATGGATTTGTGCGCGTTTTGCGCGTTCTTTTGTCCCTGACAAATATTCAGGTACGCCGCGCAGCCGTCGCCTATCCACCATGCAAAAGCTTGCGCAATGATAAATATCGGAAAGACAACGCCCGTAGCCGCATTGCCCAGCACGCTGAGCTCGCTGTTGCCGACAAATATCTGGTCGACAATGTTGTACAGTGCGCTGACAAGCAGCGACAGCACGCACGGCACGGCAAACTTGATCATAAGCTTAAACAGCTTGCCTTCGCCCAATACCCTGTTTTCGTTTTCGTCCATAAAAAACCTCCGTAAAATACTTTTGAAATTACGGCGCGGCAAAAATATGACATAAAAAAACAAGTCGCTTTTTTCCGCGCCCGATATACGCCAAACACCGTGCCGTAATCAGATTTACGCAGAAAAGAATCTGCAACTTGTGTCGTTGTGTTTTTAGCAGGCAAAGCGGTTTAGTTACCGCTTTACATACTTGATTTTATCAAAACTTTTTAAAAATGTCAAATATAAAACCCACTTCTTTTGAAAAGAAGTGGGTTTGTTTTTTGCTGTTATTTATGGTTTTTAATATAGTTATCGGTTATTTCCTTTGCTCTTACCAGCGTAGGACCGAAGCCCTCTGCAAGCAGTGCGCCGTTGAACTCGACTTCGTTGTACTTGTCGCCCAACTCGGTTTTTGCCCTTTCGTGCAGGGTATACATAGTGTACATGCCGTAGCCGTACGGAACATACACGGCGGGGTTTTCGATAAGCATTTGTACAGTGCTGTCATCGATGAGTGTCGAAAGATCTCTGCCGACATAGTTTACCACCATATCGGAAATCACCGCATTGGTATACCCAAAAAGTGTGAGGTACTTTTGGTACTCGCAAAACTTAGCCGTCGCCTTGTTTGACGTTTTGGCTATATTGTCCAGCAGCACAAGCTCGACGTAATTCGCCCAGCCCTCTGAAAATGATAACGTGTTGGTGCAATTTGAAAGCAGGCTTGCGCCGTTCTCCTTGGCATTGACGTACGCATACAAGTGACCGGGATAGCCTTCGTGCGCAATGGTGGTAAGCAGTCCGGACGGATCTTGTTCCATTTGGTAGCCGTTGAGCGTAATCTTTTCGCTCGAATTCGTAAGGTCGAGCGGCGTACGCATATAGTACGCCAAGGCATTGGATATTTCCGCCACCGTGTCGTCCATATACTTAAAGCCTATGTCGGGCTGTGTTTTCAGGTCGGGCACGATGTCATTTGCCGCAACCTTTAAGTACTCCAATATTTCCTCGGGATCGGTCAGTCCGAGCAGCATTTTAGTCCCGCTTTTATATTCGTTAAACTCGGCGTAGGTGTCAGGATCGGTTTCCTTCAACGCCTCCATTTCGGCTTCTATGGCGTTTTTCTTATCCTCATATTGTTCGTTTGCAGTCAGAATCTCCTGATATACCGCGGAGAGGTTGGCGCCCGTTATGCCCGTCTTTTGGCGGAACAGCCATTCATAATACGCTTTGCCGGCATTGCCCGCCGCGGCAAGATAGCTCTTTGTCGGGTTTTTCGCTTTGCCGATATACGCTTCCAGCCCGTCGTACAGAGTTTTAACGCCCGCCATGTATTTGTCATGAATGGCAGCTTTGTACTCGTTTTTATACATGGTCTTGGTCGACTCGTTCAAAAACTCGGCGCTGTCTATCTTGTTGGATGCAAGCTCGTAAAGATAAAAATCGTCGCCCTTTTGGTAAACGTCGTCAAGGTAATCGCGCATAGCGTTGACGGTAAAGTCGTACAACGGTCGGCCGTTGTTCGCACGGTCGCGCGCAAAGTCCAAGTAACTTTCAAACGCTTCGTCTGTGGTCTTCGTAACGGTAAGCAACGTATCGACGTCTTTTTGCGAGCGGAATTCAAAGTTTTCAAACGACTGCGCAAAGTCGGCTACGTACCCGCCCTCGCTGCTTATATACGACCCGCCCAAAAGCTCGAACGTGTTTACGTATTGCGATTTGTAGTACGCGCGATAGGTGCCGATCGCATTGTCCAGTGCGCGGTACGTAATAGCGTCCTCGCCGCTTAGGTCGGACGGCTTGTAATAGCTAAGCTCTTTGGCATACGTATTAAACAAATAGTTGACCATGCTCACGTCGCTGCTGGTCTGCATGCCCGAATAGGAATACCACTTTTGTTCGTCGGGAACGACGTATCCGTACGTTTCGTACGGCGTAGCCGAAAACGCGTTCCAAGCAAACGCATCGCCGCCCATAAGGGTTATTGCAAAATCCAGCCCGAGCTCGTCCAACGGCTCCGGCGTATGCCCAAACGGGAATCTGCCGTTGCGGCAGCCCGCAAGCCCGAACATGGCCGAAGCCGACATGACCCCACACATGGCAAATGCAATTAATTTTTTACGCTTTTTCATTAAATTCTCCTGCGACAAATAATAATTCGTCCATAGTTATTTTAACAAATAATTCGTCAAAATACAACAAAAATCTTTATTTAATCTTATTTCTAATACAATCTTAATGTTTTTAAGCAGATACGCAAAACATCGATGCGGCTTTTTCGCAATCATACGTTCTCAACAGATTGTTGAATTTGGATTGTCGCGGGCAATTTATTTGATTTCACAGCAAAATAGTGCTATAATTTACTTGCAGTAGAAAGAAAAGGAGAAAAACATGAAAAAGAAAAAAGCAGCTGCAATTTTAGCGGCAGTTATGGGACTTAGCATGGCCGGCATGCTTGTAGCATGCGGCAATAATACCACGCCGAGCGGAACAACCAAACCCGAGCAAAGCGGCCCCTCGCAAACCGAAACAACAAAGCCCGAACAACAACCCCAACAACCCCAACAACCCCAAGTGACGCTCCCCACCAAAGAGCAAGTGGTTAGGGCGCGGCAAAGGGCTGTGGAAAGCACCGTACAGGGCTACGATTTTAACCTTACCTTTAAGGGCGATTTCAGCATACTCGGCATAGGCGCTTCGCTCACCGGCAGGTACGACGGTTCCTACCGCTACGACAGCGCGACCGACACCGTTTCCTTTAAGCGCACGACAAGCGGACCGTTGCTGTTCGATTCCACAGCATATGTTTTCACGTCGGGCGACAGCCGCGTAAAGATGACGATGGACGGCAGCGAGGTAAAAAAGCTTTCGGTGGAAATCCCCGAGGAGCAGAACATAACGATGATTAACCTGCCCGTAGTCGCGATTGTCGATTCGGTAAGGGAAGCGAACATCGACAGCGTAACGACATCGCAGGATTCGACCTATGCCTACTCCTGCCCGCTCAAGCTGGACAGCACTAATCCGGTGTGCAACGTAATCAACCAAGTATTCGAAAAGCTGGGCACGGGCGTGTCGTTTAAGGGCATTAAGTTAAACGCAAGCGCAAGCGCGCTGGACTTTAACTTGAAGGACGATAAAATCAACGATTTCCATTTTAAGTTCCAAATGGAAGTGGGCGTTAAAAATACCAAGGTCGGGTTGACCGTAGATTATAAACAAACGGGCAGCACAACCGCGCTCAACGTTCCCAACAGCGCCAACACCGGCATTTTGTACACCGCAGCCGACATACAACGCGAAGCGGGAATAATCAACGCCGCATTCGAGGATTTGAAGGACGATCCCGTTTACTCCCTCGACCTGACCGCCAAAAACGAGTTCGACCCCGGGTGGAACAAGCTCGCTACGACGGACAGCTACAAAGCAAGAATGTACAAGAAAACCGACGAAGATAATAACGTTTGGTTCAACCATTCCTACTGCTACAAGGCGCACGACGAGCAGGACGGCAAGGAAAACTACAAGTATACGCTGGGCAACATAAACGGCGAGGACGAGGACAATCAAGGCGTTTGGCTCATATCCAGAAAGGGCACCAATACGCAAACAAAGGTAACGGACGTCGTCACCGCGGATACGCAATTCGACTTTTTGACAAATATGGTCAAGCCGGACGCGTCCAAAATAGACTGCATCAAAAAGCAGGTCAAGGGCACCGAAACAGTGTACAAGATTTACCTCGGCAAAGATGGCACAGCAAATGTTCAAGAGAAAATAGTCAACATGATTAACACCAATCCGTACGACAGTGTAATCACCGTCAACAACTACTTCAATACAGAATACTTAATAAAGGACGCCGATATAGAAGTTACGTTGAAGGACGGAAAAATCGATTCGGTCAAATGCGACACCAAGCTTTGCTACACCCCCACGGGCGGCGAATACGACGAGTACAACATTACGCTCGACAACATTATAGAGCTTACCGCAAACAAGAATTTAGACAAAGCCAACAAGTACACAATCCCCACCAAAGTTAAAGGCAACGTGCTCGGCTGGGGCAAAAATCTTAACGACAGCGAATACTACATACTGTAATATAAAGTATAGATTAAACAAAAAAACGGCAAGGCGCATTTCGGCTTTGCCGTTTTTTGATAGAGGAAATTTATATGCGCGACTAAGCACGCGCAAAAAGCTTTTTTACGGAAAACACGGCAAGCGTCACGCACGCGCACAGCTGCGGAGTGCAAAATCCAATCAGCAATATGTCCGTGCCCACAAAGCCGTACGCCGCAAGGCAGTATTCGGTTAGGTACGCAAACCCCAACACCTGCACGGCAAAGAACGCGAACCCCACTGCAAACCCCACCGACGACAAAACGTTTTTCCTGATTACTATTGCGTAAATAACCCATACCGCACAAACCGCCACGTACAGCGCGGAAAATATCATTCTCCCGTCGTTGTTGCGCAAAAACATATACAAGGCAACCGCCGTCAGCGCGACAACCGCAATAATGCACGCGCCCGCCGCGCAGTAGGTACGCGGAGTGTTTTTGGGTCGTTCGATTTCGGTATCGTACCGCAAAACCAAGTAGCGCGTCAGCTCAAATACGACTATCAACACAACGGGTACGACGATAAACAGCCACGCCACTTTATTTAATTCCATATTGATCAAGTCGAAAAAGCATGCAAACGCCAAGCCCGAGCCGACCCCCATCCCGTACGCGACAAACCTAAACGAAGTGTCCTTGTTTTTTATGACTTCCGCAACACATATAACCGACGCGCACGCCACCGCAAGGATAGAGAACACGCGCACCGTCACCGCAGCAATACGCACTTCGCCGTAATAGTCGTGAATATTAACACTGTCGCCTATCGCAAGCCACGAGGCAAGCGCGCCGTACGCACAAAACAGCAATACAAGCACAAGCGACAGGGCAAGCATTATACGTTGTTTGGTTTGCGCGGTCATACTTGTTCCTCGCTCGGCGCGTCCGCCTCTATTATTATTCCGTACGACGGTATGCTTTGGTTGGTCACTTGTTCTTGCGGTAAGCGATACAGCCATATAGGTTCGATTTGGCACGGCTGTTTTACAGTCAACACGCAGTCGACCGCACCACCGCCATGCAACGGCTCTATATCGAAAACGTCGGTATTATACTTAAACCCCACATTTTCGGAACTTAATATAATCGCATGTCCGTTCCATCCGCTCGGAATTGGCTGTACTGCCAAAACATATTTTTGTCCGACGGTAAGCGTGTATTTGACTTGCATAATTTCATTAGCCGGAATATATTCACTATCATATGCTATAAGAGTCGCATTCGATTTCGATACGATAAAATCACCGGTAGTTTCGTCATACGAGCCACGGTACAGCTCTGCACTAACGCCATACGGTCCCGTATAATAATTATTTTCACCGTGCGGCGCGGGCTTGTTTAATTGATAGCCCAAAAATATAGCCAATATAATTATGGCTGTAATCGCCACGGCGCACGCGGTAGAAACTATAATAAGAATCTTGCGCGAGCGCGATATTATTTGGTTCTTGTTTACTATCGCCTTTTCGGTCGAGCTGTCGGCATACAATTCGTCAACGCTCACCTCGAAGTATTCGGCAAGCAGCCGCAGCGATTCGTTGCTCGGCAAGCCCAAACCGTTTTCCCACTTGGCTACCGCGCTTCGACTAACGTAAATTCCGTCGGCGAGCTCGGACTGCGAAACACCTTTTTTTGTGCGAAGCTCTTTCAGCTTTTCGTTAAACTGCATAACGTCTGCCTCCTTATGCTACTTGCTCGCATTATATCACAGCCGCCGACGAAAGTACATATAGTAGCCCGTTACTTTGCCCGTTACCGCCGTTACTTTCGATTATTGCCGCCGTTACCGGTGCAAAAACTTACGCGCCGATAATTTTGTCCACGAGCGCAATAACAAATTTTTGCAGCGTTTTACAAACGCCGTAATCAAACGCTTGCAGCGTTATTTCGTTGTTGGATATTATCCTAAGCGCAAGCCTGTCCACGCCGAAGACTTCGCACACTTTTAGCGCCGCGACCGATTCCATATCCTCGCACAGCTCACCGAACAGCCCGTGCAAGTAATTTATTCTGTCCACCTCTTGGGAAAACATATCGCCCGAGCCGAGTGTGCCTACGCGCTTTTTGCCGTCGAATGCAATGCTATCCGCCAGTTGCACATACTCGGGCGTGGACGGCACGACGTACGACCTTTTGCTCGGGTACCAGTCAAGACTGTCGCTGCCCTCGCCCGCACCTTTCGGGTGTGTGTAAAAGTTGTTTATGTATACCGACTTTTCGCCGATAACAAGCTCGCCGTTTTTTATTTCGGGGATATGCCCTCCCGCACAGCCTTGGTTGATTACAAGCGCGGGACTGAATTCGTTTATGCCGATAACGGTGGCGGCGCTCGCGTTTATCAAGCCGACCTCCGTCTTGGATAGAACAATATCGTTACCCTTGTACGACGAAATAAAAAAGTCATATCCCGCAACAGTCTTTGCTTTTAGCGGCGCAAAATACTCCGTCAACACGTCCAGCTCGCAGTCCATCGCGCCTTGAATTAAAATAATCATGCTCACTCTCCCGATTATTTTAAGTATCTATTCTGTCAAACTCGATGATAGCTTTGTTGCGGTAAACAAGGTCTTGCCTTGCGGTAAATCCTAGCTTTTCCCAAAATTCGTTGCCCGCTTTGTTTTTTCCGAATACTACTAGCGCGACCTTGCCTATACCCAACCTCTCCACAGCGGAAAGTGCGGTTTTTACCATCGCTTTTGCAATACCCTGTCTTCTGTAATCGGGGTGGACCGCGGTGTGGTATATATATCCTCTGCGCCCGTCGGTGCCGACCATGATTGCGCCTACAAGTTTTTCGTCGACCGTCGCAACAAAGCACGTTTCGGGATTGCGTTCAATAAATTTAGCAATGCCGTCTTTCGTGTCGTCCAAGCTGTTCAACCCCATACCGGCGCACGACATCCAAAGCGAATATATATCGTCATAGTCGTCTATTGTCATTTTTCTGATTTGCATTATAGCTCTCCCGCTATTTCTATTTCAAATATACTGCTTGATTGTTTTATCGCTCCAAATATGAACTTCTATATACCGTTCGGGACCGAACTCGCCGTTGCTATTCCAATCTTGTGGCAAGCCGTATTTTTTGATAATCTCCAATATCTCGTCGTATAAGTAAAGTTTTTTGCGATATTCCTTGCCGTCGTTAACGCGCGGGCTAAATGTCGGGTGCGAATCGCCGTACGTAAAAGACAGCGTTGACAAATCGAATTCTTCTATTGGAATTTTTATAAACGCGCTGTCTTCGTACCAAGACGCTAGCCAATCGCATTTTTCTATTACCATATAGTGCGGATTTTGTCTTTCGACCTTACCGCCCTTTTTCAAAAACTCTGTTCTTAAAACATTTTCAAAGTACAGTCTGTTTTTCATATAGTCGTCTTGACGTTTTGCGCAAAACGAATTGGGGTTCGTCACTTTAATTCCGTCAATAACAGCATTAGCCTGTTCGACGGGTAAATCGGACAAGCTAATAAACGGTTTGCTGTTTTTATCGTAATAGTGATATAAATCCATGACTAATCGGTATAGAACGGCATATTTGTCATATTACCGTTTTTACTTATCTTCGATCTAATGAGGTATGGACGCCAAAAAGTCGTTCAAGTACAGCGGCTTTTTGCTCTTTTTCCAATCGCGGTTGTAGCGGAAATCGAACACCTTGCCCATTATAAAGTTCGCGCCGGAAGTGACGCCGTTTTTCAATCCGTCCGAGCTGACGCCGAGCTCTATCGACATTTTGGCTTCAATAAACGCGGCTATCTTATCCATGACTTCTACCAGCTCGCCCAAAACGTCTTTGCGGTCGTCAAACGGCAAAAACTTTTGATTGTCCTCGCCCAAAAGCAGCATAAAGTGTTCCTTCCAAGTTCTGTCCTCTATCCTGCTTTTCATCATTTCGCAAACCTGCTGGTACTCGTACTCGGCAAGCTTGCTTTCGAATTGCCGTATGCTCCGCTTGACCGGCGAAATAATATCGCGCGTCAAGCTTTCGGGCAGGTCGTGGAAGAGCGCCGCAAAAAAGCTGTTTACTACGATTTTCGCTTCGTCGGTAACGATTTGCATTTCCTTAGCCGCAAAGTAAGTGAGCACCGCAACGTACATAGAGTGGCCGAGCACTGTCGTTTGCGGCAAGCGGCATGTCTGCGACCAGCGGATTTGCGGCTTCAACTTTTCAAAGTAGCTGAAAAACAAAAACAGCTCATCTTTGGGATTATCCAGCTTTTTGACGATTTCCTTTACCGTTTTATCCTTAATTTTATTGATAAACGTCGAAGGGCTGATTTCCCGCTTTACAACCTCGGTGTCGGGACTGCAAAGGTTAAGGTTTTCTATATAGCAAAATTCACGATAGGTTGCAAACTTATGCGCGGCGTAGCAAACCTCGTACTCGATGCGCCCGTCGACGTCGCTCTTGTCGATAAACGTTGCAAGGTCGGCTTTTGTTACTATATCTTTCGGACAATATCTGAACTCGTCGTTTTCGTCGAAGTATATGCCAAGAATATATTCTTTAAGCGCTTCGGCATGCTCGGCTTTGATTTTGTTGTTTATCGTCGCCTTAATATCGGACGTGGCGATTTTGCTGAGCAATCCGAAAATATTGCTGCGCACAATAAATTCCCAGTCCAATTTTTCGCCCGTGCGCTCCTCGTATTCCTTTCCTATTAAATACGAAAGCACCGCCTGCGTCGCGCTCTTTTCCATCTGCGTGTATTCCATCG
Organism: uncultured Clostridia bacterium; assembly: GCA_947178255.1. Taxonomy (GTDB): domain Bacteria; phylum Bacillota; class Clostridia; order Christensenellales; family Pumilibacteraceae; genus Anaerocaecibacter. Next base: position 24,281 of record CAMWXP010000010.1, on the reverse strand, counting down.
GTCTTATAAAGTCCGTCCAACGCAATATCATAAACCCGTCAAACAGCTTTTTGGCAAGTCCCCAATCAAACATAAACTCCTCCAATTAACAATAAATATACATACATAATATCACATAATTATATAAAAAACAATAGGTGAAATTATTTTTATTAAAAATTAAATTAAAGCAACTGTTGGGCTTTTGCGACGGTTTGGGTGTTTTCGCTACGTTGGGTGAGCCGTCCACTCTCGCTAAAACTATTTTACTTGACTTTTTTATTTACTTTTCTATATAATTATTATATTAATTGCATAGAGGTAAATTTGGCGCAAAAACGGAAAAAGACATGGACTAAGCGCAGGCACGCAAGAGTGTTCGCATTTTTGCGCCCTATCATGCGGCTGTATTTTAAACTGAAATACAACTATAAGGCGGTGCCGAGCGGGCTGAAAAAGGGTGCGTATTTGATAATATCCAATCATCAAACCACAATGGATCCGTTTTTGCTTTCGCTGTCGTTCCGTTTCCCCATATACTTCGTAGCTTCCGACGATTTGTTCAACCTTAAAGTTTCGCCACTTATCAAGTATTTGGTTGCACCCATTCCCAAAAGCAAGTCCTTGCGCGACGTTGCCGCAATGCGCAGCGTGATGCGCGTAATCAAGGAAGGCGGCGCCGTGGGCATTTTCCCCGAAGGAAACCGCACCGTTTCGGGCGGACAGTGGGAAATGACCGACGCAATAGCCAAGCTTGCAAAGCTGCTTAAAGTGCCGCTGGTAATATATAATGTTTGCGGCGGTTACGGAACCGATCCGCGCTGGGGACATTCCATACGCAAGGGTCGCGCCTCGGGCTACGTTCGAAAAATACTTTCCGTCGAGGAGCTGAACGCACTGAGCAACCCACAGCTTTTTGATATAATAAAGTCCGAATTGAATGTAAACGACGCCGATTCCGGCATAGCCTTCCGCAGCGGAAAGCGTGCGGAGTATATAGAGCGAGCGCTGTATATGTGCCCGGTGTGCCACACCGTTTCGAGCATAACGTCGCATAAACACGAGTTTAAATGTGAGCGCTGCAACACGGCTGCCGCTTACACCGAAAAGCTAGCCATTTCCCCCGCCGTCGCGGGCTTTGAGCATATTGACGATTGGTACGAATGGGAAAAAAAGGAAATAGTAACGGCCGTTGTAAACGGAACACGAATAGAGGACGGCGATATTTTGTTCCGCGAAAGCATTAAATTCAAAAAGAAGAAAAAGCTTAACGGCAACCGAGTGTCTATCGATAAAGACAATCTTATAATTTCCAAAGACGACCGCAAACAGGTTTTTCCGCTATCGGAAATTACGGCTTTGACGATGGTCGGCAAGAAAAAATTCAATTTTTATTTCGACGGCAAGACCTTACAGGTTAAGGGCGCCAAGCGATTTTGCGCAATCAAGTACGTTCATATCTTCGACGGCTTGCGTAGGCTGAACGAGCAACACACACAGGAGGCTGAAAATGAGTTATAACGAATTAAGCGTATGGGCTTTTCTTATTATTATAGCTATTCTGCTTTTCAGCATGCTGCTTTGCAGTATGCTTAGGCGTATCCCGGCGTTAAAAAAGTCGCTCATACCCGTTTCGGTTATGGGCGGTATGCTTTTGCTGATAATATCGACAATCACATATTACTGTGCGGGCGATTACATTTTTAACTTCCCCTTGTTCGGCGGGAGCGGCGGCGAAGGTAAATTCAGCGGAATGCAAATCCTCGAAATGATTACCTATCACTGCCTCGGTATAGGCTTTGTCGCATCTGGCATGCGCACGTCCAAAAAGAAGTTTAACAAACAGCGCGCGGGCGAAGTGTTCAATTCGGGATTGACAACGGTCAACGGCTATCTTATACAAGCGTTTGTGGGGCTTGCCGTAACTCTGATTGCCGCATACTTATGCCACGTAAACGGGCTTATATCCGCGGCAGGTATTTTGCTCGCGTTCGGCTTCGGCCAAGGCACCGGACAAGCCATGAATTTCGGTAAGAACTTCGAGGAATACGGTTTTGTCGGCGGCAGCAATTTCGGGTTGACCGTTGCCGCGCTCGGTTTTCTTGTCGCGTGCATAGTCGGCGTTATTTACATCAACGTCATGCGCCGCAAGGGCCGTATACAAATAGTAGAACGCGAACGCGCCAACCGCCTTGCCGACTACGAGGACGAAAACGAAATATCCGTCGTTTCGTCAATGGACAAGTTTACCGTGCAGGTCGCAATAGTGCTTGCGGTTTATGCCGTTTCGTTCGGCATTATGTTCGGATTATCCAAGCTGATCCCATCGCTTGCCACTACGCTGTTCGGCTTCAACTTCCTTATAGGCGTACTTTTGACTATTCCGGTAAAAGCTGTTCTCAACAAGCTTTACGATAAAAAGATCATAAAAAAGCAAATCGTCAACAACTTTATGATGGACAGACTCGGCGGGTTCGCGTTCGATATGATGATTGTTGCGGGCGTGGCGGCAATCCAAATTCCGCTTTTGGTGTCGTACTGGGGCGTGCTGCTGATAATGGCGGTGATCGGTGCGCTGGCTACGCTTTTCTACGTAAACTTCGTTTGCAAGCGGTTATTCCCCTCCTATCGCCATGAGCAATTCCTCGCATTCTTCGGCATGCTGACCGGCACAGCAAGCACGGGCATGATACTGCTTAGAGAAATAGACGGAATGTACAGCACGCCGGCAAGCGAAAACTTGGTGTACCAAAACTTGCCCGCAATGGTGTTCGGCTTCCCGCTTATGTTCCTGGCAAACTTCGCGCCCCAAAGCGACCTAAACGCATTGCTCACCTGCATAATTGTAGGCGTGGCGTTCGTGGCGCTCAATATAGCTTTGTTCCGCAGCAAAATTTTCAAACGGCGACAAAGGATTGCGCAAACCGACGGTAGCGAACAAAGCGCGGAAAGTGCGGAACCCGCAAACCCGACAGATGCATCGGAGCTCGCAAACGAAGTGCAACAAGCTGCTGAATAAATTTAATATTGGAGTAATGATATAATAACGTTGTGAAAACAATACGCTACAAATCCGAATATTATACACAGGTGGCAGAACTGCTTAGGGTAAATAAAAATATCGTAAAATTGCCGTCCGATATTTTCTTTGATATTGCAAGATTATTCGAAGATGAGCGCAATAATGCCGAAAAGATAGGCAAGCTTTTGTCCAAGGCGTACACGGTATTGGCGTTGGAAGATGATAAGATTGTCGGCATTTCGAGCATGGATAAGGACGGAAATATCGGAATATTATCCGTTAGCGACGGCGAAACGTTTTCCAAAACATGTCGGTTGATGTTAAACGCGCTTTATCGCAGAGCCGCGCAAAAGGACTTGCCCTATCTGTTCGTTTTGCCCATTGACGACGACAATAAGCTTTTCAAAGAATTCGGGTATTTACCGTTTGATAACGGGGAATGCGACGTAGACGCAAATAACGCATTTATGCTGGCGAAAAAAATCGAGTCGGAAAAATACGCCGATATGTCCGAAGAGTCGGTCAAAAGGTTGGAGCTCGACCCGACAAAAAAGATAACGGTCGAGGGTAAGGTGTCGATATTCCCCGCCGTCTTTTTCGGGATAGCGTGCTTTTTTGTCATGCTACTGACTATACTCACCGTCACTTCTTCCGAGCCGTTATCGTCGTTCGCCGTATTTTTTGTAGTAATCGGTATTTTGTTCGCCGCAGCGGCTGCAATTTTTATATGCTACTTGGTAAGGGGTAGACAGCTTAGAAATAAAGTGCTGAGCATGCGCGTTACTAACGGCGTGATTAGCTCCCTTGTCGAAGCCGTTGTACGTACTTCCAATCGCAACTCCGAAGATTCCGGCTATGCAAAGGTGCATATTACTTACGTTTTCTACGATGATGAAATGCAAAAGCGTACCTGCGAGTTTTCGCATAAATACAATCGTAACGCTCCGTATTTCTACGAAGGGCAAGAGCTTGTTATCGCCTATTCGGAAAACGAAAGCTATATCCTACGCCATTACACCCTAACCGACGAAAAGGCATTGCCAACCGACGAAAGATGCGAAACAACGAGCGAGGGTACGGCAAAAGCGGTAAATATTGCAAACAAAAATTTGCTTTTAAAATACGTTCCTATAAACGCCGTAAAAATGTATAAAATTTATGCGCTGTCACTGTTGCTTATGCTTGCGATACTGCTTACGGTCGGCGTTATTTTCTCGACGGTAGTTGCGGCCCAATCGGCTATATCCTTTTGGAAAGAAATGCTTAGCTTTGTTCCAATGTTTGCTTTCGGACTTGTTATATTCGGCATACCGAGCGCGGTATTCTTGATAATTCCCAAACGCACAATGTCGAAATACTATAAGCTTATAAATAGTTCGGGTGCGCGCGTCACCGACGGAAAGATACATACCACCGCCAAAACGTATAAGTCGGATAATAAATTGAAGTTTTACTGTGAATACAATGACGGTATGAGCAAGAAAAAAATACCCGTACCGCGCATGTTCGCTTCGAGCATGATTAAGTCGGGCAACACTTCCGTCAAAGTCGTGTTCGATAATTCCACCGCAATAGTTCTTGTAAAGAACGACAGATACCCGAATAAATTCTATTAAGAGGTTTTAATACAAAAGGCGAACACTTATCCGTGTTCGCCTTCAAAAAAGTTAATCCGTAAAACATACATTCGAGTATATTTAACATTTAATTCCCCTACTTGATTATCTTATGTCAATTATAACACGGACGCATCAGCGTCCGTTTCCGTTTGAGGGGAGCAATCCGGGCAGTCGATATAGCCGTAAGTGCAATATTGGCACGTTGCTTTTCCGTCGATGCAGTGCGTGCAATCTCGTATACCCGATATGCAATCGTAACACGTTTGATACCCAAACCCTAAACATATCGAACAATCTTTATGGCCTAAACCGCTACAATATATACAACGTTGTTTACCCGACCCGAAGCATGACGTGCAAGTCCTTCTCCCGAGTCCGTAACACATTATGCATGTTTTTTTGGTATGCGATAGGTAATCATATTTATACCCAAGACCGTAACAATAAGAGCAGAGGTCTTTACCTGTTCCCGAACACATTATACAGCGGGAATTACCCGACCCGATGCAGTACACGCACTCGTCGTTGCCTGTGCCTAAACATATAGCACAAGTCTTACGTCCATTGCCGTCACAGCTCGTGCAATTTTCTTTTAGTGTTCCGTTGCAGTAAGTGCAAGTGTTCGCATTGTAGTTGCCTTTGCAAACCTCACACCGAATTCGTCCCTCATCATTACAAGTCGAACAGTCGTAGCGAGTGCATCCGCAAAGTGCAAATGCGACCGTGACCAATAATATTAAAATCATTACCAGAGCTTTTTTCATTTATTCCCCGAAAGTTAAAGACCGTTTGTATGTTCATTATAACATGTTATATATGCAAGTGCAAGCCTTAATCGCAAACAAATAATCTAAAAAAATATATATACAATGTTTCGCTCGGCGTATCATCTTTACTCTCGCCGCGCTACTCACCTTATTTGTATTGCCCGCCATGCAAAAACGCACCCGTATGGATGCGCATTTGCCAATTGAATATTGCAACCTAAAACTAATATTATCAAGTATCGCTTTCTTCGTCGGTGCTGATATCTACCCTATAACGTCCGTCGTCGTACTCAACATAGAAAGCCGATTCGTCGTCCAACCAAGCGCAAAACGCGCAGTCATTAGGAAACGCTATCTTAATGCTTTTGGAGTCGATATTGGGCTTGACCTCCTCCTGCGTGTACGGCTCGTCGCGCAAATTTCGGGCGTTGAGATAATTCGCCGTTTCCAATGCGGTTCTGTCGACGATTGTGTTGTAATGTGCTTCAAAGCCTTGTAAGAGCGCGGCTATTTTTTCGATATACTCCGGATTAACGTCGACGTGATTTTCGAGAAACGCTTTTTCCACCAAATCGAATTTGACTGCGATGCCGTCGACCGTTCCGTATGCGTCGGCCTTGAAATGCCCAAACGCCGAAAACAGCGCGTCCTCTTTTATTACAAAATCCACGCCGCCGATAGATACGGTGTTTATGCCGGGATCTTTTGCCAATGCGCTCTTTTCTATATCGGCATAGTTTAATGTAACCTTGTGCGCCTTTTCCTGCTTATATAATTTTTGCAATTCGGTATAGTACGGATTGTAAGTGTTTTTTACAAATTCGTAAAGCTCCGTCCTCACGCCGATTTGCTCAAAGCCATTAAACTTTTTAGGTATTACGTAATCGTGAGTAAATTTTTCTGCTATAAAACGTATCCCTATGTACCGACCGCCGAAAATACCTTTCGACGCCCATATGAAATTTCTTTCTTTAATTCTCTTTGCGTAGCGAATCTCATCTTTTTTGAATGTGAGCATTTCTCCGATGTATTCGCCTGTTTTCTTATGTATAGCGAACAGCTTTAATTCATCGGTGTTTGCCGCAATAATATAGTCTACCGTCGACGTTATGACTTTTGACATCACTCCATAGTTTACGGTTTCGGCATGGAAATAACAAACGGCATATTTGTCATTGGGCTTGATAAGCCCGCTTTCTTTAAGTCCGTCAATGGTCTTTTGATAGTCGATTTTCATGTTTAGCTCCCGAATTTTTTTTCTATCATACCACAAATAAAACTGTTTTTCAACCCTTAAATATAATCAAAACTTGAACGGCGCTTTGGCGGGTGCGCACTCTGATTGTATTGCTATATCACCACAAGAAAAAGCGCACCCGTATGGGTGCGCTTTGTGTGGCGGTGTAAGTGCTACCTAAAACGAATAAATAATAGGTATGACGTTTCGCCGATTTTTTGAATATCATCGACGTTATCGGCGATTAAATCGTATTTAATGTTGTTACGTTCGAAGATATCCGAACAGCGATTTTAAGTATGTCCGTTCCTTTGGCGATATATGACCGTTAGACGACATTATCAGCATACAAAGCAATAGGATCTCGAGCTCGAGTTCGTGAGCGTGCATGTGGACTATCTTTAAAATATCCGCAACGTATTGATTTAATTGCGCGAGCCCCTGAGCTCCGTTCATATACGTTATGCGAACGGTGTTGAATTCGTAATTTCCGCCGAATATTTGGTCAAGATACGGCGCAACTCTTTTCATGTTTTTATTGCTGTGAACACCGCCCGCGACGGTAGCATTCATCATAATGGCGGTAAGCGCATTTGCAGGGCTTATCTCGGCGGCGTTTTGTGAAGTTTTACGGAATGTTTCAAGTATTTTTGTGGCTTTTTCAACGATCATCATGTTGCGCAAGTCGGAATTGAGCGTTTCACATTCCTTGCAAAGCTCGTTAAAATCGTTTTCCTTTTGTGCTCTTACTAAAATTGCGTTAATATCTTGCATTGTAACTCCACGTAAAAATGTCATGGCTATTATATCAATTCTATTTCTCAAAATCAAGCGTTTTGAAATTTCGGGAAATATATCCTCTGATTTTAGTTTTATCTAACATAACGTTAAGACAGTCAGCGCAAAAAACACGCCGATATTCCGAGTGTTTAAATAATAGTTTACAAAAGAAAAACGCACCCGTATAGGTGCGCATTTCGTGATGGAGCAATCATAACCTAAAACGAATATCTATTGTCCATCGGCTTTTTCCGAATATTCCCATAAAGCATAGCCAAATGCACCATTGTATTTTAGCAAATGAAACTAAGAGACTGATTTTAACAAATTCAGTCGTAAAGTAAAATCGACAAGTGCGCAAACACTTGCCGATTCTTATTGTAAGAAGTAGTAACCAAAAATATTCTATTTTTCAATTTCTGTTTTAACGATACGATTGATGTATTGATTTCTTATTGTTATACTCAAGAGTAAAACAACAAACGTAATGATTAGAGCAAGAAGCCAATAGCCGCAAGCCAAGCGGATTTGAAAAACATATTTTGTATAAGTTGAAACATATCCGGCAACGATTGGTTCATAACCCAGTAGCCAACCGACAATTCCGCCGATTACAAGCGTAAGTAATGTGCTGACTAAAACAAAAGTCTTACTCCCTAAAAATTTACTCATAGTATTATCCTTTATTTTAAAATAAAAACCCAAACAAATAACAAAGAATTCGTTTAGGTTTTGATTGGTGGGCAATACAGGGTTCGAACCTGTGACTTCTACCATGTGAAGGTAGCACTCTCCCGCTGAGTTAATTGCCCATATATCACCGCAAGCAGCATGCCGCCGCTCACAGCGTAATGTAATTCTAACATGATATAGATTTTATGTCAAGCAAAATTCGTGTTCGATTTTGTCGTACACTTTTCTATCTGCGCGCTAACAAAAAATCCAAAAACTGCAAAGCCTGTTCTTTTTCCTTGTCGGTAAGTCTTCGGTAATCCGACAGCAGTTTGTTTTCACCAGCCGATAAATCGCTTTGCACATTTACGTTGCCGAAATCGTCTTCACGTCCGAGCAAAAAGTCCGTCGAACACCCAAAGCAGTCCGCAAGCGCGCAAATAAACTTTGCCGTCGGCTCGGCCTTTTCCTTTTCCCAATAGTCGATTGACTTTTGGCTGGACCCTATTTTTTGCGCCAAGGCTCGTTGACTTAAACTTTGCTCCTTGCGTAATGTTTTAATCCTTAACATGTAACACTCCCATTGCGTAAATGTCTATTATTTCCTAAGAATAATCTTTCTAAAATTATAGAAAAAAATTACTCAAAAGCGCTTGACAAAGAAATATCATTCTCATATAATATAGACATATGAGTAATATATTACTCAATAGCTTTTACAGGAGAAAAATCTTATGGATTATGTAGAAAGAAATCTACGCAAAGATGAAAATGTAATTATCAAAGCAAAAATAAGCCCATTATACATTATACCGCGAGCTGTATGGTTGGTATTATTGGTGATTGCATGTGTGGTACTAAACGTCGTCGTACTGAAAGATAAGCCTACCGATATAGACGGAGTTAGTGCGGAATTAGGTATAACAAGCAACGATGACGGAACTGCCGATATAGGCGATATATTTCAACAAATCGAAAACATACAGAGCATTCCCGGACAAATAGAATCAAACAAAAAATTTAACAAAATTTTCAATATACTCAAACCGATTCTCTGGTCGTTTTTAGGCGTTGCCGGCGGTCTGCCTTTTATAATACGCATACTAACCGTTTTGACCACTCATCTTGTAATAACCAATAAGCGCGTCATAGGCAAACAAGGCATACTCAGTATTAAAACAATGGATATTCCAATTGAAAAGATAGATAACGTAACATTCAGTGCCGGCGTATGGGGAAACTTGCTCAAATACTATGACATATCCATAAAAAGCGTAGGTTCCGACGGCTGGACGTTTCACGGCATCTGTAATGCGCAAGCGTTTAAAGACTGCGCTAACGACGCTATAGAAAAACACGCAGCGCAAGCGCGCATAGACCAAGCCGAACAAATAGCATCAGCCATGAACCGCAAATAACATATTTGCGCGTCCAAATGATTAGCAAAACGCTCTGCATTATTTAGTGTGGGGCGTTTTGCATTATTGACATATACATATTATTTTTGTCGCTTGGCATACATTATACCATGGCAATTATTTGGCTGATTATGCTTAGCGCGTCGCTCGGGCTGATGATATTTACCGATCCCGCCGCCGCGGTAAATTCTATGATAACCGGCGCGCACGGCGCGGTGGAGCTGTCGCTTAACCTGCTCGCGCTGTACGCGTTTTGGCTGGGCTTCTTTTCGCTTATCGAGCGCCTCGGTTTATCTCGCGGACTGGAAAAACTGCTCCGTCCCGTTATTTCTCGATTATTCCCCTCGTCCGACACCGAAACGCGCAAGTTTATCACAATGAACTTTTCCGCCAATCTCTTAGGGCTTGGCAACGCCGCCACGCCCATGGCTATCTCCGCCATCAACCGCATGGACACAGGCTCGCCGCGTGCCACAACCGATATGATTATGTTGACGGTAATATCCGCGACCAGCCTGCAACTGCTGCCCACCACGGTTATAGGCATGCGCGCTACCGCAGGCTCGGCTAACCCCGCCGACTTTCTTTTCCCCTCGCTCGTAGCCACGGTGCTTTCCACCGCCATAGGCATTATCGGCGTAAAAATCTGTTCAAAAATTTTCGACCGACCGCGCCGAAAGTCACGCCGCAATAAATCCGATACGACGGACAACCCTTCGTCCCCGCTTCCGCTATACCCCGTTTCGCCGCAACCCAAACGGCACAAAAAACGTGAGCGGCAGTCCAAGCGCAAGCGCGTAAAAGGCGGTGCAACGTGAGCGCGTACATAATTCCGGTAATATTCCTCGTCGTGCTTTTATTGTCGTTTGCCCGCCGCCGCGAACCGTACGGCGGATTTATAGACGGCGCACGGCAAGCGGTGGACCTGACAATCAACGTTTTCCCCTATCTGCTCGCCGTAATGGTGGCAGTGGAAGCGTTCCGCGTATCGGGCGCGTCGGCGTATCTTGCCAACGCGTTAGAGCCTGTACTCGGCGCGGTGGGTTTACCCAAAGAGCTTGCCGAGCTGATGTTTCTACGTCCCGTGTCGGGCGCGGGGTCGCTTGCCATACTCGACGGCATTTACGCCGACTACGGGCCCGACAGTTACATAGGCAGGTGCGCGTCCGTCATCTACGGGTCGAGCGAAACCATATTCTATATTTCCACAATTTACTTTTCGCAATCGCATGTCCGTAGACTTCGCTATGCCATTCCCGTCGCGCTGGTCGCAACGCTTACGGGCTGCGTGGTCGGGTGCTATCTTTTGCGGTTTTTCTAAGTCACACAGTAAGTGGTACCATACTAATCACTATGCGGCGGTTCGCCTAGACCCCTCCGCTGCGGTCGGGGTGATGGGTAATAACATTGCATAAAACTTGCGCAATTACACATGCTAATTGCGGAGGTATTTATTTATGAACACAACCGAAACGACGGAAACCCAAACCAAGGAAGTGCAAGCCAAAATCGAGCGTGAGGTGGAGTTTTTGAAACAACTGCACCAAGCCGCGCAAATGGGCAGGGACACGCTTGAACACGTAAACAACAATATCGGCCCCGGGGAGCTGCGCACCGCGGTAGAGAAGGACATATTCGACTACTCGGACGTATGCGCGCAGATAACGCGCAAACTGGAGGAGCGCGGCGAGGAGCCCAAATCTGTCGGCAAGATAGCGCGCACCATGGCGAGCATGATGATTAACTTTAAAATCAACGACGAAACGCCCGAAAGCGAGGTCGCCAAAATGATTATAGACGGCACGACAAAGGGCGTGACCGAAAGCGTATCCAAGCTGTCCGAGTTTGCCGATATCGACAACGACGTGCTGAACATAGGCTATCGCCTGCTTTGGGTCGAGCAAAAAAACATTGACGAGATGCGCAGATTTTTGCACAACTAAGCGCACAACTATTTGACAATACTATTTTAGTATGATACAATACGCTTCGCAATAGACGGTCATCGGAGAACCCTCAATCCCGATTGAAGAAGCCTATCGGGACCCGAACCCATAAGGTTTTTGGGGCATTCTGCGCCGTGATACGGTGTCAAAACACACTTGCAGTACGACAAGAGTACAGCATCGTGTGTTTTTCCTTGTCTGACGGCGCATTATGCTCCCAAAAACTGCTCGCACCCAAACACCGAAGTTTTGAGATAGTTTGACACTTACGGAGCGCAGTCGTACCCTTGTGCGGTACGTCAAGCGACGTAAGGGGCAAAATATCCAATAATGCGGCGTTTGGGCTTACGGTGTCCGAGTCCCGATAGGCTTAGTTGTCGAGCGGGCTCGGTAAATGATTTTGCCGAGCCTTTTATTTTGCAAATGGATGGTAAGTAATAGATATGCGGCTAACGCCTAGATTTCTCCGCTTCGCGCTAACGCGCTTCGGTCGAAATGATGGGTATTAGGCTTGACTTTTCTAAACAGTACAGCCCACACCACCCATCACCCCGAGCATAGTCGAGGGGTCTAGGCGAACCGCCGCAATGAGGTCAAGCTATTACTATTTAATCATCCAACACGCAAGGAGCGTATATGTCCGCACAAATCCACATTTCGGATCACTTTACGTTCGGCAAGCTGATACGGTTTGCCCTGCCGTCGATAATCATGGTGATATTCACGTCGCTGTACGGAATTGTCGACGGTCTTTTTGTGTCCAATTTTGCGGGCGACGGCGCTTTTGCCGCGGTCAATTTGTTTTTGCCTACCTTCTATATAGCGGGCGCTTTGGGCATGCTACTCGGCAGCGGCGGCTGTGCGCTCATCGCAAAGCTGTTCGGCGAAGGTAAAGACAACGAAGCGCGGCGTATCTTTACGGGACTGATAATAATAGTTGTCGGCATCGGCGCGGCTATCACCATGTCGAGCGTTTGGTTTATGCCGCAAATATCCCGCCTACTCGGCGCGCGCGGCGAAACCGCCAAGCTGTGCTCGCTGTACGGAACTATAATGACTTGCGGGCTGATACCTTTCTCGCTGCAATCGTTTTTCCAATACTTCTTCGCCGTGGCGGACAGGCCTAAGCTCGGACTGTTCATAACGGTAGCAGCGGGCGTGACAAACGCGATTGGCGACTTTTTGTTTATGTACGCGTTCAAGTGGGGCGTAACCGGCGCGGCTATCGCTACAATAATCGGCGAGTGCGTGGGCGGTATCGTTCCGCTCATGTGGTTCTTTTCTAAAAAAGGCAAAAACCTGTACGTGGCCAAACCGAGCTTTGCGCCCAAAACAATCGGCAAGGTGTGCGCCAACGGCTCGTCCGAATTTTTGACAAGCGTGTCCGTTTCGCTCGTCAGTATGATATACAACTTTCAACTGCTCAAATACGTGGGCGAATCGGGCGTGGAAGCGTACGGCGTTATTATGTACGTGTCGTTCGTGTTTATCGGGTGCTTTTTGGGCTACTCGGTCGGCACGTCGCCTATCGTCGGCTACCACTACGGCGCTGACAACAAAGACGAGCTTAAAAACGTTTTCAAAAAAAGCTTGATATTTTACGCCGTTGCCGCCGTGGTGATGACGGCACTGTCCGAAGCGCTTGCCACTCCACTAGCGTATATCTTTGTCAACTCCAATAAAGCGCTTTTGGAAATGTCGGTAAATGCGCTGCGCATATTCTCGTTCTCGTTCCTGTTAAGCGAATTCAACATTTTCGCGTCCGCATTCTTTACCGCACTCAACAACGGCGTAGTGTCGGCTATAATATCCATGGCGCGCACCCTTGTTTTCCAAGTAATCGCGGTATACGTTATGCCGTTAATGTTTGGACTGAACGGCATATGGAGCGCGACCATTATAGCCGAGCTTTTGTGCCTAATCATTTCCGTTGTGTTCATAATAGTCAAACGCAAAAAGTACGGCTACCTTTAATTCCCCACCTCTAATTCCGAATTCATAATTCCGAATCGAATAAGAATATTTCCGCCAAAATTCGACATAATAGAATAGAGGAGGAAATTACCAATGGAAAAGCTGACATCCGGCAAGATTGCGCCCAAGACCGGCGAGTACAATATCGTTTCGGAAAAGGGCAAGGTTCTCGGCACGGTGCGCGTTAAAAAGGGCAACAGAATGCCCCCTACGCGTCACTCGGGCAGTCACTTCGTTATAGGCGACTAACCTCAAAAACAAAAAACCCTCGGACCAACGAGGGTTTTTACATGCGGTATTTTCAGCAAGTTTTACTCCACACTTTTTAACGCTTCCACCATGGAAATATTTTTTATTCGTGTGTTGAACATCAGCGTTGCGAGCAGCGAGAATACAAAGGTCAACAGCATACAACCTATCGCCACGTACCAACTTAAAAATCCGGATATGAACACGTTGAACGACGAAGCAAGCGCGACAAGCCACACCATAAGCCCGTACCCGAGCGGCAAACCGAGCACGCAGCCGAGCAGCGTGATTACCATATTTTCCACAAGCACCATCGACGCCGTTTCGCTCGGCTTGTATCCGAGCACCATAAGCGTCGCTATCTCCCTTGTGCGCTCTTTCAAATTAGTCGCGGTTATATTGTAGATTACCGCTACGGCAAGAACCGCCGCGCCTATAACAAACAGCGCCACGGCATAGTCGAGCATTGACATTTTGTCCTCTAACGCACCGAACGTTTCGGAAAACGTTCGCACGTCGCGCACCACGTCGTACTCGGCAAGCGCCTCCATCGCAGTCTTTAACGTAGTGCCGCTTTTTATCTTAACGTACGCGGTGTCGGCGTAAAGCCCCACTCTGTTGTCCTCGAAAATGCTGTAACTGCAATAAACCTTTTGCTCGAAATATTCGTAAATAATATCGGTTATCTTTACCTCGAACTCGATTGCGCGGTTGTCCTGCGAATACCCGCTGACCGTAACGGTATCACCTTTTTTTACGCCCAACTCGTCGGCAAGCGCCGTCGGAATAGCAAAGGTGTCGTCCTCTATTTTCAGCCGCTTTTTGCCGTTCAAATCGGAAAACAGTTTTACGCAATTATAGTCGGCGTACTTATATTCACCCGCCTGCTCTATCGTAGGCAGCGCCATAACCGTCATATCCGCAGTTTTACCGTTGTACGAAAACCTGCCCGAAAAGTCGGGTGCAAAGGTTAGCTTATCCAAATATTCCGCGCCCTTTTGGTCGGAAACCTCGTCAAAGTCGAACATGCGCAAATCTAGCGGCGCTTCCACTATAACCGTTAGATCGTAGCCGCACATAGCGTCGTATCGGTCGAATGAAAACGCCATATTGTCTTTAAGCCCGACAAGCCCGATAAGCAGAGCCAAGCACCCTATTATGCCGACGGACGACAGTAGCATCCGAATTTTGTGCAAAAACATATTGCGCAAATTCATTTTCGCGCCGAAGCCCAATCTTTTCCACAATCCCGTCCAGCGCTCGGCGAGTATGCGTTTTGTCTTTTTGGGCGGCTTGGGGCGCATAGCCTGCGCGGGGTTGACTTTTAGTGTGCGGTGGCAGGATAAAAACGCAGCAAGGCACGCAAGCGCCGCCGCCACTATAATGCCGAGTATAAGGAATAGCGGACTGATATGCTGCGGCGTGGGCGGCATGCAAAACTGCCGCGCGTACAAAAAGTTCATAAGGTACGGCACCAAAAATATGCCGAGCAATCCGCCGATAAGCCCGCCGATTATACATGCAAACAGCGCATAGAATATATACGAAAAATACACGCTACCTTTACTGACGCCCAACGCCTGAATAACGCCTATCTGCATGCGCTGGTTGTCCACAGTTTTAGATAGCGAAATGACGGTTATGGCCGCCGCCACGGCAAAGAATATTATGGGCAGCACCGCCGCAAGCGCGGTTATCGTGTCGTGAATGCTGTCAAACGCTACCACCGCGGGAAAGCTGTCACGTTCCAGCGCGTACATATACAGTCCCGCCGCATTGTTGGGTTGCATAAGCATTTGCGTTATATCTTGCGCGCTCGACAGCGAATACCTGCCGAACAGCTTTTCGTAATCGACGTTGCCGCTTGCTATGACCTTTATTCCGTTATACACCTGCACCGCCGAGGATATATCGGAAATAGATATCGTCTGCACTCCACCCATAGACGGAAGCACAAGCGTTGCACCATCCGTAAACAGCGCGATATCGCCGTAATTGACTTGCGCCGTTATAAACTCGTCGGGCAGTGCCGCGGTGTTGTGCATGTTCACCTTGTATATCGTGTCGGGCGAATGGTAAATACCACTGACAGTAAACTCATAACTTATCGGCTCGTAGCTACGCTCGTACTGCGGAGCTTGTCCGCCCAAGCCCTGCGTGCTCATATGAAGCTTTATTTTGGAAACGGCAGCTACGTCAAACGTTAGCTTATCGCCCACCTTGACGCCGCGCTTTTCAGCCGAAACTTGATCTACAATAATTTCGCCCGCCGTCGGTAGCCTGCCCGAAATCATGTACGGCAAATCGATACCGTCCGTAAGTGTGGTTATCGTCACGTCACGGCGCATACCGCCTATCTTGGTTTGAGTATAAAAGGTGTTGTACCCCGCCGCGGTTTTAACGCCGTTCTCCTTGGCTATTTCGTCCACCGCCGGCGAGTTTACGTACATATATTCGGCGTATGCCGTGGCGTAATGCTGCGACGCGGCATAGTCGTCAACCTGGTCGGTAACGGCGTTGACCCCCGCCGTAATTCCGGCAAAAAAGAAGCACCCGATTATTATTACCGCAACAATCGAAATAAAACTGCCTATGGTTTCGCGTATGTCGCGGAACGTTTTCAGCATTATGTACTTAATGGGCAATCTCCTTTCTTGCCTTCCCCGTGGGGGAAGGTGTCGGCGAAGCCGACGGATGAGGGGCGACCTTAATGCGGCAACGCCGCCTTAATTCTTAATTGGTAAATTACCATTCAATATTTTCTATCGGCACGCGCTCGGCGTTGTATTCAACTTTTTCCACCTTGCCGCTGCGCATATGTATTACTTTGTCCGCCATGGGCGCGATTGCGCTGTTGTGCGTTATTAATATTACCGTCTTGTCGTACTTACGGTTGATGTCTTCCAAAAGTTGCAAAACCATTTTGCCCGTCTTGTAGTCCAGCGCGCCAGTCGGCTCGTCGCAAAGCAACAACAGCGGGTTCTTGGCCACCGCGCGCGCGATTGCCACGCGTTGCTGCTCCCCACCCGAAAGCTGACTGGGAAAGTTTTTAGCGCGCTCGGATAACCCCACGCGTTCGAGAGTTTCGGCGGGGTCGAGATGATCGTCCACAACCGACGCGGCAAACTCCACGTTTTCCAGCGCGTTAAGGTTTGCAATAAGATTGTAGAACTGGAACACAAACCCAACCTTTTTGCGCCGATACAAAGTAAGCTGTTTTTGCTTGTACTCCGTTATATCCTCGCCGTCCACTATAACGTTGCCGCTCGTCGCCGTGTCCATGCCGCCGAGAATATTCAGCACCGTGGACTTGCCCGCGCCCGACGCGCCGAGAACTACAACAAGCTCGCCGCGCTCCACGGTAAAGTCCACGCCGTTAAGCGCTGGAATCTCCACCTCGCCCAGCTTATAAATCTTACTGACATTTTTAAACTCGATAAGATGCTCGCTCGCGGGCGCTGCGACAGTCGAATTTTCTTTTGCGCGTTTTTTCATTTATCCCCGCCTCTGAACATTTTCGACGTGCGGTACTCGCCGTAATATGCGTACCAGCGTTGTTTTAATTCGGCCTCGGGCATCAATGCCGTCAAATCGTAAAGTATGCCGTCGATAAGATTGGAAAGCTGCCGTTCGCTGTCCGTCGCGTTGGAAATCGGCATGGCATATACCGAGTCGGTTATAAAGTCGAAGTATACTTTGTCCTCGGAAGCAAACTCGTCCAGCGCATAACGCACCGCCGCAAGCTTTTCCTCGCGGTCGGTGTTGTTTTTGAGTATTACGCCTATTTCCTGCCGCAAAAGCTCCAAACGCTCGATGCTGAGTATGCGCACGATCTCGTCCTTGCTCGGAAAGTACACGTATACCGTTGCCTTGGAATACTTGGCTTCCTTGGCCAGCAAATTCATGTTCATTCCGTCGTACCCGAGCTGGGTAAGCAAGCGGTCGGCAGTCTCTAATAACGCTTTGCGGTGGTAACGCGTTGCCGCCGCCTTTTTCTCCTCGGACATAATAACCTCTATTTATATTGTAACATGTACGCACCGCAAAAGTCAATTAAGAAAATAATTTCAATAGAAGCATAATGCTAATCGTCAAACCGTTCGAGATAATCGTACTGCTCTCGCTCGTGCGAGCATTGATAAAACAGCACCTTATCGCCGTCGAAAAACGTAAGATTTTCCAAGCCGTAGGAACAGCAGTCGTTTTCCGCCAAAAACAAAAAATCATGGTCTGGCACCGGCCCGAATTTGTAATGCTCGGCAAGCCACGCTCTTGTGACTTCGTTAAAACGAAAGCGAAACTTTTTCTTTAAGCCACCGTGGCAATGTTCTTTAAACGTAGGCGTTATGTAAATCAGGTGCGGGAGCAGTTCGTTGAACGGCGGTTTACGGAGTTCGTAATCGAGCGGACGGACGATAGTATTATTCATTAGCGTTTGTAAAACTTCATAGTCGTTATCGTCGTTTGCATATATGTTGCCAAGCCAGCCGTAACAGCAGCCTATAAAATCGTTGTCGATAGGATAATTAACCTTGCCATTTTCATACCAACTCAAAATAGAAATACCCCAATCAGTCTCTATTCCATATTCTTTACCGAGTGCCACCAAATCGCCGCGCTTGCGCTTTTCGTTAAACGCCATGCACTCGGCTTTTATTTCTTCAAATACGGTGTCAAACGGCGGGAGTTCGGCTTTTTGCTCATCCGAAAGTTCTTTGTACTTTTCGATTAGGTATTTCTTTTCCGATTCTTCCATCTCTGCTAATGCGTTGTCGGCGTCAAGTTTTTGTAATTTAACTCTGCCTTCCGGATATTTACGGCGGTACGGCTCGCGAACCACGTACGCACTGTCTTGCAGTTCGGGCACACACGGTATATGCGACCTGTAAAACGACGAAACCAGAACAAAAGTATCGGCTTTACCGAAGTATCTATCGAGAACACCGTTTATACCCAGTCCATCTATCATTTTGTCATGTTCGATTTGTCTTGCTGAAACCATTTATAAACGCGACGCCTTTCGGGTCGGTCGCAAACCCATGTATTCCTTATTACCGGCGCCAATCAAACATTCCGACTGTATCTTTATCGTCCGCAAACAAAAGCTCGTCGCCACAGTAAAGTGCAAAGTCATTCAACTGATTCTGACGACACCATATACGATTTAATCTATTTAAAATCCAAGCCTTTGTTTGCTCGTTGTATTTAAACTTAAATTCTTTGTGCAAATCCCATGAGCTGTCCTTGTGCCAAACGAAGGTAGGCGATACGGAAATCAAGTGCGGCAAAAGCCCGTTGAACGGCTCGCGGTACAGCTCGTAGTCGTACGAAAGCTCTTCGGTATTAACCGATAGCGCTTCCACTACTTCTGTGCAATTATCCGGGTTACAAAACAATCCGCCCAGATAATCGTAAAATTGCCATACTATATTATACGGTTCGGTATATTTAACTTTGCCGTCGTACACCAAATCACTTATATACCAACTGTCGTCGCCCAAAAGTCCAAGCTTACGCTTTTTAAAGTGTTCTAAACATTCCGCCTTAATATCGGCGTATAAAACGTCGAACGACGGCAAAACCGTCTGCTCGGCGTACAGCTCGCGCAAACGATTTTTGTAATACTCTTCCGCTCTATTCAGCGCTTTCGCGCCGTCTCCACTTTTCAGCTTATACTTTCCGTACGGATATTTAACGTCATACGGTTCTTCGGGATACTTGCTCTTATAATCTGTATTGCGGCGAAAAATATTGTTTCTGCGCCTATCAAACGGTGCAATAAGCACAAGCGTATCCGCTTTTCCAAAGTTATCGTCGAGGATTTTATAAATCTTTTTTAAATGCTTATTAAAGCCCTGTCTTTGTTCCTTTTCGCTAACATGCCAACGCCTTTTCTTTTTTCTCACTATTGAGCGCGACGTATCTCGGGTTCGTCGCCAACCACCGAAGTAATTACATTATATATTATATCGCACAAAAATGCAAGTATGTTTACCGAATTTCTTGTAAAGTAATTCCGCAATCCAATTCGTAATTCTGCATTCTTAATTCTTAATTAAACTATTCCTCTTTGCAAGGTACACCGAAAACGCCAAAAGGCACTCGGCGGGATAGTACGTAGAAAGGCACAGCGCGCCGACGTATTTTTGGATAGAGGAGAACACGTTAAGCAGCAGCATAAGGTCGGAAAAGAAAAACAGCAGGCTACCTATCATTATTATAAAAGTCAGCCACGAGCGGTCGACGGCAAAGTTGCATATCGCCTTGCCAACCATCATGGAAATAACTATTGCGTAAACGATGCACACTATTTCCATTGCTATATCGTCCGAAAAATCGAATATGGGCGCAAGAGTTATGAACAGCACGGCCAAAAACGCAATGAGCGCACCGAGCAAAAAGTCGACAAAGTTGAACTTGCGCAAAAAGCAGTACGATACCAAAAACAGTACGTGCCCGAGTGCGAACAGCACCGCGCCGGCGATAAAGTGAATTTCCAGTATAACGTCGCCGAGCATTGCAAGGAACAACCCCGCTACCATGACCGCAGGAAATTTAAAGCTGTCGTGCTTTGTCAAAATAAGGTATAAAAGGTTGACGCCGCCCATGATTGCGAACGCAAGGCTTGTAACGACTTTGACGGAAAACGCGCCGTAACGAATATACAGTCCATTCAATATCATTATAAATAATACAAAAGCAAGATTGACCGCAAGAATAACGGTGTTTATATCTAAGGACTTTTTATTTTGCTCCATAACGACCTCCTAAAAAACAAACTGACCTCTTGAATAATACCACCCTAACCGCTTATTGTCAACGAATTGCACAAAACGCTTTACTTTTTTAATCGCATACTATATAATAAACCTGTTGTTAATATTCGGAGGCGTATCGAAGCGGTCATAACGAGGCGGTCTTGAAATGCGATTGATTTCAATAGGTTTATTCCCCTAAATCTTTCTACAAATATTTTTGGACTACGCGCAAAGACAATTAAAATACTTGCTTTCAGTATTGAAAACGTTATAAAATAGCCCTATCGGGCAAATCGTTCAATCGGTCAAGTTTTTCTACAAATAAAACGAGCGAACGCAAACTTCTACAAATATTTCTACAAAATGTTTTTTGAGCTACAGAATCACATTTTTGCGGAAATCATATCGAAAATATACGGAGGCATACCGAAGTGGTCATAACGGGGCGGTCTTGAAAACCGTTAGTCTGAAAGGGCACGGGGGTTCGAGTCCCTCTGCCTCCGCCAAAAGCAATCGCGTTCTAACCCCGACACGATAATGCAGTACATTTTCATAAACGGGCTTGCGGGCTTTGTCGCAAAGTGGCAACCCAAGCCGTTGACCTATGAAAACAACTACAACGTGAGGGAAAACGGAAAGTTTGTCAGAGCGCAGTAAAAAGAAAAAGCAACGGAAAGACCGTTGCTTTTTTCTATATCCCCACCCAGCGGAAACCCACCCAGTTAAAAGGGCAAGTCGCTGTCGTCGTCTATCGGTATGAGCGTAGGCGGCTTTCTTATTTCGCCCGTATGCTTGCTTACTGGCGTATCTTTGCTTATGTCAAAGTTATATACCGCTGTAATACGCCGTAGAAATGCCGCCCACGTTTTAGGCTCGTTTTGTTGTATGTTCGTGTATTGTTCTTGTAGCGATATATTAGAAACTATATACACCGTATCGTAGCAAGCAACGCGGTTATAGTGTCGCCCTCGTATTCGTATCGGTTGACCGTCCAAGTAGTCCAGTATTTCCGAGATTTTGAAAGAACTTCTAAACTCGTCTAAAAACAATATTTTTTCGCCGTTGTAGTCGTCTATCCAGCCGAACTCGTAATTTGTTGTGCGGTACACGTCGTCATAGCCGTGCTTATTAAAAACGTAACTCGTTTTGCCGCAACCCGCCGAGCCGTATATATAATAGACTTTCATATTTCGGAATACTCGTTTATACTTGTTTTCTAAATGTGATTGCCGATATTCTTTTGCCCATTTCATAACCCTAATAAAGCGGTTGCCGTGTTTTTTCGATAGGTCGTAAAAACTCATACCGTTTTCAATGTCGTGCATTATGTCCGTTAAGTCCGTGCGTTCGCCGTCCTCTATAAATTCGCCGTATTCGTAGTATTGCGGGCTTATGCGCGTTTCCTCGTCCATACAGTAATCACGGGCTTGTGAGCGTTTTCCTTTGCGCTGTTCGATATGCGCGTCAACGCCGATAGTTTCTTTTGATAGGCACTTTTTAATGCCGCTAAACCATTTCGGTTGAGTAAACTCAAAATACCCTTGATAATGTTCCGTTCCCGTTTCGGGAGCGCGTTCACGCTGGAATACTACATAGCGCAAATCTTTTACGGTTTGCAAATACTCCATAAATTCTTGTTCACTTTGCACGGGGTTATTTACGGTAAAGCACCAGTCGCGTGCTTGTGTATTCTTTTTCGTTTCCGTTGTTTCGTCTACAACGGACAAATCAATTTTTATTTTATCGTCCATAATGCCCCCAAAAAGTGTTACACGTTACGGGGTGGCGTGGTAATACTATACGCCACCGGCACACGGGCGGCTGGCGCCGCCCGTGTGATGCCGTGTCGGTTATGAGTGAATGAGTGCGGCGGGCGCAACGTATAAAAGCGTTTCGCGCTTGCGCTGTTTGCGTAGTTCGGCTTGTCGCTTGCGCTGTTCCCGTCGTAGCAACTTAAAGTCTTTTATAAGTTCGCGGGTAACAAACTTTGTGTTTTTGTTCAATATGCCGACTTTGGCTTTATAGTCCAAAATCACGTCGTCGGTTATTTCGCGGAAAAAGCGCGGCGGCAGTTGCGTGTCGCTTTCTTTCATAGCGGTGAGTATGTCTATATTCTCAAAGATAACCGCTAACTTTTCTTTGTGCAGTTCCGTAAAATCTAACTTTTCCATAGTTCCGTAACCTCGCTGTTATTGTTTTTTTGCTCGTCTTGCTTAAAGAGCGGATAGCGTTCACACCGCGCCAACATAGCGGCTTTGTCGTTGCCCGTAAGGGTTGCCAGCCTCGTGTGGTAGTTGCCTTGCATACCATAGTAAAAGTATTCTTTGCCGCTAAAACTGTCAACGCAGTTGTATATATTGCCGTAATGCGTATATGTTTTTTTGGTTGCCTCGCGCACGTTGCCGCTATCCTTGTAACGCTGGTATTGTCTGATACCCTCAAACTCGTAGCAGTTCCATACGGTTTTTATAAGCCGCCCGTGAAAGTCGTAATAGTCTTTTTTGTTTTGTACCTCTATGAGTTTATCCGAGAGCGAACGAAAGCGTTTGTCCGCGCTGTCGTCAATTTGAGTGTCAGCCCACATTTGAACGCCCACTTTACGCTGGCGTTCGATATACCGCAAAAAGTAGTCCGCAACCCGTTCCGCAGTCATTGACTTGCGGCTGTCTAACTTGCTTTGTATTTCGGGCAAAAAGATTTTTGCATAAGGCAGTAAATAGTCAACCTCGTGTACGCCGTCGAATAGTCCTATTTTTTCAAACTGTAATTCCATAGAAACACGCGGTTTATAGCCCAGCCCTCGCGCAATAAATGTATCGTCCACAACGTAAACCAAGTGTTGAACGTGCGGCGCAAGTGAAAGGTTATCCCAGCCGCCAGCCCGCAGCCGTTCTATTTCCTTTTTGCAAATAGATATGTCGCGGATCGAGCGCGGCGGTATCATATATTCGGTTGCAAAATGCGCTAATAAGGTTGTTTTACCAACGCCGCGCTCTCCGACGACATAAGTCAAATAATATGTTTTGTTTTCCATAAATACCCCCGCAAAAAGAAACAAGGGAACGGACGAAACGCCCGCTCCCTCGTAAGATTTAATTATTTGTTGCCCGTTTGGTTTTTCCTTGTGCTTTTGGGCTTTTCGGCGGGCGGCGGCGTGGGCGGTGTTGCCGCTCCGTCATTTTTCAAATTGTTGTGTATGAAACTTGAATTGCGCCGCCCGATATTCGACATATGCGCGTATGCGTTTTGCTGTCCTTTGCGGTACGACTTGATTTGTTCGGGCGTAAACTGCTTTGCAAATTCGCGCTTTTGTTCGGTGGTATAAGGTGTAAATGTGCTGTTTGACTGTTGCTGTTCGCTCATAGGTTTTTGCTCCTTTTTAGATGTTTTTCCGTCGGCTATGCTATCCGAACGCGACACCATAATGAGGGTTGCCGAGCCGTCGGCGGCGTGTGCGTATGTGCCTTGATAGCCGTGCGGTATTTTGGGGTTTTGCATAAATTACGCCTTTTTCGCGGGCGCGGCCGCCGCCTCGTCCTTTGCGGCTTTTGCGAGTAACAATTCCACAATGGTATTTGTGGCACGGGGTAAGAAATAAAAGTATTCGTCGTCGTTGAACATTTTGAGTACAACCGCGATATATTCCGCGCCGTTCTTTTCGCTGGTACGCTTTTCAAGTGCAAAGCTCTTGAAAGGCTCAACGCCCAGCTCCGTGCAAGTCTGTATGAGTTCGACAACCTCTTTGTCGCACCACACGTCCGCCGAACGCCCGTTGACAAGCTCCACGCGGACAAAGTGATTTTTGCCGCCGCGTTTCGAGGGCTTTGCCACGATTTTGATTTCCTTTACTACCTTGTTGA
>CAMWXP010000009.1 GCA_947178255.1 uncultured Clostridia bacterium | reverse complement strand
ACGTGCGCTTAATGCCGTCACGGTCCTCGTACTGTCTGCGCTGAACAGAGCCGTTAATGCCGACCTTGCTGCCCTTAAACAGGTACTTGGCGCAACGCTCGGCAAGCTGACGCCAGCAAATTACGTCGAAGTAATCGGCTACGCGTTCGCCCGCGCTGTTGGTAAACGGACGGTTTACCGCAATATTGAAGCGGGTAAAGTTTACTCCGCCTTGCGTGCTGCCCGATTCGGGGTCGCGGGTAAGATTGCCAATAAGAATGATTTTGTTCATATTTCGTCCCTATACCCTTTCGATCATCCAGCGCAAAACGTCATCGCTGATGCGCATTTGGCGCTCGATTTCCGCGGGAATTTCGGGCGGTGCCGAAAACTTCATAAGCACATAGTAGCCGGTAGAATGCTTGCCGGAAATTTTGGTCTGAATGGGATATTCGAGCTTGCGCGAGCCGCCGCCCCACTCCTCTGCCGTGACCTCGCCGTACGGCGCGACCAAAGCCTTGAAACGCTCCACCAACGCGGTCTTTGCGTCGGCATCCTGCTTGTCAGACAGAATATAAAGGATTTCGTAATTATTCATATAACCCTCCTTGCGGTCTATGACCCACCCTATGGTGAGTAAGGATTGTGACCATAGTAGATTTAGCCACAGTCGTTATTATATCATTAAAAATTATCTTTGGCAAGCAAATTGACCATACTTCTTTTGAAAAGAAGTATGGTCAATTATCTCTTATCTATTAAAAGTTGACCGTAATATCCACCTTGCGCATCATATCGCCTACGCCGTCGGCGGACAGAACGTAGCTAAGCAGCATGCGTATTATTCTTTCGGTAACGCATACGTGGCGCATTTCGGTCTTTACGTTAAACTTGACCATGCCAAAGGGTGTGGCAAGAACCGTCGTCGTGTTATCGTCACCCAATGCTATGTCGTACGACATAACGCCGTCGGCCTTGACCTCGGTCTGCTTTTCGCCGTGCGTGACGGTAAACTTGTCCGTGCCTATTTCGAATTGCAACGTAAACCCGTCGGCGGTTTTGGTGTAAACGCCGTTAACCGAAGTCGGCTCGGTTTCGGTTGCGACCGTTACGGTCACTGGAATATTTTCGCCTATTATTTGCTCCATACTGCGCTACTTCCTAAGCACCATTGCTTTTATGTCGCCCACTGCCGTTTTGATTTTGCTGTCGGTATTCATAAGCGAGGCAACCTTGTCGCGCGAATACATTATTGTCGTGTGTTCCTTGCCGCCGAAGTATTTGCCTATCGAGCTAAGCGGAATATTTGTCATTTCGTTTATCAGATATATCGCTATCTGGCGCGGTATGACAACGTCCTTGTTTTTGCGCTTGCCCACCACGTCGGACTTTTGCACGTCGTAATACTTGCAGGTGCAATCTATAATCTCGTCGACGGATATTTCCTCGCTTTCCTGAGCAAGGTAATCCTTTAACGCTTCCTTGCACATTTCGAGGTCTACCTTGCGGTCGTACAGCTCGGAAAGGAACAATGCCTTGGTGAGCACGCCTTCCATATCGCGCACGCTGCCGGTAACGCGCTCGGCTATGTAGGTGGCGACTTCGAGCGATATGCTCTTTTTGTCGGCTTGCGCTTTGGTTTGAAGAATGCCGATTCGCGTTTCCAATTCCGGCGGCTGAATGTCCACTATCATGCTGGACGAAAACCGCGAGCGCACGCGGTCGTCAAGGTCGGGAATATCCTGAGGACGGCGGTCGGAAGTGAATACCATTTGCTTACCCGCGTTCTTTAACGCCTCGAACGTATAAAACAGCTCGTTCTGCGTTTCGCGCTTATTGCTTAAAAACTGCACGTCGTCTATCATCAGCAAATCGAGATTGCGGTACTTGTCGCGAAACGCCTGACTGTTCATACCGTTTATGCCGCGCAAGGATCCGATAAACTCGTTGATAAACGTTTCCATAGACACGTACAGCATTTTCGTGTGCGGGCGGGACACGCGCAAGTCGTTGCCTATCGCCTGCATAATATGTGTTTTGCCCAAGCCGACGTCGCCGTAAATGAACAACGGGTTGAACTTGGTTCCAAGCTCCGCTTCCGCTACGGCAAGTGCGCTGTGGTACACCAATTTGTTGGAATCACCCACAACGAATTCGGCAAAGTTATACCTGGGATTGAGCTTATTAATTTCGGGACGGGTCGCGGAAGTTTCCTGCTGCCTGTCCACATGCACCGATTCGGCAACAGGCTGCGGCACCTCGTCGTCCGACACCAAAACAAGCTCGGACGGCGCTCCCTCGATTTCGCGCAATGCGCGTTTCAAAAGCGGCAGATACCTTGCCGCTACCTCACTCTTTGCCGCAGCGCTCGGCGCGCACAGCGTGAGCATATCGCCCTCCACCTTTATAGGGCGAAGCGGTCTTATCCAAACGTCAAAGCCCAAGGAATGGGTTTCGACTTCCATTATGGTAAGCATTTCCTGCCATACGGCGTTTATATCTTTCATTCGCTATCCTCGCACTATAAGTATACAGCATAACGCGTACAAAATCAAGTACTTATTTTAAAATGCGTTACTTGCAGTCTTTCATTTCGACTGCGATTTTATAAATTTCGCTTTTGGCGACATGGCGATCCTGCGCCACCTTTTTTACCGCGTCTTTCATTTGTTCGCCGTTATCGATATAGTGCTTAATATGTTGTTCGACAGTCAGCTCGCAAAGAGGATTGCTCGTTACGCCTTCCACCACTATTACGAACTCGCCTTTTTCCGTTATGTCTAAATCGTCGCCAAGAACGCCGCGCGTAACCGTTTCGTACAGCTTGGTCATTTCGCGACACACCGCAACCTTACGCGTGCCAAGCTGCTCGAATAAAAATTGCAAGTCCTTTTTTATGTCATGCACTGCGCTGTAAAATATAAGCGTGCACGGCAGATTTTTGTACGGCTCGACAAAACGCATTCTGTCTATATTCTTTTCGGGCAAAAAGCCTAACAACGTAAACGCGCGGGTATTCAAGCCCGAAAGCACAAGCGCGTCAATGCCCGCGCACGCGCCGCTGACAACCGTAAACGGAATATTCTTTTCGATAACAGCGTCAATAAGCACATGCCCCGGGTCGGACACCGTAGGCGTACCCGCGTCGGACACCACCGCAATATCCTTACCCGCTTGAAGCATTTCAATCAGTCCGTCCACCGCGCTTTTCTCGTTGAACTTGTGATACGCCACTGTACGCGTTTTTATGCCGTACTTATTGAGCAGTATAGCCGTGTGCCGCGTGTCCTCCGCCGCAATTAAATACACGTTTCTAAGCACGTCCAACGCACGCAGCGTTATTTCATCAAGATTGCCGATAGGCGTTGCTACAATATACAGCATTAGTCAAACTCCTTTACCGTCACCGTCATTCCCTGCTTGCCGCCTCGCACGGCGCGAAGCATAAACGTCTTTCCGTTGGGATTGACAATCAATTCCTTGGGCGCAAGTCCGTTGCGGTTACATTCGATAAGCACTTCGTCAAGTCGCGACGATATGTGCACCATACACAGCGAACCGCCCACTTTGAGCAGTCGCTTAGCCGCGGCAACAACTTGCGACAGCTTTACGGTAAGCTCGCTACTGGCCTGCGGCGCAACGGACGACGGCTTGGAGTCCGCTTTGTAGTACGGCGGATTACACACCACCATATCGTACTCGGCAGCCGGCAACTTGTCCGTATTTCTTACATCCGCATGGTTGAAATGCACACTGTCAAGACCGTTAAGCGCACACGAGCGATTGCTCATATCGCAAAGCATTGCGTATATTTCCGCGCCGTTCACCGTGCAACCGCTTGAAATTGCAAGCATAATACCTATTATGCCGCACCCCGAGCACAAATCGAATACGCGGCTGTTTTTGCTTATAAACCTGCTTGCATAATGTGCAAGCGCAACCGCGTCGCTGCCGAACCTATACCAGCTTTCGCTTTGAATAATATAGTAGCCGTCACCCAGTGGCTCGGCTTTTTCGCCGTTCTTTACGAACTTGGTAAACCTTTCACCCGTCATATTACCACCTCGGCGAAACTACGCCTTTGTTGACGGTTTTGTCCGTTTGTTTTACGCTGTCGGAAATCTGCATGCCGACGATTACCAGCACTTCGTTGCCGCGGCAAATAAGCGGAATCCTGTCGCGCAAGCGTTTGGGCACTTTGTTGTCTATAAGGTATTGTTTTAACTTTTTCTTTCCACCGCCGAACGGCGTAAACATATCGCCGTCACGCCTGAACCGCAATACCGCGCCGTTTAGCTTGTCCAAGTCCACGCACCGCCCTGCTGCCTCGCGCGGAGCAGCCGCACTGCGCTCGATATCCACGGCAAGACCATCAATGAGATTTACGCCAAGTTTAATGGGCGTTTCGCCGTCATATGGCATGCGCGGAATATACAGCGCCACACTGCCGTATTCCTTCGCCGCCTCTATGCCACCTGTCAACTGCACAACTGCGCCTGTGCGCATATGCGCAAGCTCCGTCACTCGAGCTATTTGTTCGCGCGTAATATCGGTGAGCGTAAAGTATCCGAGAGCTTTCCGCACGTAACGCGTGGCAAGCGGCGTAGATAATGCACTGTCGGCAACAAGCACTGCCCCGCCCTCTTGTTTTATTAACGACAAATCGAGGGTGCTATCCAAATAATCACACACGCCGTCGCACTCTTTGGCAAACTCGTTTACCGCACGCACTGCGCCGCGGTAACGTTGTTCTATCAGCGGAATTACGTTAAGTCTAATAAAATTCCTGTCTGCGTCGTCTATTAAATTAGTTTCGTCGACGACGAACTTTATGCCGTTTTTTTGTACGTATTCGTCAAGCTCGTCGGGGTATACGTTAAGCAGCGGGCGCACTATTTTTTCCCGCTTTGCTATTCCGCGCACGCCGTCCAGCCCTGTACCGCGAAACAAATGCATAAGCACGGACTCGGCGTTATCAAGCGCGTGGTGAGCCGTTAAAATGACGTCAGCCTTGCCGGACTTAACCAAGTCGAAAAACACACCGTAGCGCAAGTCGCGCGCCGCCTGCTCGACTGTAAGCCCGTTTGCGGCGGCGTATGATTTCACGTCAATGCGCTTTGCAGTAAATTCAACTTGATTTTGCCAGCAATATTCGCGCACAAACGCTTCGTCATTATTCGCAGTTTCGCGCAAGCAATGGTTTACGTGAACAACCGTTATATTCGCTTTTTTAATAATGCCGCAATGCAAAACGGCATGCAAAAGGCACATGGAATCGCGCCCGCCCGAAACACCTACGGCAAGCTTTTTTTCCGAATATTCCGCCAATACCTCGGCAACCTTTTGCAATAATTCAATCACAAAAAGATTATACCTTATTGTGAAAAAAAAGTCAATAACAAAAGCCCGACGGCATATCGGGCTTTTGTGCGTTAACAAGCTTGATTTTACTCTAAATTTTCCGTAGCTTCTTTGTTACGTTTTTTCTTGGTTTTTACCATTGCGATAATCGTACCGATAGCGGAAACCAACGGAACGCCGACGAGAAAATAGCAACCTATATATATCTCAAGGTCTATAGTCATTATTACAATAAGCATCATTGCAGCGACAAGCAAAACGTAAATAATTTGCATAATCAAAGATATTAACAGGGTTTTGCTTCCTTTTGCATTTTCGTGGTTATTACCGAAATTGCGCCGACAACCTTTTACCAACAAAACAACAGCAGCTACGAGCACTATTGCTAAGTAGACCCAAAACGCTATTTGAATTAAATTGACAATCATTTTAGTACCGCTTTCGATATTGGCAAAATTATAAGAAAACAAGCTAAAATGCACAACATAATTTGCAGAGAAATAAATAATTGACGATGAACCATATAAGAAAAACATTACTACGGCAAACAATAGTAAAAACACTTCGGGCAATATAGCTTTTCTATTTTTTCTATTTGCTTTTTTGTTGACTACCTCTTCCCTTTCGACTGTCGATTCATTATTCGGCTTATTGTCATTTTGAGCGGCGGACAATGATTGTTCTTGCCGTGCGACGATTGTCTCGGGTGCAGTCGCACCGTACTTGATATACACTTTGAACGCGCCCAACAAGCACGTAAATATTATGGGCACTACGATAAGCCAAACGGGGCATGCGCCCATAAGTACATGCTCCGTGCTTGCAACTACCACAAGCATAATAAGTCCGAAAATGAAATACAGTGCGTAGCACGCAAAGTAAATCCAGTCTGTTTTGCCGTTTACAAGCTTGCCGTCTTTGTACGCCACGTACTTTACAGCGGCGGTTGCGACTGCGGCAATCAACGTAAAAACGGCAAAGATGACGAGCAAAATTGACATGACCGCTAGTGCAGTAACGTTTATAACAGTGCTGTCGCACAACGAATAAACGTTTGCCGAAATTAAGCCGTTAATTACAGGCTCTGCCAAAACTCCGAACAACGAAACGGCAAACACCAAAAACAGCACGTTGGGGATAAATTTTATCCACAAATTATTTGTTTGAGCTTTTGCGGGTTGTGCGGTGCCGTTAAAGCTATATCCGCACTCGCTGCAAAACTTTGCGGTTTCGCTTATTTGCGCTCCGCAATGCGGGCAAGTTTTCATACTCTCCTCCAAAGTTTGTATTACGTGTATTATATATCGCGTCAATCGGCGTGTCAAGCGTACCGACAATTAAGATATAAGACCGTTCGTGTAATAAATTTTCATCTGAACCATAAATATATTATAGTACGCTATTAGCGTACTTGTCAAGTAATAACTTACTATTTTGGTATACTGTCAATATGAAAAATACAAAGTTTCAACAAAGATTTTGCGAATGCTTGAAATATGCCAACGTTTCTCAAACGGAGCTTGCCAAAGCCGCAAACGTTTCCAAGCAATGTATAAGTGATTATAAGTCGGGCAAGAGTGAGCCAAGCATCGATACCTTATTTTTTATCTGCAAGTTTTTAGACGTTTCATCCGACTATCTTTTGGGCTTGACCGATTGACACTATAAGTATGCCCCGCTTGTAAACCCCTACCCCATTTTTCCATATATTGATTTTCATAATAATAAACCCCGCTGCATTATTGCAACGGGGTTTTGTTTGTGTTTACTATTTATTATACCGCTTCGCCGTCGGAGTCGGCCGAATACACAGTGTCGCTGTCGGGCGCGACTGCGCGTTCTACGGGATAAACGTTGCGGTACTTGCGCACGCCCGTACCTGCGGGAATGAGCTTACCGATAATAACGTTTTCTTTAAGACCGATCAACGGATCGACCTTGCTCTTGATAGCCGCTTCGGTAAGAACCCTTGCCGTTTCCTGGAAGGATGCCGCGGACAGGAAGCTGTCGGTAGCAAGCGCCGCTCTGGTAATGCCGAGCAACGTGTGCTTGGCTATACCCGGTCTGCCGTAGTTTTCGCGCGCCTTGCTGGACGCTTCGTCGAACAATGCGAGGTCGACCATTTCGCCGGGGATCAAGTCGGTATCGCCGCTGTTTTCCACGCGTACCTTTTTGAGCATTTGCCGTACGATAACCTCGATGTGTTTATCGTTAATTGCAACGCCCTGCGAACGGTAAACGGACTGAACTTCCTTAACGATATATTCCTGAACGTCGTTTCTGCCCTTGGTGCGGAGTATGTCACTCGGGTTCAGCGGGCCTTCGGTAATGGCGTCGCCCGCCTTGATTACCGCGCCGTTGCTGATATACGGTTTAAGCCTTGCGCCGTGAGGAATAGAGTACGAGCTTTCGTCGCCGTCGTCGCGCTTGACGATAACGTCGCGCTTACCGTCCTTTTCCACAAGTCTGACTTTTCCGCCGTGTTCGGCAAGAACTGCACAGCCCTTGGGCTTGCGTGCTTCGAACAACTCTTCTACACGCGGCAAACCTTGCGTAATATCGTCCGCCGAAGCAACACCACCCATGTGGAAGGTACGGAGCGTAAGCTGGGTACCGGGCTCGCCTATACTTTGAGCGGCTATAATACCTACCGCCTCGCCGATACGGACAGGCGTGGACGCCGCCATATCGCGGCCGTAGCACTTGGCGCAAACACCGTGTTTGCTCTTGCATGTAAGAACCGTTCTTATCTTAACGTGCGTAATGCCCGCGTTGACAATGTTCTTTGCGGTTTGCTCGCTGATAAGCTCGTTTACGTCGCAAAGCACTTCTTTGGGGTTCTTGGGGTTGACCACTTTTTCGGCTGAGTATCTGCCGACCAAGCGGTCTTCGAGTTTTTCGATAACCTTTTTGCCGTCGCCCTCGGTTATGGCATAGGTGTCTATGCCCTTAGGCGCGCCGTCCGGACAGCAGTCCTCCTCGCGCACGATAACGTCCTGAGCAACGTCGACAAGCCTACGGGTAAGGTAACCCGAGTCAGCCGTCTTTAACGCGGTATCTGCAAGACCTTTACGTCCGCCGTGGGTGGAAATGAAGTATTCCAAAACGGTCATGCCTTCACGGAAGGAGCTACGGATAGGAACGTCAAGCGTTTTACCTTGCGGGTTGATCATTAGACCGCGCATACCGGAAAGCTGAGCAATCTGCTTCATACTACCACGCGCACCCGAAGCAGCCATAAGGTTGATAGGGTTGTACGCGTCCAGCGAGCGTTGAAGCTCCGCAGTAACCTTTTCGTTTGCCTTGCTCCAAATCTTGATAACGGCGTTGTAGCGCTCGTCCTCGGTAACGAAGCCACGGTCGTAAAGCTTGTCGATCTTGACAACTTCTTCTTCCGCGTCGTCGAGTATCTTGAACTTCTCCTGCGGTATATGCATATCGAATACCGAAGTCGTTATCGATCCGATAGTCGCGTACTTGAAGCCCATGTCTTTGATTGCGTCCAGTACCTCGACGGTGATAGACGCACCCTTCTTTTTGAAGGTAGTGTTGATTATGCTTTCGATTATCTTTTTGTCAACGGTAAAGTTGATTTCCGGCTCGAACATCTTTTCGTACGTGTCGCGTACTGCAAAGCCGAGGTCTTGCGGAATGGGTTCGTTAAAGATAATCCTACCGACGGTGGTCGTAACCACGTGACGGTATTTGCCGTCGTGGCAAACAGCATTGGCGGGAATTTCCACACCGCTGTTTTTAATCATTTCTTCGGGACGCTCCACGCGCACCTTAATTTGCGATTGCAGCTCGATAAGGTGGTTGAAGTACGCCATTTTTGCTTCGTCGGCGTCGGCAAATACCATGCCCTCACCTTTCGAGCCGGGCTTATCCATAGTCAAGTAGTAGCTACCCATGACCATGTCCTGCGACGGCGTACATACGGGCGAACCGGACGAAAGCTTAAGAATATTGTTGGGCGCGAGCATGAGTACGCGCGCTTCTACCTGTGCTTCTACCGACAGCGGTACGTGTATAGCCATTTGGTCGCCGTCGAAGTCCGCGTTGAACGCGCCGCAAGCAAGCGGGTGAAGTTTGATAGCTCTGCCGTCGACAAGCACGGGCTCGAACGCCTGAATACCCAATCTGTGCAGCGTGGGTGCGCGGTTCAAAAGCACCGGATGATCTTTGATAACCTTTTCAAGCACGTTCCACACGTCGGCGTCGGCACGCTCGGCTATGCGCTTTGCCGTCTTGGCGTTGTGCGTTTTGCCTTGCGCGACGAGTTCCTTAATTACGAACGGCTTGAACAATTCGAGCGCCATTTCCTTAGGCACGCCGCACTGATAGAATTTAAGCTCGGGACCTACGACTATAACCGAACGACCGGAATAGTCTACGCGCTTACCCAAAAGGTTTTGACGGAAACGACCTTGCTTACCGCGAAGCAAGCCGGACAAGCTTTTAAGCTCGCGGTTGCTTGCGCCGTTGATAGCCTTGCCGCGACGACCGTTATCGATAAGCGAGTCAACCGCTTCTTGAAGCATACGCTTTTCGTTGCGGATGATTATATCGGGCGCGCCGAGGTCTATAAGCCTGCGCAAACGGTTGTTACGGTTGATTACTCTACGGTACAAATCGTTAAGGTCGCTGGTTGCAAACCTGCCGCCGTCCAGCGGCACCATAGGACGAAGCTCGGGCGGAAGTACGGGAAGTACGTCAAGTACCATCCAGCTCGGCTCGGCGCCCGACTTCATAAACGCGTCCAAAATGTCCAAACGCTTGATTTCGCGAAGCTTCTTTTGACCGGAAGACTTCTCTACGATCTCGCGCGTTTTTTCGTATTCTTCCTTGACGTTGATGTCCTTCAAGAGCTGACGGATAGCTTCCGCGCCCATGCCGACCTTAAACGCCTTGGGACCGTACTGCTCCTGGTACTGGCGCAGCTTGTCGTCGGTGATTATTTCCTTGTACTGCAAATCGGTAATGCCCGGATCGAGTACTATATAGTTGACGAAGTAAACTACCTGCTCGAGCTGTTTAAGCTGTAAGCCGAGTATAAGACCGATACGGCTGGGTACGCCGCGGAAATACCAAATGTGCGTTACGGGCGCTGCAAGCTCGATATGACCCATACGCTCGCGACGCACCTTGCTGGTGGTGACCTCTACGCCGCACTTGTCGCAGATAACGCCTTTGTAACGTATGCGCTTATACTTGCCGCAGTAGCATTCCCAATCCTTGGTCGGTCCGAATATGCGCTCGGAGAACAAGCCGTCCTTTTCGGGCTTTTGCGTGCGATAGTTTATTGTTTCCGGCTTGGTAACTTCGCCGTACGACCATTCCCGAATTTTATCGGGGCTGGCAAGCTGAATTTGCATTGAATCGAAATTGTTAAGTTCAAACATATCGCCGCTCTCCTTTAATCTTCCTTGTCGTCGTCAAAGTCGCTGTCCGCAAACGGATCCGCAACCTCGACTTCGTCTTCGAACAAGCTGCCGTCACCGACGTCGTCGTCATCGGCATCATCTTCGCCGTAATCGTCAAGTCCGCCCAAAATATCCGATTCCATAGATATATCGTCATCCTCGGCAAACACACTGCTGTCGTAATGCTTGGGCGTAGGCTCTGCGTCGTAAAGCACCGGATCGTCGTCCATAAGCTCTTTTATGCCTATTTCCTCTTTGTCCTCGGTGAGTACCTTTACGTCGAGCGCAAGCGCCTGCAATTCCTTGATGAGAACCTTGAACGATTCGGGTATGCCCGGCTCGGACACGTCCATGCCGCGGATAATACTGTCGTACGTTTTGCTTCGTCCGGCAATATCGTCCGACTTGACGGTCATAATCTCTTGCAGCACGTTTGCCGCACCGTACGCGTACAATGCCCAAACCTCCATCTCACCGAAACGCTGACCGCCGTTTTGCGCTTTGCCGCCGAGCGGTTGCTGCGTAACCAGCGAGTAAGGACCGGTTGAACGGGCGTGCATCTTGTCGTCTACAAGGTGGATAAGTTTAAGCATATACATATATCCAACCGTAGAACGGTTTTCAAACGGTTCGCCCGTCCTGCCGTCGTACATTTGGATCTTGCCGTCTACCTCGCCGTCGGGCGAAACGTAGCCGTTGTCTTTGAGAAGTTTTTGAATGTCGGACTCGATTGCGCCGTCAAATACGGGAGTAGCAACCTTCCAACCGAGCGCCTTGGCAACGAGACCTAAGTGAACTTCGAGAACCTGTCCGATGTTCATACGGCTGGGAACGCCGAGCGGGTTGAGCACGATTTGCAACGGCGTGCCGTCCGCCATAAACGGCATGTCCGCTTCGGGCAATACGCGGGAAATAACACCCTTGTTGCCGTGGCGGCCTGCCATCTTGTCGCCCACCGAAATCTTACGCTTTTGCGCAATGTATACGCGAACAAGCTTGTTTACGCCCGGCTTCATTTCGTCGCGGTTGGCACGGGTAAAGACCTTAACGTCTACTACTATACCACCCTCGCCGTGCGGAACTTTAAGCGAAGTATCGCGCACCTCTCTCGCCTTGTCGCCGAATATGGCGCGCAGCAAGCGTTCCTCGGGCGTAAGGTCGGTTTCGCCCTTAGGCGTGACCTTACCGACAAGTATGTCGCCCGAATCGACCTCCGCGCCTACGCGGATAATGCCGTCCTCGTCGAGGTTTTTAAGCGCCTCGGGGCTGACGTTGGGAATATCTCTCGTGATCTCCTCGGCGCCGAGCTTGGTGTCGCGCGCTTCGGTTTCATGCTTGTTGATATGAATAGATGTGAATACGTCGTCTTTTGCGATGCGTTCGCTGATAAGTATAGCGTCCTCGTAGTTGTAGCCTTCCCAGCCCATAAAGCCAACAAGCACGTTCTTACCGAGTGCAAGCTCCGCCTGCGATGTGGAATGACCGTCGGCAAGAACCTGTCCCGCTTTTACGCGGTCACCCTTGGCTATGATAGCGCGCTGGTTGATGCATGTGCCTTGGTTGGAGCCGACAAACTTTTTGAGGATATACATTTGACGGTTGCCGTCGTCCTCGTTTACGATAATGCGCTCGGCGTCTACGTAGTCAACTACGCCGTCCTTGCGTGCAATCACCATAACGCCGGAGTCGTAAGCGATTTTATGCTCGATACCCGTGCCGACGATAGGCGCTTCTGTACGAAGCAGAGGAACTGCCTGACGTTGCATGTTGGACGCCATCAGTGCACGGTGCGAGTCGTCGTTTTCAAGGAAAGGAATAAGCGCGGTAGCAACCGAAACCATCTGGCGGGGAGACACGTCGATATAGTCGATACGGTCGCGCGATACCTCGCCTATTTGGTCGCGGTAACGCATCATTACACGCTCTTTAACGAAGTGGTTGTTCTCGTCCAGCGGTTCGCTCGCTTGGGCGATCATGTAACGGTCTTCCTCGTCAGCCGGCAAGTAGTCGACAATGTCGGTTACTTGGTGAGTGATCTTGTCCACTCTGCGGTAAGGCGCCTCGATATAGCCGTACTGGTTGATACGCGCGTACGACGAAAGCGAGGAAATAAGACCTATGTTTTGACCTTCGGGCGTCTCTATCGGGCACATACGCGAGTAGTGCGTGTAGTGAACGTCACGGACCTCGAACGTAACGTGCTCGCGGTTAAGACCGCCGGGACCCAACGCGGACAGCTTGCGGCGGTGCGTAAGCTCGGCTATGGGGTTGGTTTCGTCCATGAACTGCGAAAGCTGGGACGAACCGAAGAACTCCTTGATAGCGCTGGACACGGGACGGATATTGATAAGCGTCTGTGCCGAAAGCTCGGACTCCGTTTGAATTTGCATGCGTTCGCGTACGACACGTTCGAGACGGGACATACCGATGCGGAATTGGTTTTGCAATAGCTCGCCTACGCTGCGAACACGACGGTTGCCGAGGTGGTCGATGTTGTCGCACGAGCCGAAGCCGCGGTGCAAGCCCATAATGTAGTTGACGGTGGAAATTACGTCCTCTACAACCAAGTGCTTGACGATAAGGTCGTCCACGTGCTTGGAGCAAAGCTCGGCAAGCTTTTCGCGGTTGCCGCCCGCCTCTTCCATAAGCTGTTTGAGCATGGGATAGTAAACCATTTCGTTAATGCCTATGGAAAGCGGATCTACGTCTATATAGCCCGCAAGATCGACATGGTTGTTGCCGATAATGTTGAACTCTTTGCCGTCGTCGGCAAGAACCCAAATCTCGTTTATACCGGCGTTTTGGATTTGAACGGCAAGCTCCTCGGTAAGAACGTCAGCCGAGGTATGCGTTTGCTTGTTTTCGGCGCGAGCATAAACTACGCCGTCCTCGTCGATAATATCGCGTGCGACGCGTTTGCCTGCCGCACGGTAGCGCAACGCCATCTTTTTGTTGTACTTGTATCTGCCGACGCGCGACAAGTCGTACTTGCGGCGGTCGAAGAACATGCCCGAAATAAACGACTTGATGGAATCGATAGTGGGCGTTTCGCCGCTTCTGAGCTTGTGGTTAAGCTCCAAAAGCGCGCGCTCCTCGCTAAGCTCATGTTTATCGTCCTTGTCGCCGTAACGCGCACAAGTCACCTCTATCATCGGGTCGTTGTTGAATATCTTTTTGAGCGCTTCCTCGGTGCCGAAGCCGCTTTCGGTAACTGCCGACAAGCAGCTCAAAAGCACGGTTGCAAGCACCTTCTTTTGCCTGTCGACGCGCACCCACAGCACGCCCGACGGATCCTCGTCGAATTCCAGCCACGCGCCGCGCGACGGAATGTTGGTAGCGCTGTAATGGGCTTGTCCCGTTTTGACGTCCTTTTGGTAAGAGAAGTATGCGCCCGGCGAACGAACAAGCTGGCTTATAACCACGCGTTCGGCGCCGTTGATGATGAACGAGCCCGTGGGCGTCATGCGCGGCATATCGCCCATGTACACCTCGGAACGAGTGCTTTCGTCCGTTTCGATGTTGTGCAAGCGAACTTTTACGTACAGCGGCACGGCAAAAGTTGCGTCACGATCCTTGCACTCTTTTTCGGTGTAATTGCGCTTTTGGTTGCTGCCGTCACGGTAGCCAAGCGAGTAATCCTCAAAGTACAAAGCAACGCGGCCCGAATAATCGGTAATGGGCGAAACGTCGCGCAAAACCTCACGGATGCCGTTGTCGACAAAATCGTAGTAGGACTTCTTTTGCACTTCGACCAAATCCGGCATATCGATAGCTTCGTGGATTTGCGCGAAGCTCATACGTTCGGTATTGCCGTACTTAACCTTTGAAATTTTTCTTTCAGCCATACAAACTCCTAAAAAGGTTATTTACAAATGTGATTGCGCCAATCTATAAGGTATATTCACCCGCAAAAAAGCGCACAAAAGCGGAGTAGAACCCTGCCTACACCGCAAAAAGTTATTTCAGTAAAGGAACTATGATTGCCAATCGCCGCTCTCTTTAATGTTTTATTACACCTTATAAGCCCAAAACGGCACAATAAGGCATTTTCTAATTATATCACGCGATGTCAAAGATGTCAAACAAAATAACATGATATTTTTGAAAAATTTTTATAACAAAACGAACGGCATTACAGTGACCGTTCGTTTGATTGCCATTACCCTACCTATTACTCATTTTATTGATTTTCGGTAACGGTGTTTCACTCGCTCTTATTTTCATTGCCACGTCCGGCGCCGAATACTTCACCGTCGGCTATAATCGCCGCAGTAGGAACGCCTATGCCGAGATCGAGCGCCACGCCGAGATTGACGGGGTCATCGGACAAGCAATACGCGTTGCTCTTCCAATCTATAACCGACGATTGAGAAAGCTCGCCCTTCATAACGACGGCGGAACGGGCGCCGACCGTAAAGCTGCTACCGCTAAATGCTGAAAGCTTTTCGGTTGCGGATGCTTTGTCGCCGTTAATATAAACGGCGTACTCGCCCTTCGGCACAGACACACTGGTGGCTTTATCCGAATTGTTAAGCAATACTACGGCGTACTCATCGCTGTCGGGATCTTTAATCGCGTACGATAT
Source organism: uncultured Clostridia bacterium (assembly GCA_947178255.1). GTDB lineage: Bacteria > Bacillota > Clostridia > Christensenellales > Pumilibacteraceae > Anaerocaecibacter. Next base: position 30,088 of record CAMWXP010000009.1, on the reverse strand, counting down.
TATACCGTCACCCTTATTATTATCGGGAACAAAAACGCACCTATCGATTTGTTGCTTTGTGGCAAGGTGGAATTGCGACCACGCCTTTTTGATTGCAATCAAGACTTTGTAGTACTCGATAATATCGGCATTTTCGTCCAAAAGGTTCCAATCGATAGCATTGACGGAATCAGGCGATCTGTACGAGTTGTCGGAAAAGAAATATTTGGGATTACTTTTGTAAGGAACGGGACGGTTGTCGTAAGGATTGTTTTCTGTGGTCGGCTTGCTGCGCAGCATCTCCTCTCCCGCAAGTATAAATGCAACGCCTTGGCTTGTGAACACCGAAGCGGCGGCGAGACGGTTCATTGCTTTAAGCGTTGATTTGTTGCAGTTAACCGACGCATTAAGCCTATCCCAAAGCGTAGAATCGTCATGCGCGCAAACATAGTTTATATTCTGATTTGCGCCTACGGCAAAGTTATTGGTTGCACCGTAAACGCCTACGTAAACTTTATCCTCAAGCCCGTTAACGCCTTGAACATATCCCTTGCCCGCTTTATCGAAGTTATCGCCTCTGAGCGCGTTGCGGATAACGTCGTCGAAGTAAGCGATGTTTGGAGTACATTTGGCGTTGGCAAGCGTCGATTGCTGCGATTCGGGTAAAGGCGAATCACCCGCTTTCCAGCCCTCGCCGTAAATAATTACGTCGGGATTGATTTCCGAAAGCGCATTATAAATGCTATTCATCGTTGCGGTATCGTGCAAAGCCATAAGGTCGAAACGGAAACCGTCTATCTTGTACTCGGTCATCCAATACTTGACCGAATCTATCATAAACCGACGGAACATAAAGCGCTCGGACGCAGTTTCGTTGCCGCAACCGGAACCGTTACTAAGCGCGCCCTTATCGGTTTTGCGGAAAAAGTATTCGGGCATAAGCTTTTCAAAATCAGAGCTTGCGGCGTTGTTTACATGGTTGTAAACGACGTCCATAATGACTTGAACGTCGGCGTTGTGAAGCGCCATTATCATTTGTTTCAATTCGTTAACGCGCACTTCGCCTTTTGACGGATCGGTGGAATACGAACCTTCGGGCATATTGTAATTAAGCGGATCGTATCCCCAGTTAAACTCGCCTGCTTTGTTGTAGGTTGCCATAATAAAGCTTTCGTCAACGGTAGCAAAGTCGAATAGCGGCTGAAAGTGCACGGCGGTTACGCCCAATTCCTTAATATAATCGAGCGCAGTGGGTTTGCCGTTTCCATTTTCGGTGCCCGTTTCGGTAAGACCTAAAAACTTGCCGCGATGCGCCTCGCTGACGCCCGAACTCTCATGAATAGTAACGTCACGAACGTGCGCTTCCCAAATTACGGCGTGAGTATTACCCTTTAATTGTGGAATATTCTGCGTATCCCAGCCGTCGGGATTTGTGGAAGCAAGGTCGAGTATCATGCCGCGCTTGCCGTTTTTTCCGCCGCTGCGCGCGTACGGATCGACTACTTCCTCGGCATTGCCCGCAGCGTCTACAATCTTATACGTGTAATACTTTTTATCAAGATTTCCGTCGACGGTAACCGTCCACTCGCCTTTTGTACCCTTAGTCATAGGATACTCGGTGGCTTTGCCGCACTCTCCGGCATCGTAAATGTTAAGCAACATTTTCGTAGCAAACGGCGACCAAACGGTAAACACCGTTCTCTTGGCGGAATAGTCCGCGCCGAGCTCACCGTCGTAGTTGTATCTGTTTTGGAACTCATCGGTATCGAAAAGCTTATACTTACTTATCGGCGCTGCGGCAAAAAATCCCGAATCGTCCGACAAAGTGTATTGCTGTGTAAAATCGACTTCGGCGGCGAGAACGATATCGAACTCGGTCTTGCCGACCGCTACCGAATCCACGGCACAATTAAGTGCACCAACATGCTCGCTTTTATCACCGTGCGACACTGCAATCGGCACGCGTTCACCGCTTGCGTTAAGCACGCAAAACACAGAACTATCGGGCACCTTGCGGGTGGTGCGAATCCTTACGGTAAAGAAATCGGTAAACATTGCGGAAATGATTGAATTAGCCACAGTATTCCTCCACGCTGTCAATATACGATAAGTATATCACCCGCATACACAAAAGTCAATGCCGTCCAAAGAAAAACCGACACGATAAAGGGCGCGGATAATCCGCGCCCTAATCTGCTTTGCATTATTCGAATCTAATTGTTATGTCGATTATTCTTCGACAATTTCAACACTGTACTTCCAGTTGGCAACGTCAACGGTATCTTGCGTAAACAACACGGCACACTTATATGCACCGACAGTAAGTTTGCCGTCGGTCACGTTTTGACCTTCGATACCCTCGCCGTTGATCGTAGCGCCGTCAACTACCTTGATAAAGTCAGCGGTGGGAACTGCGATTTCCACATCGGTCTCGCTGGCGTTGAACGCGATAATCATAAGACCACCGCCGTATTTGATTCCGTACACTGCTACACCGTCGTCGGTATCCGTGTCGATAAGAACGATATGCTCTTCAATCTCGTCCTCGGTAGTGAGTTGGAATGCCGGGACATTTTTCTTGAACATTATCAAGCTCTTGTAATACTCGACCATATCGTCGTTTTCGATACGCTTTGTCCAGTCGATAGCGTTTACCGAATCGGGTGATTTGTAGGAGTTATCGGAGAAGTAGTAATCGGGATTGGTAAGGTACGCTGTAGGACGATTGTCGTAAGTGTTATCCGCCGTGGTGGGTTTGCTACGCAGCATTTCCTCGCCCGCAAGGAAGAATGCAGGGCCTTGGCTGGAAAGCACGGAAGCTGCCGCAAGACGGTACATATCCTTAATCAAATCCGCGTCTTCAACGGAAGCGTTAAGCTTATCCCACAACGTGGAGTTGTCGTGGCAACCCACGTAGTTGATGCTTTGAGTGGGAGCTGCAGCGAACGCCTGTTTATCCGAACCCAACGTTTTGTACATAGTTGCGCTAAGCGCCGAGGTGCCGCCGACAGCGCCCACGTATACCGCGGCGTCCGAACCGACACTGCCGGAAACAAAACCGATACCGTCCATGTTGAACACGCTGCCTTTAAGTCCGTCGCGAATGACGTCGTTAAAGAACGCGATGTTAGGCATTTTGGAAGCGTTGGCAATGATAGCAGCATTGTCGTCGTCAAGTCCGCTGGTGCCGCCCGTCCAACCTTCGCCGTAAACCATAACGTCGGGATTGACTTCGGCAAGCGCGTCGTAAAGCTGGTTCATTGTCTCGATATCGTGCAAGCCCATAAGGTCGAAGCGGAAGCCGTCAATCTTATATTCTTGCGTCCAGTACAACACCGATTCAATCATAAACTTACGGAACATAGCGCGATTGGAAGCGGTTTCGTTGCCGCAGCCGGAGCCGTTAAAGAAAGTGCTGTCGGGCTTTGTACGGAAATAATAGCCGGGCACAAGCGCCTCGAAGTTGGAGCTTTGCGCGCTGGAAACGTGGTTGTAAACAACGTCCATAACCACCTGAATGCCGGCGTTGTGGAGCGCCATAACCATTTGCTTCATCTCGTTGACGCGCACTTTGCCGTCGGCGGGATTGGAGGAGTACGAACCCTCGGGAACGTTGTAGTTGAGCGGATCGTAACCCCAGTTGAATTCGCCGTCCTTGTTGTAGGTGGCTACGTTGAAGTCCTCTTTGACGGAAGCAAAGTCGAACAACGGTTGGAAATGCACGGTTGTAACGCCGAGCTCTTTCAGGTAATCAAGACCGGTGGACTTGGTAACCGAACCGACGGTAACAGTAGTACCCGTTTCGGTAAGACCGAGGAACTTGCCGCGGTTAGCTGCCGAAACACCGGAATTGGGATTGATTGTAAGGTCGCGGAGATGTGCCTCATAAATAACGGCCTCGGAATAAGAACCGAGCGTAGGCTCCTCTTGCTCCGCCCAACCTTCGGGGTTGGTTGCGTCAAGATTGAGTATCATGCCACGCACGCCGTTTCTGCCCGCGCTTCTCGCATACGGGTCCACAACCTCTTTGGTTGTGCCGCGAGCGGTAACGGTATATGTGTAATACTTGCCATCAAGATCTTGATTGACGGTAGCCGTCCACAAGCCATTTTCGCCCTGAGTCATAGCGGTAGTAGTGGCAGTGCCTCCCTCGCCTGCGTCATAAATATTGAGTTTAAGCTCGGAAGCTACAGGCGACCAAACTCTGAACGTGGACGCCTCTGCTGTATATTCAACGCCAAGCTCTCCGTCGTAAAGATATTTGTTTTTAAAATCGACGGTGTCGTACAGCGACGCCATATTGACGTTGCGGCCTACAAAGTTGACCATCTTATCAAAGCCGTCTGCGGGTTCGTCCGCAATGCGGTAGGACTTGGTAAGCGATACAGCCTCATCAAACTTAATCGTAGCATTGGTCTTGTTGTTGTAGGTAGTTGTTTCCGCACAGTTAAGCTCGGCTACAACATTGTCGGCTTCGTCGTATACTTTAAAGTGCGACTTCTTTGAAATCTTAGCCGCGGTAACAATGCTAAGCGTCTTAAAGTTGCGGAAAGCGGCTGCCGTAATCATATTGGAAGTTGCTGCGTCGACCGCCTCTTGCGCGTCGTAATATATACCTTCGCGAGCTTGCGCAAGATATATGGTTACGCGACTGTCCACAATCTTACTCGCAGGGATAAAGCGGTCCATATCGGGGTCCTTTGCCGACCATTCGCCCTTACGAACGATAAAGCCGACTGCGTCGGACTCGGTAAGGTCTACCGGAATGGTGATAACGGCGGTTTTAAAATTCTCGCCCGCTATATTGACGGTATTGTTTTTGAACTGATAAGCCGCACCTTCCTTGCCGGCCGACCATATCCACAAATTCCAGTCTTCATAGTCGCCCGCCGGTCTGAAATAGTTAATCGTGATGCGTGCATAACCATCGGGAATAGGACCATTGTCCTCGTCGTTGCCATTGTCGTCGCTATTCCCGCTACAAGCGGCAAGCGGCAGCGCAAAGGCTACTATAAGCAAAGTAACTATAAACGCCAAAAGCAGTTTAAGCCACGTTTGCTTGGTTGTTGTCTGTTTTGTCATTATTTACCTCCTATATTGTTTATTAACGATTTATTATGTTCCGCGCCGCACCCATAGCTTACGCGGAAAGTGTATATTTAAAGTATAGATAATATCGGGTGCGTTTATGTGAATAGTAGCGATAAAGTCGATATTAGTCGATACCTGCCCAAAAACTATTCTGCGGCTTTGGGCAAGGCCAAAACGGCTACCGCGCCCGCAGGCAAACCGAGCGATGCGCCGGTAAGCGTAGCGCTTCCGCTGCGAGTTTTGAGCGACGCCGCAATCTCGTATCCGGCAAACGCCGATACGTCAATGGTAGCGTCCTTTTCTTCACTGAGGTTGTGGAAGAACAACAACGTATTATCCTTGTAAGTAATGGTGTAGATTGCTACGTTGTCGTTAAGCTTGTTAACGCTGTCCAAATACTTTTTGCCGGAAGCTTCCAGTATTTCGTCGGGATTGCCCAAACCGCTATTTGCGTCCAGTGCGTACTGCTTCATCACGCCGCGCGCAATTTCGGGGAAGCGGTTGCGAATTTTAATAGTTTCGCGGTAAAAAGTAAGAATGGAATTTTCGTTGTTGGTTTGCGACGCCCAGCTGCCCAGCTCTTGCGTGCCTTCGTAATTGGTTTGCGGCGGATTGGTGGTTATACCCTTGCTCGCGTCGCCCCAATTAAACGGCATACGCATATTGGAATCGGGCTCGTTGTCGCCGTACTTTTCGCCCGCCGCGCCTATTTCCTCGCCGTAGTAAATGTACGCATTACCGGCGGAAAGCAAATACAGCGCCGCGGCTTGCTTGATTTTTGCTACGTCAAAGCCGAAATGATTGCCCGCGCTCCTGTTGTTGTCGTGACAAGAAAGGAAGTTGCTGAGCAGCGCGTTGGGATCTACGGCAAGCGCGTCCTGCTGATTGCGCACTTGCTTGGTTACGTACGAATAAGCTCTGTCGTTGCCGTTTACCGCACCGGAGAACCCTTTGTTATAAGCGGCAGCCATTTCGTAATTGAAGCAACTCATGCCCGTGCGGAAAAACGATTTGATGGAATCCGAACCACCGCCCCAAACTTCGCCTACGTTGTAGCAGTAGACAGGAAGATCGGGCGTGCTTTCGCCGTATACCTGCCTACCCAGTCTATCGCAGTTTTGACAGAACCAAGACCAAAACTCGCCGTTTTCCTCATTATAGTTCGCACTGGTATTGTACGCCCAAGGCACCGCGTCTAAACGGAATGAGCGAACTCCCTTTTTGAGCCAGTACTCCACAATAGTGAGTATTTCCGCCCTGACCTCCTCGTTGTCGAGATTGAGGTCGGGCATACTGCCGCTGAAATTGCCGAGATACCAATAGTTTGTTCCTGCTACCTTGTGCCACGTTCCCTTGTCCGTCGGCATGTCTTCGCTCACTTGAAAGACGTACTTTTTCATTGCCTTGTCGGTAGTGGGGCGCTTGCCCGCCTTTGCCGACGCCACAGCAGCCTTGAACCAAGCATGCTGATTGGACGTATGGTTGAGCACCAAATCCATTTGTATCCAAATGCCGCGCTTTTCGCACTCCTCCGCAAGCTGCTTAAAGTCGTCCAGCGTGCCGTACTCGTCGTCTATTTGGTAGTAATCGATAACGTCGTACTTATGGTACGAGCCGGATTTGTTGATGGGCATAAGCCAAATGCCGTTTACACCGAGATCGGTCATTGTGGAATCGTCGCCGTCGTTAAGGTAGTCGAGGTTTTTGATCAAACCCTGCAAATCCCCTATTCCGTCGCCGTTGCCGTCAGAGAAAGAGCGAACAAAAACCTCGTAATACGTCCGCGCATAGTCTTGCGGAATATTATATACGTCGGTATTTTGCGGCGGAGTCCATGTCGGCCCATCATTGCCGCAGCCGATAGCGGAAAGTGGCATAACGGTAGCTGCGGCGACCGCAGCAACAGCCGAAAATATCTTTTTTAGTATGTTCTTTTTCATTTAATCACCGAATGAAAATGTTTTAAAAAACTTGGGTTGTAAGTAAACAAATGCTATACACCACAAGCAGCACACGGCAATAGCCGTATGCTGCCAGAAGTGCAAAATAGTAGATTAACCTTTTGCCGCGCCGCCGGTAATGCCCGCAACATAGAACTTTTGCATGATCATGTAGAGCAAAACGATGGGTACGGAAATAAGCGTGCCGCCCGCACAGAACTGAGCAAACTTTCTACTGATTACGTTATCGTCTGTGGCCAGCCACTGCTGAATACCTATGGCAACGGTGAAGTTTTCGACCGCACTCGGATTTATCAAGACCTTAGCGAGAATAAAGTCACACCACGGTCCGATAAACGCAGTAAGTATCGTATAAATGATTATCGGCTTACTGAGCGGAATTATCATCCGCCAGAAAATGCGGTTTTTGGTTGCGCCGTCTATACGCGCAGCCTCGTCGATTGCAATGGGCACCGTGTCGAAAAATCCTTTTACGACGTAGTAGCCCATACCCGAAGCCAGCGAATAAGCGAGCGTAAGTCCGAAAAGGCTGTTGTCAAGGTTAAACTCGGTAAAGATGTACAACAACGCTATAATGGAAAGGAAGCCGGGGAACAAGCCCAAGATAAGCGCTATGTTCATAAGCTTCTTTCTCGCCTTAAAGCGAAGACGGGAAAGCGCAAAGGACACCATAAGGGTCAAAAGCGTGGAAATAACGCACGATCCCAACGCTACAAAGAAGGTGTTCAACAGCCACTGACCGTAAGGATAGTTTTGGTAGCCCTCGCCGCCGAACAAGTTTTTGAAGTTGGTCATTCCCATCATTTCGGGGAAGATCGTCGGCGAATACGGCCCCGTCCAAAGCACGTCAAACGCTTTGAGTATCATCCATACTAACGGGAAAAGCCATATAACAACAAGCAGCGTAAGCACGATGTAAATTACGGTATCGGAAATAATACGTTTAGATCTTAATCCTATCATTGGAAAGTATCCTCCTGCTTAACCGATTTGGAACTGTTAAACACGATCAAGGCAAATATACTGGAAATGATGAACGTGAATATACCGAGAACCGCACCGTTGCTATACTCTTTGTCGGTAGAACTTACCGTCATTTTGTACAACCAAGTAACAAGAAGGTCGGTTTGTCCGGGAGCAATGCCGCCCACACGTATGTTGGGGCCACCGCCAGTCAAGAAGAATATAACGTTGAAGTTGTTGATATTGCCTGTAAACGTCGTTATAAGCTGAGGGCCCATAACAAACATTATGTACGGGAAGGTGATTGAAACAAATCTGCGTACAGGTCCTGCGCCGTCTATACGGCTGGATTCGTACAACTCCTCGGGGATGTTCATAAGTATGCCGTAGGTGGAAAGCATGGTAAACGGCATACCGCGCCAAAGGTTGATTACTATAACCATTACACGTGGCAACAATCCGCCGTGAGCGATATCACCCAGCCAGTTTATATTAGCGTCCAAATTGAACCATGTCATCAATATTCGGTTGAATGTACCGGTTTCCGTAGTCAGCTTACTGTACGCGAAGAACTTACTCATCATCAAAAGCGAAACAAAGTCGGGCACGGCTATTACTATAACAAAGCAAGTACGCCAAAATACCTTGAGCTTGATAGACTTTTTGTTGATGATCATTGCGAGGAACATGCCAAAGAAGAAGTTGGTAAACGTCGCAAAAACAGCCCATATAATAGTCCAACCGAGAACGCTCCAAATTGCCGCGCCGTACGATTTGGTAAATACCGTGTTAAACGACTGGAAGCCTACCCAATCGAACAGCTCACCCGCCATAGGCGCGTGCTGGTAGTCGAAGTTGGTAAACGCGACCAAAATGTTACATACAAGCGGCAGCACGGTGATGAACAGTATGCCGAGTATGGGCAACGTAAGCACGGTTACATGATACCCGTCGTTAAGCGCGTAATTTAGCTGGTGCTTGGGGGTGGTAAGCGGCAAGCCCGCTTCCACACGCTTTTGCGTAGCGTAAGCGATTTCCGTGTTCTTGATGTACATATACACAAAAAAGATCATCAGCATCAATGTCATAACGCTGAAAATCATTATTTTGAGCGAGTTATCAACAATATATCCACCTATGCCACTGGGATTGTCCACCCAACCGACGTCGCCCAACGAACCGAGCATATAAAGATTGTGCGCGCCTACGAATACCATAAACAAAATAAACAGTACTTCTACGGCGAGCAGCAAAAAGCCCTTCAAAAATTGTTTGGGACTGCGCGAAAAACAGCCGAACCCCATAATAAGGTACGACATTTTGGTACGCCAGTCACCTTTTTTAAACCTAAACCACAAGCCCTGAAAGCACAGCCCTATCGCGCATATAAAGCCCCAAATCTTTTTGGGTATTGCGCGAATCACGCTCCACAACATAAGACCGACGTTTTTTATGTAGTTCCAAATAGCTAATCCAAACTTTTGGTACCACGGTCTGTTGTATAACTTCCAAGTAGGAGTGGCGGCTTTGGTATTGTCTGCCATAATTTACTCCTATAAAAAAGAATTTTCGCCGAGCCGAGTTTATCGGCTCGGCGAAAACCGTCATGATTTATTCGTTATATTCGATTAGTTGCCTATGTCGGCGGCAATCTTTGCAAGCTGTGCCAACATGCCTATCTCGGTCGTATAGTCAACCTCCGAACCGGCGTCTACTTTGCGCTCGAACACACCCTCGGAAAATTTGTTGATGTTGTCCCAGAATGTTCCCTTTTGCGCGCCTTGTATGCAGTTTGTCTCGTCGCCGAGTGCTACTTGTGCTTTGTACGCTTGAATACCGATGCTCTTTTGCACATTTTCCAACGTAGCAGCGTTCTTATTGCTGGGGCCTGCGCCGTCCGCCTCAAAGCGAACCTTTTGGCCTTCCTCTTTGGTGAACCAGTTTGCAAGCGAGAGCGAAGCAACAATCTTAGCTTCCGATTTGGAGCGGTTTACGCCGCAGTACTTGCCGCCGTAGAAGGTGCCCATGTGGTACGTTTTTTCTTCGGTTGTGCCGTCGACAGTAGCCTTAAACGTGGGGAGAACCGTGGCTTTGAGGTGACTCAAAGCTTCCTCAAGCTTTTCCTCGTCGACTGTACCGGTAGCAGTGCTGGTGTATTTGTTGCGATAAGCTTTCTCGATATCCGTGTACCGAGATGCATAGGACATAGCCACACCAATTGTACCATCCGCCAAGCCGGCACTGGGGTCTTCGACGGAAACTATTACGTCCGTCTTTTTGCCCTTGGTATCTTTTACGCCGTCGATGTTGTTGGCAGAGTTGGCATACTTAAACATAGCTTTGGCTGCGCCTTTTGCCGCAGGGGTATTCGCGTCGCAAATATAGTGATCTTCATCGTCGTAGTTGAATTTGCAGCCCATACCCATCATAAACGAGGCGGCATACCAAGAAACACCGTAAGGGAACGAAAAGTGTACGTTTTGCGCATTGCACGCCGCAATCAAAGAGTCAAGATCTTTAACGTCGTCTTCGCTTAAATACTCGTCGTTGTACCACAGGAAGTAGCCGTTGTCGTTGGTTGTAGGGAACGCCCACATTTTGTCTTCGTCGTCGGTGACAAATTCATACGTAAATTCTTCGTCACGTGCCTTTATTTGTTGCACATACTCGTCGGTAAGCGGTTGAAGGCCCTTGTTGTGAACAAGATCTCTATAGTGGTCGGACGCAAAGAAGAATACTTCCGCCCCCGCAGCAGGGTTGTTACCTAAAGAGCTGTTAACATCACTCTCGGCCTTTGCTACAAACCTTACGTTGTAATGCGCATATTCGGGATAAGCTTCTTTCCATCCGGCAATCATGCCCTTGTATCCCGTTTCTTCCTCTTCGGAGCCATGGGAGTTTTCTGGTGCCCATACGGTAATGGTGTTGGGGTCGTCTCCGCTGCCCTCGCCGCCGCATGCTACAAGTCCACCCATAGCTGAAAGCGCCATGGTAGACGCCAATAATGTTGCCAGCAATTTCTTCATAAATTTCCTCCATAATGAATTTTTATATTGCTATGTAAATTCTATCATTATATGCCGCCTTTGTCAATAGGGTTTTTAAAAAATTTTTATTATTTTTTAGGCATTTTGTACAGTTTGGCGCCGTATATTTTGACAAATTGAATAACCATTTACTTTATTTTGCCTTATTATGCCGAAATTATGCAGAATAAAAGCCCTCTCTATAACGAGAGGGCTGACAAAATCGTATTATCATTACATTAACCGCCAAAGGAAGGAGCGGGTTTGCTTATGAATACCTTACCCATACCCGCCTCCGGAGGATCGGCAGTGTCACTTGTGGCGGAGAATGTGATTGTGGTATCGACTTTGATTCCGCCCACATCGATATGGGTCATACCGTTAAGAACCTTTGCGCCCTCTTTTGCTATGGTCTTGATATTGACCTTGCCGTCGGCAGACGCGCCGGTATCCTCGCCGGTGGGATTGGCACCCATCAGGCGTACCATTATGTCGTACTGGGCACCGTCCATATTGTTGAACACCAGCACGGGCGCGACGTCGTCTTCGCTTATACCGCCGACAACGGTAAACTTATCGCCCGTTGCCGCGGCGTTGTACTTGTACACGACCGTCGCGTAAATTTTGGTGGGGAACATCGATTTTGCGTCGTTGGAGCCTTCGCCGTCGCCGCCCACAAAGTTACCCATTGTCATGGAGAACGTTACGGCAAGATAATCGGAGTTTTCGTCCACGACGTCGGCTTCACTTAATTTGAGTCTTTGTGTAAGCCATGTGCGCACGGCAGCTACTTTGTCACGCTTGTCGCCCTTGGCCAAAATCATCGTTTGCTCGACGGTAACTTCGCCGTCTTTCGCTATTACTTCCACGCCCTGTTTGAGGAAGCCGTTAAAGTCGACGTCCAAATGCGTGTTGCCGTACAGTCCACCCTCGCCGGTTGTCAAATTACCGGTAACTTCGTCGTTCGTCCACCGCCTACTGCCCTTTTCGGACGGCGTGTTGAACATTATGTCGCTTACTATAAAGTTGTTATCATTGGGCGCAGTTTCGTCGTATGTGTATAAGCCCTGCAACGTCTTTCTAATATCCTCGTTGGTATAACCGTCTTCGATGAGTCCGGGCTCCATTTTGAGCGCGAGGAATGTGTAGAAGTCGGTAAGCTCCAACCCGTTTTCGGTAAACGTGAACAACTGAAGATTTTCGTCTCCGCCCATACTTTCGTTAAGGCTTTGCATTTGCTCGTACAGTATAACGCCGAAATCTTTGACTTGATTTGCGATATCGAAGTCCTTTGCAAAGAACTTAACTATATTGAGCATTGCGTCGTAAGTGTCGTCGTCCATTACGGAGTTTTCACCCTGCTTTTGGACGTTGATTTCAAGCGAAACGCCGTAGCCGTACGGATTGTCCTCCGTGCCGTCCCCCGTCACTTGGTCGGTGTGGAAGGTAGCCGTTGCATACAGCTCGGTCGCCGCAATCAGCTTTTGCACCTGCGCGGCGTCGGTAAGCAGGCTGCTCAACGCTACGGACACAGTTACCGAAAGCGTATTGTCGCCTATATCCACCTTGACAATGCTATACGACTGTATAGAGTCCTTGCCGTCCATATTGTCATTGAGCAGCGCAAGCAGCTCGGTCGCGCTCATTACGGGATGAAGATCGGACATCTGCCTTGTATCGTGAGCGATACCGTCCCTGCCGTATACGCGCAGCTTGTCGGTAGAAAAGTCGGACATATACTCGGTCAGTCCCTTAAAGTCCGTCACGGCCGGTTTGGGCTCGGGCAGCTGCGTGGGATCGGTCAAATAGTATTTGTCAAACACGTCGTCTATAAAATCGCCGTAGCCGTCGGGCTGAGTTGCGGTTATATCGGCGGGATTGTTAAGGTCGCGTATTACGTGTTGAAGCTGTTCGGAGGTTACAACCTTATTTCCGCCCTCGTCCACCAACACCAAGTCGGCAACGACAGAGAAAATGTCGGGCATCACTATTGCGCCGCTGTCGCCCAGCCATTTACCCAGGTCGGAATTGTATTCAAACGTAGTAGCGGCAAGCGCGATATTAAGCTTGCGGTCTTCCATTTGATCGAGCATATCGTTTAGCGTACTGCTTATCTTGTCGGAAACTTCGTTGAGCTTAATCTCCGGCACCAGCCGCTCCATAATATCGAGCACTCGGTCGGTGTTTTTGCACGAATTTATTACAAACTCCGCGCTGTCGCGCGTAACGCTACGGTCGCGCGTAATATCGACGGTAACGGTTAGCAGTATACTTTCCGGCATAAGCCCCTTGACAAGCTTGTTTACCATGCTGTTTTGCCCGCCCGCTTCCGCGTCGATAAGTCCGCTTACGTTCACCTCCACTGCAAGCAGTGCGTAAAGGTGATTGGACTTTTCGGGATCGGACTTTTTGACGAACGTCAATGCGTCAAGCGTCATATCAAGCTTTTGCAAATCGGCATTGCCCGAGAGCAGCTTATCCATTTGCCCGGAAAACGCCGCGCCCAACATTCTATCCGTAATATGCAATTGTATATCGTTTATGTTTTCGTCGAGCAAAGCGTTAAACCTATTGCCGTCCATCTTGTCGAGCAAGTCGGTAGACCCCATGCTTGTGTTGTTGGATCCGTCCAGCGATATGCCGAGCAACTCCAATACCTCGGCCAGGTTTTTACTCTCGCCAAAGTCTATTGCGTACTTTTGTTCGATTTGCTCTATAAACTTTTGCTCGTAGTCTATTTTGTTTTCAATGGCGCCGCCCGTCGGCATATACCTGATTTCGCCGTCCACCGAGTACCAGTTGTCGTAACGGAACGGTTCGAGCGAATTCAACTGCTCGGTCTTGTCGGACAAAAGCGCTTGAAGCACGTACAAAAAGTCGGCTTTGGTCAGCTTTTGACCTTCCGCTATTTCGATGCTTGCGATTTGCGCTACCGTTTCCAGCAAATCCATGCGAATCGTACCATTGCTCGCGTCGGTAAAATCCATATGCTCGGTAGCCTTTTCGAGCGTCGGTCTGATTTGTGCTACAAAATCGTCGATAACGTTGTCCAGCGTTTTGGAATCGTCGCCGTTAACAAGCTTAATTATGCCGTTGATCAGCTTGTTGGCGCGCTCACGCTCGTTGGTGTTCATGTCGTTTATCCTAATCGACGCCACGTTATCCTCGCCGGACAGCGGAACGGAAACTGTAAGATACAGGTTTTCGGGCAGTATAACATTGCCAAACCAGCTTACCAGTCCACCTGCCCAGCCCTGCTTGGCTTCATTCAAAAAATATTTGATTGCTTGACCGGCAGCGTCCTGCAAGCCTATCCATACGGTGATTTCGGCAGACGCGGCCTTAACCTGCGACGCGCCGTCCTCACCTTTTACGGAGTTGGCGGTAAAGCAAATTTGTTTAAGCGCAACCACCCGGTCCAGACTGACCATTTCCGCCACGTCCTTTAACGCGTCCAGCTTGACAGCTTTTTTGAGCACCGATTTCAGCACGCAATTAACAAACGCGGCAAGTTGCTTGTCGTTAAGATTGAATATGTATTCGTCCTTTTCGGGATAACCGTTTAGCCGTTCTATGTCTATGTTGTCGCGGTTGAGCACGCCAACTATCATATCCACAAAGATATCGATAACGCTCGATTCGTCGGACTTGCCTTCGGGGTTGCCGTCGCCGTCGGAGCTTGCGTTTAGTTGCGGCGCTGTGCTGTCGCTGTTTAAGTATTTGTCCACCGCCGCGTTAAGCGCCGACTCAAAATCTATTTCCGCACTGTCTTTAAGCAGTACGTTACGCTTGATTTCGCTGTAAAATCCGTCGAGGTCCTTACTTGTGTACGGACGCGAAACTACGTCTGAATCGTCCGTCCAATACAAGTCGCTTACTACGCCCAAGGTGTCGCCCATGGATAGACCGAAAAGCTTTTTGGTATATTTGTCGCCCAAAATCCAGCCCGTTATGAACGCGCCCAAAAATAAAACAAGCATAATAATTATCACAACCAAACAGCAGGTGCAACAACAATTATGCTTTTTTTTCTTTTTTATACCGCCGTTTTGTTCGATGGCATCTTCATCGGGAACAGCAACTTTTTTAGCCATACAAACCCCACTTTCAAGCTTTACATGCACAATTATACACTGTCGGTCGACATTTGTCAACGGCAATGCTCATTCCTAATCTTATTCTAATGTGATTTTAATTTTTTGTGCCGTTTATATGGCCGATTTATGATATTTACTTAAGCCTTGCACTCGTAGCCCGCGTTTTCCACTGCGGCTACCGCGGCGGCTACGTCAAAGTCGCCCTCTACCGTGGCGGTGCCGCTTGCCAAATCGACTTCGGCGTTTGTCACGCCCGCAACAGCGGCAAGCGCCTTTTGCACTCTTGCGGAGCAGTGTCCGCAGCTCATGCCTTGCACTTTGAGAACAGTTTTCATATTATTACCTCCTCGACCTTGGTCGTTTATTACAAGTTCGTCGGCAGCGCCGTTATTCGCACCGCCGTTTTTATGTTTAATCTTTTTCAGCTTTCGCGCAACCTGCGCGTCGCCGAACTTCATTGCCGTAAGGCGCAGCGCGTTACACACCACAAACAGCGACGAAAACGCCATTGCCGCCGCGGCTATCATCGGATTTAGCGTTACTCCGACTGCATACAGCACGCCCGCCGCAAGCGGGATACCGAGCGCGTTGTATATGAACGCCCAAAACAGGTTTTGCTTGACGTTGCGAAGCGTCATGTGCGACACCGCCATAGCGCGCGGCACGTCGCCGAGGTCGGACTTGACAAGCACTACGTCCGCCGCCTCGATAGCGACATCAGTGCCCGAACCGATAGCAATACCTACGTCCGCCGCTTTCAGCGCAGGCGCGTCGTTTATGCCGTCGCCCACCATTGCCGTCTTGCCCTGAGCTTTGAGCTTTTCCACAATGTCCAGCTTGCCGTCGGGCAAAACGTTGCAGTACACTTCGGTTATGCCCGCCTTGCTTGCAATGCGCTTGGCCTGCTCCTTTCCGTCGCCCGTAATCATTACTACGCGCGCACCCACGCTCTTTATGCGCTCTATTGCCTGTCGGCTTGTCGGACGGATTTCGTCCTCCACCGTTATCGCACCCAAAATCATATCGCGCTTGCACAGGTATACCGTAGCTGCGCTGCTGTCCTCGACCGTAACGCCGAACTCGCTCATAAGCCGAGCCCCACCCAGCGCATATTCGGTTTTGTCAACCGTACCGACCATTCCGTACCCTATGCGGTACGTACTGTCCGTGGCGGTCTTTTCCGCTATGTTCTTTTCATTAGCCGCTTGTATTATCGCGTTGGCAAGCGGATGCGTCGATGCGCGTTCGAGCGCGGCGGCAATACCGAGTACGGCATCCGTATCGCCGTCAAGCTGACCGTAAGCCTTTATTTCGGTTACGCGCGGCTTCCCCTCGGTGATGGTAGCGGTTTTGTCCAGCGCGAATATTTCCACGCCTTCCAGTCCTTGCAGTACCTCGGCGTTCTTTACAAGCACACCGTACGCCGCAGCTCTGCCCGTCCCCGCCATGACGGCAACAGGCGTTGCCAGACCAAGCGCGCACGGGCAGGATATGACAAGCACCGATATAGCCATTGTCAGCGCTTGTGCAATCGTGCCGACAAACAGCCACACGATTAGCGTGATAAGCGCCAATGCGCACACCGTAGGCACAAACACCGCCGACACCTTGTCGGCTATCTTTTGTATGGGCGCTTTACTGCCGCCCGCGTTTTCTATTAGCTCGATTATCTTGCTTAGCGTCGTGTCCTTGCCCACCGACTGCGCGCGCATTTCCACTCTGCCCGTAATGTTGAGCACTGCGGATGTAGCGGCGCTACCTACCGTCGCTTCCTCGGGCATCGATTCGCCTGTGATAGCCGATTTATCCAGCGTTGTCGAACCGCTTGTAATAACGCCGTCGCACGGAATATACTCCCCGGGCATTACTATAACGGTGTCGCCCACTGCTATGTCGTCTATCGATATAGTTTGCTGTTTTCCGTCGCGCAACACGGTAGCCGTTTGCGGGCGCAATTTTAGCAGCTTATCGACCTCCGAGCGCGTTTTGCCCTTGGACTTGGCTTCCAAAAATTTGCCGAGCGTGACCAGCGCGAGTATCATTGCGGCCGACTCAAAAAACAAGCCCATTGCCGTTTGAGCGCCTGCGTGAATATCCCCGCTAGCCATTTGACCGTTTATAACAAAAAGCAACACTATGCCGTAAATATACGACGCGCCGCTACCCAGCGACACAAGCGTATCCATGTTAGCCGATTTGTGCAGCACCGACTTGACGCCGCTCACAAAAAATCTGCCGTTAATTATAAGCACGGGCGTGGTGAGAACAAGCTGAATGAGCGCGAACGACGACGGATTTTTGTGCGGGTCGAGCGCACCCATCGGAAAGTTCACCATATGCCCCATCGAAAAATACATAAGCGGAATAAGAAATACTATGGACAGCACAAACCGCCATAACAGCGTTTTGCCGTAGTCGCGCGTTTTGTCGGCGGGTGCCGCTTTGCCACCGCTCTTCTCCCCCGCGACGCTCGCGCCGTAACCGACGCGCTCCACCGCGGCGATAATATCGCTGTCGGGTATGTCGGTTTCCACCGTCAAGCGGTTTAGTAGCAGGCTGACCTCGGCGCTTTTTACGCCATCCAGCCCCTTAGCCGCCTTTTCCACATGCGCCGCACACGCCGCGCAAGTCATTCCGGTAATATCGAATATCTTTTTCATACGATTAATATTCTACTATATAGTTTATTTTATGTCAAGCGAATTCCTACTAAATCAGTATGAATTAAGTTAAAAAGTAGCCGCGGAGTAGATAAGGACATATACTGAAAAAGAAAAGAGGTACATACATGAAAGATTACATAATTACAGTCGGAAGCGCCGACACGGGGCTTACCCCGCCGATGCCGTTTGTCGGGCAAAGATTGAACGGAAGCAAGTCTGCCGAGCTTGCAAAACTTATGCTGGAAATAGCGCTGCTAAGGTGCGGATTTGACGTGTCGGATAGACGTATGCCGAGCGATCCGCAGGAGCTTGTATTCCGATCCAACCGCGTGGGAGCAAACGGTATCGTGTTAATGTCGAGCGGCGCGTTCGGCTCGAGAAAAAGCTTTAACGACGTACACGGCGGCACGATTAAATATGCTGTCGGGCGGCATGGCGCGCAGTCGCGCGAGCTGGCGGAGGACGTTTGCGCAAAGCTGTGCAATATTAAGCCCTGTCAAACGGCGATGTGCAATCACGAGTGGAACGGCGCCGCATGCCCAGCCGTCGTAATAGAAACTGGGTACTTGACCAACTTTGACGAAGCAAAACTGATGCACGATCCCGACTATATACACAACGTCGCCGAATATGCGACTATGGGCATATGTGAATATTTCGGTATGCCGTACGTTCCCCATTCCCCCACCGCGTACAAACTGCGCGCGCAAATAGGCATGCGCGGAAAAAATATAAAGCTAATACAGGCGGCGCTGTGCGTAAACGGATATACCGTAGACATAGACGGCGTATACGGCAAGAATACCGACATAGCCGTCAAAGAGTATGCTCTTAACAACGGCCACGACGGCACCGACGGAGTAAATGAAGAATTGTTACACGCTATGCTTTTTGTCACGCCGACCAATATCCCGCCCATGTCAAAGCACGGCGGTGTTTTGTATATTCAACGCAAGCTGTTATCCAAGCTGTATAATACTCCGCAAAACGGCATAGCGGACGAGGATACCGTTTCCGCGGTAAACGAGTTTTTAACCGAAACGGAAAACACAAACGCGATTTACGGAAGCGGCGGAATAAGTAAAATAGCAATGCAATTACTGTCCGCAATCGGCGGCGGAAGACCGAGATTGTTTTAGTTTTTTGCCGTGCAAAAAGTTTGACACAGTGTTTAAAAAAGTGTATAATATATAATGTAAATTATAAGACAGCGGCGGACGGTTAAACGGCCGCCGTATTACTGCGAGGATATTATGCACGATTCAAAAAAGAAAACTACGACAAGCAAAATAAAACAGTGTTTGACCGATATGTTGCAATCGTGCCCGATCGACGATATAACGGCGACCGAGCTGTGCAAGCGCTCGGGCGTCAATCGTGCCACGTTCTACTACCATTACAATTCGGTGCAGGACGTGCTGGCGGAAATAGAAGCACAGCTGGAATTCGAGTTTACGCAATGGATGACGCAAACGTCCAATATAAACGGCATGCCCGAAAAAAGCTTTTACGTAACCTTTTTCGAGTTTGTGTCGCGCAACGTCGGCATATGCCGCATGCTGCTTAACACCCGCCGCCCTACCGACGACTTTATGATACGCGCATTGGAAGCGGGACGAACAAAGGTCGTTGCCATTATGAGCAAGATGTTCCCGCACTGCCCCGCCGCCAAAATCGATTACTATTACATATTCGTTTCCAACGGATTCTTAGGTCTGCTCGGCTACTGGCTGAACAGCGGAATGAAGGAGAGCGTAAACGACATTGCCGAAATCGGCGAACGCATATCGATGATGGGCGTGGCGTACCTCAACTAATTCGGAATTATGAATTCGGAATTCGGAATTGAATGAATATAAAAACCCGACGGATAGCATAAAAGTTTCCGTCGGGTTTTTGCTATGCTGTTTATATTCGATTAGCTATTTGTTATATCGCCGTCCGTGCAGTGAATGGTATAGCTGCCGCCGTAGGCCCATGGATTGCCGTCGCCGATACCTTTAATAGCACTCCACTGCGCCTTTGTTCCGTTAAACGTTACGTCCATAAGATTGTCGCAGCCTTGGAATACAGACGGATCGACATACGTTACACCATAAGGAATAGTTATGCTTGTAAGTCCGCGGCAACGGTCGAATGCGGCACTGCCGATGTAAACCAAGCTGTTTGGCAATGTAATGCTCACAAGTCTATTGCAGGAAGCGAACGCCCAATCCGCAATGCTTTTTGTGCCTTCTTCCAGCACAATTTCCGTGTCGTTCGTCATACCGCCCTTATAAGCGTATGCAACCTTTCCCGCGTATACAAGTCCGTTCGGTTGATTGGCGTACCAAGCCGTATTGCCAAATGCGTCATAACCTATGGTAACAACACTATCGGGTACAACTATACTCGCAAGCTTGCCGCAATGGCTAAACGCTCCGTTCCTTATAGACGTTACTCCGTCGGGTATAGTTATGCTTGTCAGCGCACCGCAATAACCGAATGAACTTTCGCCGATAGACTGTAAGCTATTCGGCAAAGCTATACTCGTAAGCCCGTTGCAATTGTAGAATGCATATAAGCCTATTGACTTAACCCCGTCGGATATCGTTATATCGGTTATACCGCTGCAATTCATAAACGCCCGCTCTCCGATAGTATCGCCGCCGACGATTACAACCGACTTCAACGTGGTCGGAACGCAGGACTCGTTATCGGAGTAATCTTCTCCGCCGAATATATACCCGAAATTAGTGTTGCGCGTATCGGTCGCCGAAGCGCCTACAAACGGCACGGTCAAGCTTTGCAATCCCGTCAATCCCGACAACGCGCCAAAGCCAATGACCTTAACACGTTCGTCAACTGTCAACGACGTAGCTTGTGCGGTTTTATCGGCAACGCAAACAAGCTTTGTAAAATCCTTGCTGTATAAAAGATTGTCTTTAACGGTAAAGTATTGACTACCGCTCGATACCGTAACGTTTTGAACGTTAGCCAATGCGCCGTCGGCTATCTCCTTAATACCCTCGCCTATCGTAAGCGACTGTACTTCGCCTACTGCGTCGATACGAGTAACGTTATAAGTTTTTTGCCCGACCGTAACCGTTGCGGGTATAGTACCGTCAAAGTCGCCGAGCGCGGCAGCAACACTCGCCTCGTCGACATTGTCGGTCGCGGCAAAAACCAATCCGCTTGCTATCGTCAAAGCGTTGGCGGGCACCGCCACTCCGTACGTAGTTTTAACTCTTTTGTTTACGCCGTAGTTCCAGTACAAAGTAAAGTCGTTTGCCTTTTCGCTCGTAAAAGCGCAGTTGACCGTAACTTCGGTATTGACGCCCGCAAACGAATTTTTGCGCATTTCGATAATGGTACTCGGCAGGAAAATATTAAGCAGCCCGAAGCAATCGGTAAAAGTAGCTACAAGCGTTTCCGCGCCTTCCTCTACTACAAGCGCGCTTAGATTGCAATACGAATAATCGGCGGCTACGACCTTTGTGCCGATTATGGCGTTGGGCAGGTTTACAATGCCCGTTGCCGATTGCTTACAGGTAATGCGCCAGCCGCCGTTCATTTCGCTAAGGTAGTATGTTTTGCTCCATTCCTCATACTCCCTGCAATCGGCTTGCACCGTTTCTTCGTCGTAAAAATAATAATTAATTTCGGTCGAGTTTACAAGCAAAGTCATATCTTGCTTTGCCACAACCTCGTAGCTTGACGAACGCCCCAGTTTACCGCTGTCAACTCCGCTGTATAATACCTCTTGGGGAACGATGTCCATTTCGTTAAACTTCAAAGCATTTCCTATCGGCGTATGCGTATACGTGCGCAATCCGTTATAATCCTCGTAGAACGAAGTGTTATACCGCTGTATAGTTATCGAATAAATTCCGTAAACGCACAGGTCGTAGTCCTGCGTGTCGCCCGTCGCACTATCCGTTACACGTACGTAATAGAAATTAGCGCCGTGCTGAACCTGCGGGTAACCCATTTGCAGCTCGAACGAATTCCAAACGTCTGCGGAATCGCCCGAATTACGTCCCGACTCCGTCTTGTAAAAATTCACGGTATGCCCGCTCGCCGCCTTAACAATATTATTTATCTTCAAAGTCATAGGCTGATTGTCTTTAAGCGGTTGCTCGTAAAGATAAACGTTTTTGTCGTCGATTGTTTGCTTTTCGGCATAAAAGCCGTCCAGTCTTATATTATCGTCGGCATACGAAAGCCGCACCAACGAAAAGCTGCCGTTGCTTTTGACAATGCGGAATGACTGCTTTACGTCGGTCATAGGCACTTCCTGATATTCCGTTTGTCCGCCGATTGAAACCTTAACGTTTTCGTACGCCCAAATTTCCACCGACGATTTTCCGGACGGAAAACCCTCGCTGCGCAGCTCGTTAAGATTTGCCGAGGTTTGACCAGCGTCAATATCGTATTCCGCTTGGTCGGTTTCCGCGGCGTACGTAACCTTAAGCACGTACTTGCTTGCGCCCTTTATCTTGTTCCAGCTTAGCACTCCGTTTGTCGAAACGGTAACGTTGCCGAACGCGCCGTCGCCCTCGTTGTCCCCCGTTGTGCCTTGGCCAAACTCATAGCCGCACACGGCGCATACTTTTCCGCCGTCATTAACGTGTTTGGCATAGTCGAGCGTATCCTTGCAGCCCGAGCACTGCCGCCAATGATATTCCGAATTGTACGTGTATTGTTCGGCATAATCATGACTGTCATGTCCGCTGCACGCTGCAAGACCAAACGTGCATGCCGCCGCACATACAGCGGAAACTACCGCAACAAAAAACTTCTTTTTCATAGATTACTCCTCAACCGATACTCACTAATAAAAGTTAGTGTATGAAGATAATAACACTAATTATTGTTAATGTCAAGGATTTATACTAATAAAAGTTAGTATAATAGAATTATGACAAAGAACTCTACTAAATTCGGCGCGAGGCTAAGAGAGCTGCGCGAGGAAAAAGGCGTGTCCATGATTGAGCTTGCGCGCGCAATCGGTGTGAGCGACGCCGCGGTTTGCAAATGGGAAAACGGCTTGGCCGAGCCTAAGCTGAGCTACGTATTACGGCTTGCGGAATACTTCGATTGCACCGTCGACTATATTTCGGGCAACGACGGCGAATACACCGCCACAGCTAAGCCTGTAAAGATTGCCGTTACCGACGGCAAAACAGGCAAGCGAATAAAACCGCCGCATCTATCGGCCGTACTAACACCCGACGAACATCAAATTATCGGCACGTACAGCGCTCTCACGCCGGACATGCAAAAGCTGTTTAAGGAAACTCTGCGCACTTGGCAGTCGGTAAAAGCGACCAACAAAAAATCGGATACTTAATATCCGATTTTTTTATTTTGCTATTAGTTATTACATAAGCTAAGCGGCGCGATTGGAGTTTTTATTACCCACTGCCAAAACGAATACGGTATATGCCGCAACACATGCGAACATAGGTATATAACACAACGCTTCGGGCGTAAACACGCACGCCACGGCGGTCAGCAAAAATCCGTACGAACCGACGTTCCAGTATTTTACCATCGCGCGCGCCACGCTCCATTTGTACCCGCAGTCATTTTCCAATTTGTCGTAAAAGCACTTGCCGTGAAATATCATCGGAGTAAACGAACAAAGCACCGACAAAGCAAACAGCAAAACGGTAGCCGCAAGCGCGTGGAAGTTGATAGACTTGACCGAGCTGCTCGAATCGAATTGTTCTGTAATACCGAAAATTATAACGCTGCTTATCAACAGCGACAGCATTATGCAAAACAGCATGAGTGAAATAAAGTTGTTTTGCAGCCTGTTGCGCCGCTTGAAAAACGCCGTAATCAATATTATCGACGCAGGTATCAGCGACATAAGTATCAGCAAAAGATTGTTGTACTTGCTGTAAAAGTCGGGCAAATTGCTCTCCGCAGGACGATAAAATGTAGTCACCTGATTAGGCAGCATTGGCAAC
Source organism: uncultured Clostridia bacterium (assembly GCA_947178255.1). Taxonomy (GTDB): domain Bacteria; phylum Bacillota; class Clostridia; order Christensenellales; family Pumilibacteraceae; genus Anaerocaecibacter. Next base: position 6,351 of record CAMWXP010000009.1, on the reverse strand, counting down.
GTCAAAGCGGTTGCGAATATAACTATACTCGCAATCCACAGCGCGACGGCTACAAAAACTTTATCCGAATCGTTAAGACCGTTTTTCTTTTGCATATCAGTTCCCCTCTATCTTCAAATAGCTTTTGGCGTTTAGATTCAACCCCGCAGGCGATACGCCTTCCGCAATCATATGCTTAGCCCGAATGGCGACCATTGCCGCATTGTCGGTACACAACGACATCGGCGGGAAATGCACTTCGCAACCAAGCGCCTCGCATTCCGTTTTCAGCTTGTCGCGCAGGTACGAATTTGCGGAAACGCCTCCCGCCGCAACGACGGTTTTTATTCCAGATTTCTTAACGGTCGCAACCGCGACGTCGGCGAGCATATCCACCGCCGTGTGCTGGAAGGACGCGCAAACGTCCTCCAAAACCGGTTTTTGTCCGCGCTGCTCCATAGTGTGCAGGTAGTTGATGACCGCCGTTTTAAGCCCCGAATAGCTAAGCTCGGCAGACTTGTGCTTACGCTCGACAAACTTAATATTGGGCGCACCTTGCCGCGCAAGCTTGTCTATTTCCGGCCCGCCGGGGTACGGCAAGCCTACCGCGCGCGCCACCTTGTCGAATGCCTCGCCTATCGCGTCGTCGGTGGTGGATGCCAGCATTGTAAACTTGTTAAATCCGTCCACGAGGCACACGCCGGTGTGCCCGCCGCTTGCTACCACCGCAAGGAAGGGCGGTTTCAAGTCGGGCGTAGAAATGTAGTTGGCGGCGATATGCGCCTCTATGTGATTGACGGCGTAAAGCGGAACGTTAAGCGAGTACGCCAGCGCCTTTGCCGCGGACACGCCAACAAGCAACGCACCCACAAGCCCCGCGCCGTAGGTTACGGCTATCGCGTCGATATCGGACTTTGTTACGCCCGCCTTTTGTAGCGCCTCGTCGATTACCGGCAGAATCGCCGTCAAGTGGTTGCGCGACGCGATTTCCGGCACGACGCCGCCAAACCGACGGTGAATATCTATCTGCGACGAAATAACGTTGCTAAGCAAGTTATCGCCCTTAAGCACCGCCGCCGACGTTTCATCGCACGACGTTTCTATTCCCAAAATACAAATATCTTTCATATCAGTTCGCTTTCTTCAGATAGTCAAGAATAAATCCCTCGATATTGCCGTCCATAACAGACTGAATATCTGTCTTTTCGAATTCGGTGCGGTGGTCTTTTACAAGCGTGTACGGCTGGAACACGTACGACCGAATTTGACTGCCCCACTCTATTTTTTTAAGCACGCCCTTTAAGCTTGCGGCTTTGTCCGCAGCCTCGCGCTCTTTAAGCTCGACCAGCTTACTTTTAAGCATTGTCATAGCCATTTCGCGGTTTTGGGTCTGGCTGCGCTCGTTTTGGCAGGTTACGACAATACCAGTCGGGAAGTGCGTAATGCGGATAGCCGAGTCGGTCTTGTTTATGTGCTGACCGCCCGCGCCGCTACTGCGGTAGGTATCGACGCGAATATCGTCGGGATTGATAGTTACGGTAACGTCGTCCTTTATTTCGGGCATAACCTCGAGACTGGCAAACGAAGTGTGCCGCCGCGCGTTGGCGTCGAACGGCGAAATGCGCACCAAACGGTGAACGCCCATTTCGGCTTTAAGATAGCCGTACGCATTAATGCCGCGCGCAATAAAGGTTATGCTCTTAATGCCCGCCTCGTCGCCGTCCAGCCTGTCTATTACGTCGACGGCATACCCCGCCTTGTCGCAATACATTTTGTACATACGAAACAGCATGGACACCCAGTCCTGCGCCTCGGTGCCGCCCGCGCCCGCGTGCAGCGAAAGTATGGCGTTGGACTTGTCGTACTCGCCTTTTAAAAGCGCGGAAATCTGCGCTTCCTCGGCGGCAGCGACAAACACGTCCGTTTCGGAATATAATTCTTGCAAAAGCTCGGGGTCCGATTCAACGCCCAACAGCTCCGCCATGCCAAGCAAATCCTCCGCCGTTTGGAACAGCTTGTCAAACTTGGTAAGAGTGCTGTCTATATACTTAGCCTCGCTATTCACCGCCTGCGCCTGCTTGGGATCGGAATAAAGATTGGGATCGTTTTGGCGCTCGGCAAGATACGCCCGACGCTCTTTAAGTTTATCGGGCGAAACGGCCGCGTATGCGTCGGTCACCATAGTTTTGGCGGCAAGTATTTTGCTTATGCATTCTTCGATATCCATTACGAATATATTATATCCGCAAAGCACATTTAAGTCAAGCCTTTTATAAAAGTCGAGATTAACCAAAGGAAATTATATCACGCCTATTGACACGCACAAACAATTATGTTATATAATAATGTATGCATGGGAGCGTAGCTCAGCAGGTAGAGCACGTAAATGGGGGTTAGACATAATCCCCAACAGCAACTTTAAGTGAGCATAGAAAGCCCGAGGTCGCAGGTTCGAATCCTGCCGCTCCCACAATTATTCCGTCACGGCATTTTTGCCGTTGCGTATACACGGAGAAAACCACTACGAGCGACTTCATCAAAAATCTTATATCCGTTGCAAACGAAGAATACAACGTTTCGCAGACGGAAAACGGCGCGGTCGGCTACCGCACTACGGGTCGAGCCCTACTCGACCTCAATTTTGCCGTGTCGTCGCTCAGGAATATGTCGGCCGCCGAAGTGGTACGCAGATTCAGCTGCGCGTTTTACGAGGATAAACTGCTCGCGACAAAGTGGTTGTTTTTTGTCTGCGACGTACGCGGCGGCTGTGGCGAACGCAGACTGTTCAGGCTGTGCATGTACGCCTTAGCTGGAAGCGAGCCTAAGCTTGCAAAAGCGCTGTTGCCGTTAATCCCCGAATACTCGCGCTGGGATAATCTGGTACTGTTACTCGACACTGCGCTGTGCGACGACGTTGTGCAAATAATAAAAGCGCAGCTGGACAAAGATATAAAAAACAAATCCAAAGGCAAACAGGTTTCGTTGCTTGCCAAATGGCTGCCGTCGATAAACGCCACTTCGGCGGAAACGCGCGCGCTCGCCAAATTACTTATAACCAAGCTAGGAATGACGGCAAAGCAGTACCGCCAAACTCTTAGCGCTTTGCGCAAGTACATAGACGTGACCGAAGTAAAAATGAGCGCCGGCGCGTGGAAGGATATAGCGTACGACAAAGTGCCGAGCAAAGCCAACCTGCTGTACGGTAAAGCGTTTTTAAGGCACGACGAAAAGCGGCGCAATAAATATCTCGAAGCGCTAAAACGCGGCGAAACCAAAATAAACGCCTCAACGCTTTTCCCCCACGATATAGTACACAAGTACACAGACGCTTGGCAATTGGCGCCCTACGACGAAACGGTAGAACAGCTGTGGAAGGCACTTCCCGACTACGTTCAAGGCGACGGCACCACGCTGTGCGTGGCGGACGGCTCGGGCAGCATGACCGCGCGCGTAGGCAATACAAACGTTACCGCGCTGGAAATAGCCAACGCCTTGGCTATATACTTTGCCGAGCGCTGCAAGGGTCAATTCAAGGACACGTTCATAACGTTCAGCGAAAACCCGCAAATAGTCAGCTTTGCGCACTGCAACAACATGCACGACAAGCTTGGCGTCGTACTCTCCCACGACGAGGTGGCAAACACCAATATCGAAGCGGTGTTCGATCTGATTTTGACGACTGCGGTCAAACACAAGATGAAGCAAAGCGAGCTTCCCGCAAACGTGCTTATTCTCTCCGATATGGAGTTTGACATGTGCGCCGTCAGCAATGCACACAACATAGCTAAACCGATACGCGATCGCTTGTTCGAGGAAATCGGGGCGCGGTACGAAGCGAAGGGCTACAAGCTCCCCCGCCTGATATTCTGGAACATTTGCAGCCGCACGCTAACCGTGCCGCTGACCACCAACAAGCTGGGCGTTGCGCTTGTAAGCGGGTTCAGCCCCGCCGTGCTCGACATGGTACTATCTGGCGACCTCGACCCGTACAAATGCTTAATAGCCCAAATCAACGACCAGCGCTACGATGCCGTGGAAAAAGCGTTTAAAAACGCGCAAGAATAAAACACAACAAACAAAAAAATCCCAGTATTCGTACTGGGATTTTTTATTGTATTAACGGTTGAGACTCTTCACTTCGTTCAGAGTGACAAAAATTGATATACTTGCATCTAAAACTATTTTGTCATTCCGAGCAACGCGAGGAATCTCATCCTTATTTTCAATTCTTAATTCTGCATTCTTAATTCTTAATTATTCTTCGTCTTTGCCGCAGCAGTTTTTGTACTTTTTGCCGCTGCCGCACGGGCACGGATCGTTTCTGCCCACCTGCTTGGTTTTGGGCGTGACAACCGTGTCCTGTACGTGGCGTTCGCCGTCGCCGTGGTTTTCCACCAGCACGGTTTCCTGCTTAGGCGGTTCGGGCGGATATTCGACGTTGGCGTGCATGAGCATGACAATTACGTCCTCGTGAATGTTGTTTATCATCTCGTCGAACATTTCAAAGCCTTCCTGCTGGTACGCGATAACGGGGTCTTGATGTCCGTACGCCTTTAAGCCTATACCGCCGCGCAGCGCGTCCATGTTGTCGATGTGATCCATCCATTTTTGGTCGACAACGCGCAGCATGACGTACCGCTCTATTTCCTCGAAGTTGACGTTGTGCGCAGTAGCCTCGTCGATCTTGGCTTGATATGTCGCGGCAACGCTGTCGTACAGCATGTCTTTAAGCTCGTCGAGCGTGTAGTTTTTAAGCTTGTCCTCGTCGAAGAATTCTTTGACCTCGGGCAGGAACTTACGCTCGATATCCTTGTTAAGCGACTCGGCGTCCCACTCGTCGTAATCAACCTTGGGATCGGTGTTGTCGTCCACAACCATGTCGCAGCGCTCGCGCAAGATTTTGAGTATCTCGTCGCGCATGGGCATGCCTTTGAGAACCTTGCCGCGCTCGGCGTAGATAATTTCACGCTGGGTGTTCATAACGTTATCGTATTCGAGAACGGATTTACGAATGGAGAAGTTGCGGCCCTCTATGTTGCGCTGCGCGTTCTCTATTTGTTTAGTAAGAATTTTCGCTTCCAGCGGCGTGTCCTCGTCCACCTTGAACATGGACATAACCTTTTTGAGCCTGTCGCCCCAAAGCCTAAGCACGTCGTCCTCAGCGGAAAGATAGAATATGGACGAACCTATATCGCCCTGACGACCGGAACGGCCGCGAAGCTGGTTGTCTATACGCCGCGATTCGTGCCGCTCGGTACCGATAATGCGCAAACCGCCGACCGCTATAACCTTTTCCTTTTCGGCGGCGATTTCGGTCTTGAATTCTTCCATATAGCTCTTGTACAGCTCACGCGCCTTGGCTATAATTTCGTTTTGCGCGGGGAACACCGATGCCGCGGCGTCGATATCCTCTTCCGCATAGCCGTCTTTGAGCATGCGCTCTTTGGCCATAAACTCGGCGTTACCGCCAAGCATAATATCCGTTCCACGACCTGCCATGTTAGTGGCTATGGTCACCTGGTGCAGTCTACCCGCCTGCGCTACGATAAACGCTTCCTTGGCGTGGTTCTTGGCGTTCAATACGTTGTGCGGAACTTTTTCGCGCCGCAAAATCTTGCTGAGCTCCTCGCTCTTTTCAACGTTGGTCGTACCTACAAGCACGGGCTGACCGCGGTCGTAGCACTCCTTGATGTCGGCAACGATAGCGCGCATCTTGCCCGCGGTGTTAATAAACAGCAAGTCGTTTTCGTCCACGCGCTGACTGGGCACATTGGTGGGAATGGTAACGACGTCCAGCTTGTAAATGGAACGGAACTCGTTTTCCTCGGTCTTGGCGGTACCCGTCATACCCGAAAGCTTGTCGTACAAACGGAAGTAGTTCTGGAACGTGATGGTAGCAAGCGTTTTGTTCTCGGACTGAATACGCACGTTCTCCTTGGCTTCGATGGCCTGGTGCAAGCCGTCGTTGTATCGCCTGCCTATCATAAGACGACCGGTAAACTCGTCGACAATAACGACCTCGCCGTCGTTGACGATATAGTCTTGGTCGCGGTGCATGATAAAGTTGGCTTTAAGCGCGTTGTTGATGTAATGATAAAGCTCGGTGTTTTCTATGTCCGCAAGGTTTTCTACCTCGAAGTACGTTTCCGCGCGCTCGATACCGTGCTCGGTAAGGTTGATAGCACGCTTTTTCTCGTCGATCTCGTAGTCCTCGTCTTTGACCAAACGCCGTGCAAAACGGTTGGCGCGGCTGTACATTTCGCTGCTCTTGCCGCCCTTGCCCGATATGATAAGCGGCGTGCGCGCTTCGTCGATTAGAATGGAGTCGACCTCGTCGATAATGGCAAACGCAAGATCGCGCTGAACCATGTC
>CAMWXP010000008.1 GCA_947178255.1 uncultured Clostridia bacterium | reverse complement strand
AACGTAGATAATGGCTAATAACACTGTAAACATCATCGGTGCGGGGCTTGCGGGCTCGGAAGCGGCGTTATATCTTGCGGCGCGCGGTGTAAAGGTCAATCTTTACGAAGCCAAACCGCTGTGGTTTTCGCCCGCGCACTCCAAAACGGAGTTTGCCGAAATAGTTTGCTCCAACTCACTTAAAAGCACGGTGCCGACCACGGCGAGCGGAACGCTCAAAAACGAGCTGGATATTTTGGGTTGCAGTCTGCTGGATATCGCGCGCAAGGTGAGCGTGCCTGCCGGCAGTGCGCTTGCAGTAGACCGCGACGGTTTTTCCGAACTGGTCACTAAGGCTGTACGCAGTCAGCCCAATATCACGGTAATAGACAAAATCGTCACCGAAATAAATACAGACGAGCTTACCATAGTTTGTGCAGGTCCTGTTTGTCACGACGGACTGGCGGAGTCGCTGCGCGCAATAACGGGCGAGCAATCGTTACACTTTTTCGACGCCGCGGCGCCCATAATTACCGCCGAGTGCGTGGATTATTCCCGCGCGTTTTTCGGCGCACGGTACGGCAAAGGCGACGCCGATTATCTTAACTGTCCTATGACCAAGGACGAATACCTGCAATTTTACAATGCACTCATCACCGCCGAACGCGCGGTGGACAAGGTGGGCGGCGTGTTCGAGGGCTGTATGCCGGTAGAGGTCATGGCGGCAAGGGGCGAGGACGCATTGCGGTTCGGTCCGCTCCGTCCTGTCGGTTTCCGCGACGCAGGCAAGCCGTATGCGGTGTTGCAGCTTAGGCGCGAAAATGCGGAAGGCACGCTGTTCAATCTTGTTGGATTCCAAACAAATCTGAAATTCGGCGAGCAAAAGCGAGTGTTTTCGCTTGTGCCCGCACTGAAAAATATAGAAATAGTGCGGTACGGCGTTATGCACCGCAACACGTTTGTAAACGCGCCGCGCGCGCTCAATATCGACTTGCGGCTTAAAGCGGCACAAAACGTATTTGTAGCGGGGCAGCTGTGCGGCGTGGAAGGGTATGTGGAAAGCATAGCTACGGGATTGCTGGCTGCAATCAACGCGCACAGACTACTGTGTGACAAAGCTACGGTAGTACCGCCCGAAAATACCGTATTGGGCGCGCTTATGAAGTACATAACAACTCCCAATGCCGACTTCCAACCGATGAACGCGAACTTCGGAATTTTGCCGATGATAGACGGTGTTAAAAAAGCGGAGCGAAAACAAGCGTATTATGACAGAAGCAATGCTTGTATGCGCGAGTGGGTGAAAAATATAGACTTTTAACGGCGCGAATTTAATTGTAAATCTTTCGCGATTGTGATAAAATTAAACTGTAATAGAATTAATGTGAAGGAGATTCTAATATGAAACTCGAAGGAACGACCATTATAGGCGTGCGCAAGGACGGCAAAACCGTAATAGCCGGCGACGGTCAGGTCACGCAAAACAATCAAGTAATAATGAAGGGCAATGCCAAAAAGGTGCGCCGTGTATACAACGGCAACGTAATTTTGGGTTTTGCGGGTTCGGTCGCCGACGCATTCACGCTTAGCGAACGGTTTGAGGAAATGCTCAACAAGTATTCGGGCAACCTTATGCGCGCCGCCGTCGAGCTTGCAATGCTGTGGCGTGGCGACAGGGCGTTGCGCCAGCTGGAAGCGCTTATGATAGTTGCCGACAAAAACGAAATGTATATCGTGTCGGGCAGCGGCGACGTCATAGAACCCGAACACGGCGTTTGCGCCATAGGCTCGGGCGGTAGCTACGCTTTGGCAGCGGGCAGAGCCTTGCTTGCTAATACCGATATGGACGCCGAGCAAATCGCTAAGGAAGCGATGCTTATCGCGTCCGATATTTGCGTGTTTACCAATTCCAATATCATTGTGGAGGTGGCGTAATGGAGCTTACACCCAAGCAAATCGTCGCCGAGCTGGATAGATATATCATCGGTCAAACAAAAGCAAAGCGCGCCGTAGCAATCGCGTTGCGCAACCGTTACCGCAGAAGCAAGCTTCCCGAATCGGTAAGAGAGGAAATAACGCCCAAAAATATAATTATGAAAGGCCCCACGGGCGTAGGTAAAACGGAGATTGCACGCCGCCTTGCCAAGATTATGCGCGCGCCGTTTATCAAGGTGGAAGCGACCAAGTACACCGAGGTCGGTTATGTCGGGCGCGATGTCGAATCGATGATACGCGACCTCGCGGAAACGGCGGTGCATCTTGTAAAGCAAGAGCAAATGGCTGTCGTGGAAAACAAGGCGCGCGAGTTTGCCGAGCAAAAGGTAGCCGACATAATAGTAAAGGCACGCAAAAAGAGCAGTGAAATGCCTGAAAGCGTTATCAAGTCGCAAGTGCTGGAAGAACTGCACGACGGTCGGCTTAAAAACACGGTTGTGGAAATCGAGCTTGCCGAGCGTATGCCGCAAATGGAATCGATGCCGGGTGTGGCGATAGACCTAAACCTCGGCGAAATGCTGGGTAGTCTAGGCAGTCTTATTCCGCAACGCAAAAAGAAGCGCAGAGTATCGGCTGAGGAAGCTGTATCGCTGTTTATGGAAGAGGAAAGCGAGCGTTTGCTCGACATGGACGCCATAAAGGCGGAGGGCGTACGCCGTGCGCAAGAGGACGGCATTATCTTTATCGACGAGATAGACAAGATAGCGCACCGTCAAGGCTCGGGCGGCGGTATGGACGTGTCGCGCGAGGGCGTTCAGCGCGATATTTTGCCCATAGTAGAGGGCTGCACGGTAATGACAAAGTACGGCGCAATCAAGACGGACTACATTTTGTTTATCGCGTCGGGCGCCTTCCAAATTTCGTCGGTTACCGATCTTATTCCCGAGCTTCAAGGCAGATTCCCCATACGCGTGGACTTGGACTCGCTTTCGTTCGAGGACTTTGTGCGCATATTCACCGAGCCTGAAAACGCGGTCACGCGCCAGTACGCGGCAATGCTGTCGGTGGAAAACATTAATCTCACGTTCACGAAAGAAGCCATCGAGGAAATGAGCCGCATAGCGGTGTTGGAAAACGAAACGGGCGAGGATATAGGCGCGCGTAGGCTTCATACCGTTATGGAAAGCTTATTGGAAGATATCAGCTTCAACGCCGACGGCAACAATCCCGTAATAGACGTAAACGTGGACAAAGCATACGTGGCGGAACATCTTGCCAAAGAGATTTCCGAACACGACCTTAAAAAGTATATTCTCTAAAAATACATTCTTTGATTTTGAGTTTGAATTATGATTAACGCACCCAAAGGCACAAAAGATATGCTGCCGTCCGAGTCGTACAAATGGCAGGCGGTGGAAAAAGCGGCAAAAAAGATAGCCGCATTATATAACGCAAAGCAAATTCGCACGCCGGTATTCGAGCACGCGGAACTGTTTTTGCGTTCTATCGGCGACAGCACCGACATTGTCAACAAGGAAATGTATATCTTTGACGACAAGGGCGGGCGAAAAATGGCGTTGCGCCCCGAAGGCACTGCGGGTGTCGTCCGCGCCGTGCTGGAAAACAACGTCATAGAAACGCTGCCGCAAAAGCTGTTTTACATAGAGGGCGTGTACCGCTACGAGCAGCCGCAGGCGGGTAGATACCGCGAGCATCATCAGTTTGGCGCGGAGTTTTTCGGTAGCGCTTTGCCGTGCTTCGAGGTGGAGCTTTTGGGGCTTGCGCACGACTTTTTGCGCGAGATCGGATTTAACGACTTGCTGTTAAAGATAAACAGCATAGGCTGTAACAAATGCCGTGCGCAGTATAACGCGGCGTTACGCGAATTTTTGAGCGGTGTACACGATAGCATTTGCGGCGATTGCAAGCGCCGTGCCGAGGTAAACCCGCTTCGCACGCTCGACTGCAAGGTGCCGTCTTGTCAAGAAATTTACAAGAACGCTCCGCGTATATCCGACTATCTTTGCGACGATTGCAAGGCGCACCACGCGGCCGTGCTTAAAGGGCTTGACGATATCGGCATAAAATACGTCGAGGACAAAAATCTTGTGCGCGGACTGGATTACTATACGCGCACGGTGTTCGAGCTGTGCGACGGCGACATGGCGGTGCTCGGCGGCGGCAGGTATGACGGACTTTGCGAACAGTTGGGCGGTAAGCCCACGCCGTGCGTTGGGTTCGGCTGCGGTATAGAGCGGCTTATAGCTGCGGCGGAAGCGCACGGAGTTAAGTTTGACAATCCGCAACCCAAGGTGTTTGTCGCGGCGCAATCGGACGAAGCTCGCAACACATGCTTGAAAATCGTCAAGACTTTGCGCGATATGGGCGTTACTGCGGAGTGCGACCTTATGGGCAAAAGCCTTAAAGCGCAGTTTAAGCATGCCGACCGTCAGGGCTTTGTTTACGTTATGACGATAGGCGAGAGCGAGCTTAGTAGCGGCGTGTATTCGCTTAAAAATATGAATAGCGGCGAAGTTATAAGCGTCAATGCCAAAGACCTATCGGCTATTAAAGATTTGTAAAGTATGGCGGTTGGTGAAGCGTTTGTAAGAACGGCTGCGCTCATAGGCGAGGACGGGCTTGATAGGCTGCAAAAAGCAAAAGTGCTTGTTGTGGGTGTAGGCGGCGTAGGCGGCGGTGCTGCGGAAGTTCTGATTCGTAGCGGTATAGGCAACCTTACGTTTGTTGACGGCGACGACTTCGAGCCGAGCAACCTTAACCGCCAAATTTTGAGTAGTGCAAGCGATTTGGGCAAAAATAAGGCGGTTGTCGCGGCGCAACGGGCAGTCGCTATAAATCCCGCCGTAAACACAAAAGCAATTTCTCACTTTGTAAACAGTGACAATATAGCGGAAATATTGGACGGCGGTTACGACTACTGTATAGATGCAATCGACGATTTGCCTAATAAGGTATTACTTATTGTCGAGTGTATAAAGCGCAATATAAAAATCGTTTCCGCACTTGGCGCTGGTAACCGTATAAGCTGTGATTTTACCGTTACCGATATATATAAGACCAAGGACGACCCGTTTGCTCGCAAGCTTAGGCATGAGCTTAAAAAGGCGGGTGTGCAGTCGCTGGACGTTGCGTGTGCTCTTTCGCCGCCGTTCGTCAAGCACGGCACGCCGTCGTCGATAGCTGCGCCGCCGCTTGTTATGGGCGCAATGCTTGCAAACCACGCGATTACAAAGATTATCGGCATTTGATTAATACTACTATAAATTTAAAATCCTATTACATTATCGGGAATTAACTTGACAAAGTTAGTTCCTTTTTGTTATGCTTTTAGCAGGAGAATAACTATGCGATTATCTACAAGAGCCACGTACGGAATGAGACTGTGCTTTATGCTAGCGCTATCCAAAGCGCCGTTAAGCGCGTCACAGCTTGTTAAACAAACGGACGTCGGGATAAAGTATCTCGAACAGCTTTTGGCAATGCTCAAACGCGGTGAAATTGTTACGGCGTACAGGGGTAAGGCGGGTGGCTACGTCTTAGCGCGCGACCCAAATGATATAACAATCGGCGATATGCTTAACGCGCTCGATGACGGCTTTGACGCGCCTGCTTGCGTGTGCGGTAATTGTAACGATATGTATTGTCCCAATCGCAATGTATTAAACAAGCTTACCGACGGAATCAACAAGGTGTTGGACAGCGTAACGCTTGCGGAGATGATAGACGAATACCGCAATAACTGCGGAGCGGGCGGTGCGCAATGAATGAAGCCATTTATTTAGACTACGCCGCGACAACTCCTACGGACGAGGGAGTATTCAATGCGGCAAAGCCGTATTATACGGATATATTTTATAATCCCGCGTCTGCGCACTTTCTCGGACAAAAGGCGAATGCGGCTGTGGAAAAAGCAAGGCGTCAGTGCGCCGAAGCGATAAACGCCAATCCCGACGAAATATATTTTACTTCGGGCGGTACGGAAAGTATCAACCTCGCATTGTGTGGAATAAGCGGAGGACTTGCCGTATCCAACATAGAACACGACGCCACGCTAGCGTGTGCGCAAAAGCTGAATAGCGACGGCATTGGTGTACGCTATATCAAGGTAAACGGCGAGGGCATAGTTACGCCCGAAGCGCTGACGGAAGCTATTGACGAGCATACCTCGCTTGTGTGCGTAATGGCTGTAAACAACATAGTAGGCAGTATTCAGCCTATAAAGGAGCTTGCTGCGGTGGCACACAGTAAAGGCGTTTTGTTCTTTACCGATGCCGTTCAGGCTGTAAATTCGCTCGATATAGATGTTAAGGACTGGGGCGTGGATATGCTTGCCGTGTCAGGTCATAAGTTTTACGCGCCCAAGGGCGTGGGATTTTTGTACGTAAAGCGGGAAGTTAAGTTAAATCCTTTGACGGTGGGCGGCAATCAAGAGGGCGGCTTGCGCGCAGGTACGCACAACGTTCCGGCAATCGTCGCTATGGGCGAAGCGATACAAAAAGCAAAAGCGCTACGCACGCAGTACAACGCGCACGTAACGCAAGTATCGTCGGAGTTTATAAAAGCTCTCGACTGCGGTAAAATAATTGAATGCGGTAACAAAACGGACGAAATTGTTTCTATTGTGTTCCGCGGTAAAAACGGCTATATCGACGGCGGCAGGCTTACTACGGCATTGTCCGTCGAGGGCGTGTGCTGCTCGGTCGGCTCGGCTTGCTCGGCAGGCTCGGCAACTCCGCCGCAAACGCTGCTTGCAATGGGAATAGAGCATGCGGGTAGCTCGGTGCGCTTTTCGTTTGGGCGCAATACCACGATAGAACAAGCCCGCCGCGCCGCGCAAACAGTAAACGCCGTCGTCAAGCGTTTTTAATCCTCTAATTTTTTCTGCGCTGCTTTAAGCGCTTTTACGGGCATTTTGGAGTTTTCCATTTTTTTGAGCGCAACCGCGCCCGCTATCGCGCCGAGTGTAAATCCGAATAAAAGACCTCTCATAACAACCTCCCAAAGTAGTATGGTTTTTATGTCGGAGGAATATTCATACTTGACGGCGCTGCTTATGTTCAGTATAAGGATGGCAATATGAAATTTCTATTACGTTGTTTATGTGCATTTATTGATTGCTTCAGTCCCCCTACAATATATTCATGGTGGGAAGCATTAATTGGTTTTTTAGAAGTCGCATCTGTGATTGTGGGTTTTATCGTATCTGCAAAATTCTTAACATGGTATTATGCAATTGCAATAACAATAGGGTATATTGCTGTTGTTATCGGTATAGCGGCAATTATAGAGAAAATTTATAATAGTAAAAAGCAGTAAGATATTTGTAACGTAAATGCATTATTAAAATATTTTTGGAAAAATTTTGTAAAAATGCTGTAAAAAATCTTTGTTATGTGTTATAATGTATCGGTGGAAAGCGGAGATAAAATTTTGGGCGTCGATTTCGGTTTGAAACGCGTGGGACTTGCGGTATGCGACAGCTTGCACATTCTGGCTACGCCGTTGCCCGTATATCACACCAAATCGATGCGCAATACCATAGACCACGTAGCCGGCGTAGCAAAAGACCATGAGGTAGGGCGCATAGTCGTGGGACTTCCGCTTAACCTTGACGGCACGGAATCAGTACAGTCGGGCAGAGCTCGAGCATTCGCTCGCAACCTTGGCAAGGTGACGGGTTTGCCCGTAGAGCTATTCGACGAGCGACTGACCACGGTGGAAGCCGACGAGCTGCTTATAGAGGCGGGTGTAAAAAAGGCCGCCGACCGCGCAAAATTAGTCGACAGTATGTCGGCAAAGGTTATTTTGCAGGGCTACATAGACAATAATAAATAAATCCATTAGGAGAGTAATATCATGGCAGAAAATCAAGAAGAAAACGTTGAGCTTATCGACGAAGAAGTAATCACGCTTTACGACGACAAGAACAACCCCGTAGACTTCAACGAAGTAGCGGTTGTGGAATATCAAGGCGATTTTTACGCGCTTTTGCAACCCGTCGAGCCTATGGAAGGCTTGGGCGAGGACGAGGCTATCATCTTTAAGGTAGTGCAAAAGGACGAGGAAACGGACGAGTTTGAGCCCGTAACCGACGAGGCTGTTTTGGAAGCGGTATTCAACGAGTACCTCAAAGCGGAAGCCGAATTCGGCGACGGCTGTGATTGCTGTGACTGCGACGATTGCAATCACGACCACGACGACTGTGACGACGATTGCTGCGAGGGCGGTTGCTGCGGAGTTCACAAGCACAAAGACGAGTAATATTGTCTTTGATTGTAAAGTAAAAATTACGCATCTTTTAGCGCGAAATGGTATTAAAACGTTTGCGTAATATTTTACCTTGTGTTATAATTATGTTAACTACTCACTCGGTTGTTTTTCTGTGCGCTGTCAAATTTTTGAGGGCAGTGTGTAAACCGAGGTGGGAAACGGAGAAATCATGGCAAACATTATCACGATGAAACAGCTTTTGGAAGCGGGCGTTCACTTTGGACATCCCACGCGCAAGTGGAATCCCAAAATGAAAAAGTATATATATGTGTCGCGCAACGACATATATATCATCAACCTTGAAAAGACGGTGGAAATGATCGACAAGGCGTATGCGTTCATTAAGGACGTAGCGTTGGAAGGCAAGTCCATTCTTTTCGTAGGCACCAAAAAGCAGGCTCAAGAGGCGATTATGCAGGAAGCGCAAAAGTGCGGAATGTACTACGTAAAATCGCGCTGGCTTGGCGGCACGCTTACCAATTTTTCTACAATCAAATCCCGTATAGAGCGGCTTAACAAGCTTAATCTTATGGAAAAGATGAACGAGTTCGCGCTTCTTCCCAAAAAGGAAGTGCTTAAACTCAAAGCCGAGCGCGACAAGCTTGAGGACAACCTCGGCGGCATCAAAGATATGCGTTCGCTTCCCGGCGCGCTGTTCGTTGTCGACCCCAAAAAGGAACACAACGCAGTAGCCGAAGCGCGTAAGCTTCATATTCCCATCGTCGCTATCGTCGATACCAACTGCGATCCCGACGAGGTCGATTACGTTATCCCCGGCAACGACGACGCTATCCGCGCAATCAAGCTTATTGCTGGCGCAATGGCCGACGCCGTTATCGAGGCGCGCGAGGGCGAGGAAGGCTTGGCGGCACGCCGTGCTGTCGAGGCTGAAATGCAAGCTGCGGCTGAAGCTGCCAACAAAGCCAACGTGGAAGTTGTGGAAGAACCCGCAACCCAAGAGCAGCTTGACAGCCTTGTAAACAATCCTGCCGAGGGCGACGCCGAATAATCGGCGGGCTTTGCCTTGTTTATAAAACAAATATAACTTACAACGTAAACCGTTTTAAGTTTCGATAAAACATAAATAAATAATTAGGAGTAATATTATGGGAATTACTGCAAGTGACGTTGCAAAATTGCGTGAAATTACCGGCGTCGGTCTTATGGCGTGCAAAAAGGCGCTTGTTGCCACCGACGGCGATATCGATAAGGCATGCGAATATCTTCGCGAACAGGGTATGTCCATCGTTGCCAAAAAGGCGGGCAGAATAGCCGCCGAGGGCGCTGCATGGTCTTGCATTTCCGCCGATAAGCACACGGGCGCCTTGGTGGAAGTAAACTGCGAATCGGACTTTGTTGCCAAGAGCGACGTGTTCGTTGCGCTGTGCGAAGCGGTAGCCAAAGCCGCCGTTGAAAGCGAAAAGGCCGACGTGGACGAGCTTAAAGCGGTAAAGACTGCCGACGGCACGGTGGAGGAGCTTATCACCGCCGCTACGTCCAAGACTGGCGAAAAGATTTCGTTGCGCCGCGTTGCCGTTCAAAAGAACGCAAACGGCATCGAGGAAGCCTATATTCACATGGGCGGCAAGATGGGTACGCTTGTTGAAGTATCCGTCGAAGGCTTGACTGACGCCAACACTGCGGAAATTGTAGCGATGGCGCACGACGTAGCTATGCACATAGCGGCGTTCCAGCCTCCGTACGTTCGCAAGACCGACGTGCCGCAAGAGGCTGTCGACCACGAGCGCGAAATCATTAAGCAGCAGCTTTTGAACGACGAAAAGAACAGCAAAAAGCCCGAACAGGTTTTGGCTAAGATTGCCGAGAACAAGCTTGGCAAGTTCTTCGAGGAAAATTGCCTTTTGTATCAAGCGTTTGCTAAGGACCCGTCGATTACGATTGAACAGCTTGTTGCTTCCACTGCCAAAAAGACGGGAACCAAGCTCGACATCGTGCGGTTTACCAAGTTCGTTATGGGCGAGGGCATAGAAAAGCGCACTGACAATCTTGCCGAGGAAGTCGCAAAACTGTCGGGAAAATAAATAATGGTTTTTCGATCGGCTTATCGTTAATTTCGGTAAGCCGATTTTTTGAAATAAAGTTAAGTACAGCCCAACTTCTTTCAATTTAAGGAGCTTACATGTATAAAAGAGTATTGTTAAAGCTGAGCGGCGAAGCGCTTGCGGGCGTTAGCGGCACGGGCATAGACCCCGCAACCGTGGACAGGGTTGTCGACCAGCTTGTACAACTGAACAAGAGCGGCGTACAGGTGGCAATCGTCGTAGGCGGCGGCAATTTTTGGCGCGGGCGTCAAGGTGTTGCCATGGACAAGGTTACAGCCGACCACATGGGTATGCTTGCGACAATAATGAACGCACTCGCACTTCAAGACGCTATTGAAAAAAAGGGTGTGCCGACCCGTGTGCAGACGGCTATTTCCATTCCGTCGGTTGCCGAACCGTTTATACTCCGTAAGGCGCTTAGGCATTTCGAGTGCGGGCGCATAGTTATATTCGCTTGCGGTACCGGCAATCCGTACTTTACAACCGATTCGGGCGCAGCGCTGAGAGCGGCTGAGATAAAGGCGGACGTTATGCTTATGGCCAAGAACGTGGACGGCGTTTACGACTGCGATCCAAAAAAGAACGCCAATGCCAAAAAGTACAGCGAGCTTTCGTATATGGACGTTATCAACAAGAACATAGCCGTAATGGACTTTACTTCCGTCACTATGTGTATGGAAAACAATATTCCGATTGTCGCGTTTGGCTTGTCGGAAGAAAACAGCATTATTCGCGCCGTGTCTGGCGAGAAAATCGGCACTGTAATACACAAATAATAACAAGGAGATACATTATGCAAAACGAATTGTTAATTGAAACCTCAAACAAAATCGACGATAAGTTTAACAAGGTGCTTGATCACCTTAAATCGGAGCTTAACTCTATGCGCGCAGGTCGTGCAAACCCCGTCGTGCTCAGCAGAGTTATGGTTGATTACTACGGCATGATGACGCCGCTCAATCAAATGGCAAACATTCAGGTTACGGACGCGCGCACGCTTACCGTGTCGCTTTACGACGTGTCCGCGCTTAAAGAAGCGAAAAAGTCTATTATCGCCGCCGACCTCGGTCTTAACCCCGTAGACGACGGCAAGGTTATTCGCTTGTCCTTCCCGCAGCTTACCGAGGAGCGTCGCAAGGATTTGATCAAACAGGTGCGCAAGGTCGGCGAGGAAAGTAAGGTTGCCCTTCGCAACGAGCGCCGTGACGCAATGGACGTCGGCAAAAAGCTCAAAAAGGAAGTGTCGGAGGACGACATTGCCGAGTTTGAAAAGGTTATCCAAAAGAAGCTTGACGGCGCTGTGGAAAAGGTTGACAAGCTTATAAAAGACAAGGAAGCCGACTTACTTGAAATCTAACAAGAAAGAACCGACCATTTTATCCGCACCGACTCATGTCGGCATAATTATGGACGGCAACCGCAGATGGGCGCGCAAGCGTTTGTTGCCGAGTGCTGCGGGACACCGCGCCGGCGCGAAAAACGTTGTGCCTATTGTGAACTGTGCCTTTGACTGCGGCGTAAAAATAGTCACGCTGTACGTGTTTTCCACTGAAAACGCAAGACGTAGCGAGGACGAGGTTGCCGCGCTTATCGATTTGATACGCGAGCGTGGTAAGCCTATGGCGGACAAGCTGATAGAAATCGGTGCGCGCGTGTGCTATTCGGGCGACAGGTCGTACTTTCCGCAGGACGTTCGTGACATGATGGACGATGTGGAAAGACAAAATACAAATCCCGACGCGCCGCTTGTTAACATGGCTATGAATTACAGCGGTAGGGCAGAAATAGTGCGGGCATGCGCACTGGCCGCGCAAAGCGGAGACGTTACGCAAGAGTCTATCGAGCGTAATCTGTACACTGCGGGCTTGCCCGATCCCGATATGATTATACGCACGGGCGGGGAAAAGCGGCTAAGCAACTTTTTGCTCTATCAAGCCGCATACAGCGAGCTGTTTTTTACCGACACGCTTTGGCCCGATTTTGACACCGACGAACTGAAGTCTATGTTCGAGCAATACTCGCATAGAACGAGAAGAATAGGTCGATAATAATTCATCTTTAATTCCGAATTCCGAATTCCGAATTCATAATTAATTTATGGAGGTACGGTAATAACTATGAAAAAAGACCGAGTGATTACCGGCACGTTTATAGCGATTGTGTACATTGCGGTATTCTTGTTGTCAATGTACGTACATCCTATATTTTTTGACGTGTTTATGTTTGCGATTGCCGTTTGCGCAACGTACGAAATGTGCAAGGCTGTATCCAATTTTACGAGCGAACCCATATTTATAATCGATCTTATTGCGGTTATTGTAGGGTTTGCGGGATTTTGGTTTTCTCAATACTTTTTCAGGACTAACGCGTCGGGCATGATGGGGTACTTCGTCACGCTTGCCGTAATGATTTTGGCGACTGTCCTTACCGTTGCGTTTTCCAAAACGTACGTAAAGGGCAACGCCATATCTACCATTTTCGTAATGCTTTACCCCAACTCGATACTCATGTTTGCAGTTGGTATAAATTACTTTATGAGTGCGGAAGTGGGAATCAGCGTTATATCGTCGTTGCCGTTCCGTAACGCTGGCATTGCGCTTATGTTTTTGGTGCCTGCGCTTACAGACGTGTTTGCGTACCAAATAGGCAGTGCAATCAAGGGCAAAAAGCTGTGCCCGTCAATCAGTCCCAACAAGACGATAAGCGGCGCTATAGGCGGTTTGTTCGGCGGTCTTGTGGGCGCAGGACTTGTCGCATTACTCACGTTCCTTGCCAAACAGTATAACGTTAATATTTTCGGGCTTGCAATGCTTACCGAAAATTGGTCTACCACGATAATCAACTTTGTAATTCTCGGACTTTTCGGCTCGGTATTCGACCAAATAGGCGACTTGATTGCGTCGTTTGTAAAGCGCCGTTCCGGCATTAAGGACTATTCCAATTTGCTCCCGGGACATGGCGGCATACTCGACCGAGTAGACGGATTTATGCTTTGCGGCGTGTTCTTTTATATGTACTTTGCCGTCGCGATATTGTTCTTATGAAAAATATAGCGGTACTCGGTTGCACGGGTTCGATAGGGCGGCAAACGCTCGATATTGTCCGCAGCAACCCCGATAAATATAGAATAACGGGATTATCCTGCGGAAGTCGCGTGACCGAGCTTGTCAGCTTGTCGCGCGAATTTTCGTGCAAAAATGTCGGCATATACGACAGTGAAAAGTATGCTGAACTTAAATCGCTTTTGGCAAACGCTAACGTGTTTCAGGGTGACGACGCGCTCACGTCTGTTATCGACGACGCCGATACGGTTGTTATAGCGGTCGTAGGCATGATAGGGCTCAAAGCCGTGCTGTACGCGCTGGAAAATGGCAAGACGGTCGCGCTTGCCAACAAGGAATCGCTTGTGGCAGGCGGTAGCATAGTTACCGAACAGTTAAAGCGTGGCGGCAAGCTTTATCCCGTAGACTCCGAGCACTCCGCAGTGTGGCAGTGCTTGCAGGGCGAAAAGGATTTCAAGCGCATAATACTCACAGCAAGCGGCGGGCCGTTTTACTTTACGCCGCAGTCGCAGCTTAGCGGCGTTACGCCCGAGCAAGCGGTAAAGCACCCCAATTGGAGTATGGGCAAAAAGATATCGGTAGACAGCGCTACAATGATGAATAAGGGTTTAGAGATTATAGAAGCGCGCTGGTTGTTTAATACTACAAATATAGATTACGTTATCCATCCCGAAAGCATAGTGCATTCCATGGTGGAGTTCCGCGACGGATCTATCAAGGCACAGGCGGGCTTTCCCGATATGCGTTTGCCTATCCAGTATGCGCTTAGCTATCCCGAACATGCCGACAGGAATTTTACGCCGCTGTCGTTGCCGCTTGAATTACGGTTTTTACCGCCAGACGAAAACAAGTTTCCCGCGCCACGGCTTGCAAAGCAGGCTATTATTTCGGGTGGGAACAGTGCTGCGGTACTAAACGCCGCCAACGAAGCTGCGGTGGCATTGTTTTTACAGCGCAAAGTATCGTTTACCGACATCGTTAATATTGTAGAAGACGCGTTGAATAGTGAGCCGCATTGTGAATTGAAAACGGCGGACGACGTGTTTGAAACGCATAATCGGGTGTACGAAAAAATATATTTGAAGTACAGAGGACAATAATTTGTATTTAGGGTTTATACTTTTATCCATAATAGTTTTGCTTGTAATGGTGCTCATTCACGAGCTTGGGCATTACACCGCCGCAAAAATACTCGGCTTTACGGTGGAGGAATTTTCGGTGGGGTTTGGTCCAAAGCTGATAAGTCGCGTGCGCCGAAACGGCGAGCGGTTTTCGCTGCGCTTGTTGCCGCTCGGCGGATATTGTGCGTTTTACGGCGATGAGACCATAGACGATGATGAACAACCGAAAAATGACGAGGTTATTAATAAAACCGCACAGCAAGAAGAAAACACGCAACAAGAAAGCAATAATAGTGCGAATGACGATGATTTGCTGTCTTACGTTATGCGCAGTAAAATAGAGGAAGATAAAGCGGTCGCTGTTGCGCAAGATTCGGCGCCTGTTCGATTGGATAAAAACGGCAACGTAGCAAAAACGTTTTATCAGCAAAAGCCGTGGAAGCGCATAATCGTATTGCTTGGCGGTGTGGTGTTTAACTTTGTGTCGGCCATTATTTTCGCGCTTATATACATTTGGGCGGTGGGTTGTCCCGCGCCGCAAATAGCCGAAGTTTATACCGACGCGCAAGGCAATCCGTATAACGCGCTGCAAAAAGGCGATATTATCTTGGCGGTTGACGGGCATGACATTACAGTTATGACCAACTACAATGAGCTGGTGCAAAACGTTAAAGAGGGCGATACGGTCAAATTCAAAATCGACCGCAACGGCAAGATAATGACCGTGGATGTACAGCGCAAAAAAATCGCTACCGCCGATAAGGACGGAAATGTAACCGAATACGTCGGTTTCGGCTATACGTCTCAAACCGAATTTATCAATGCCAATGCTGCACATGCGTTTACCTATTGTGTGCCGTATACATTTAAGCTGTCATGGTCGATACTCGGCTCATTCGGACAACTGATAACAGGGCAGGTTCCTATTACGCAAGTTACAGGCCCTGTCGGATCTGTCAAACTAATGGCGGACGTTACGAGAGCCGATTGGCGCAATATACTGATTCTTTTGCCGCTGTTAGCCAGCAATCTTGCTATGTTCAATCTTTTGCCGATTCCCGCATTGGACGGGGCACAAATTGTGTTCACGATAATAGAGTGGATAAGGAAAAAACCTATCAAGCGCAAGATTCAGGGCATAATTAACGCCGTCGGGCTTGTTACGCTGCTGTTGTTCGTTTTGATTGTTGACATTTTGTCTTTCGCGTTGTAAAATATATCAGTGAGTAAAACGGTTAAAATAAAAAATATAGTGATCGGCGGGGGCGCACCCATAGCCGTACAGTCGATGACCAATACCGACACGCTGGATACGCGTGCAACGGCTGATCAGCTTACGCGGCTTCAAAACGCGGGCTGCGATATAGCGCGACTTGCGGTGTCGAGCGACGCGGAGGTCGAGGCGTGCAAGCCGCTTATCGGTAAGTTCGATATGCCGCTTGTCGCGGACATTCAGTTCGATTACCGAATAGCGGTAAAGTGCTGTGAAATCGGGTTTGATAAAATCAGGTTCAACCCCGGTAATATAGGTGACGAAAACAAGGTTAAACATGTTGTCGACGCGTGTAAAATGCACGGCGTGCCTATTCGCATAGGCGTAAATACCGGTTCGCTCGAAAAAGAACTTTTGGGCATGGAAAAAAGCGCCGCGCTGGTCGAAAGCGCGTTAAAGCATGTGCGCATTTTGGAAAAGTACGGATTTGACGATATAGTGATATCGGTTAAATCGTCTAACGTAAAAACCATGGTCGAAGCGTACCGCAAGCTTGCCGCGCAGGTGGACTATCCGTTGCACTTGGGCGTTACCGAAAGCGGTACGGGCGAGCGCGGTGTTGTGCGCTCGGCAATCGGCATAGGCTCGTTGCTGCTGGACGGTATAGGCGACACTGTGCGCGTGTCGTTGTCGGGCGATTCGATAAACGAGGTGCTCGCCGCAAAAACGGTGTTGCAAGAGGTGGGTGCCGACAAAAACTATTGCGAAATAATATCGTGTCCCACTTGCTCACGCTGTAAGTACGATTTAAAGGCGATAGTTGACAGGCTGAAAGCCGAAACCGAACATATACATAAGCCTGTCAAAGTAGCCGTTATGGGCTGTGTGGTAAACGGACCGGGCGAAGCTGCTGACGCCGACTTCGGTGTGGCGGGCGGCGGTAACGGCAAAGCCGCGCTGTTTGTAAAAGGCAAGGTGGTAAGTACTATCAATACCGACGAGATTGTTTCCACACTGCTCGGACTTATTAACGAAAAAATAAATGGATAAAACGTTATGAACGAAATATACAAAAGTATTAACGAAAAATCAAACGGCAAGTACGGCATTTTGCGCTTTCCTTGTGTAACATTTAACGGCAATAACGCCGAGGTTACCGTTGTATGCAAAAAATCGGATAGGGCATTTGTAGACGATAATTTGCGAGAGCTCACCGATATTGTTAAAGAAGCTTGCGGTTTTCATACGCCCGTTAAACTCAAAATTAAGGACGACGCTTTAACGGCGGCGGCGCTTAGGATTGCTGTGGTTAGGTTTACCGAAAAGTTCAATTACGTTTCGTCTATGTCGCACGGAATAACCGCAGAGACCGAGCCGAACGTAAAAGTAAAGCTAAAAATGCACAGTGCTATGCATGAGCTTGCAAAAAACGATTATTTGCCTCGGCTTAAAGAGTTTTTGCAAAACAACTACGTCGAGGACGTAACGGTTGACGTGGAAGTAGTGGATTACGAGTCGGGAGGTTCGGCGCAAGCGTTGGCGCAGGGCACCAAAAAGGAATATATAATTACTTCAGTGCAGCCGTATATAGGCGACTTTAAGCCCGACAAAGCCCGCGCCATATCGGCAATCACAACGAATGAATATAATGTGGCCGTGTGCGGAATTTTGGCTATGCAAACCGAGTTTACCAGTAAGGGCGGCAGGGCGTACGATCGGTTTTTGATTTATGACGGCGATTTATCGTTGCAGTGCAAATTCTTTCCTAACGGAATGGGCAAGAGCATTGCTACTGCATACGAATTGATAAATAAACTTGTTTGCGTATTAGGCAATGTAGAATACGACGGGATGCGCAACGAAGCTTCAATGACGGTCAAGGAAATATCTCTTTGCACGGCGGAGGGTTTGACCCCGCCGCCGCTAAAAGCCGAGCCGAAATCTTACGGACTTATCGTTCCGCAAAATTACGAGGTGCTTGTTCAATCGAGTATGTTCGACGGCAGCATGGACGTACCGCCGTCGCTTAAAGGCGACTTTGTCGTGTTCGACTTCGAAACGACGGGATTATCTGTTATTTATGACAGGCCGACCGAGCTTGGCGCTGTCAAGATAAGCGACGGCAAACTGAAAGAAAGCTTTTCCACGCTCATAGACCCGCGCAGAGAAATTCCGCCCGAGGTGGTGGAAAAGACGGGCATAACCAACGAAATGGTAAAAGGTCAGCCGCTGTTCGAGGATATTTTGCCCGACTTTTACAAGTTTACTTACGGCTGCTCGCTGATTGGGCACAACATTGGTTTTGATTTTCCCTTCTTATTGCGCGGCGGCAACCGCAGCGGGTGGGCGTTTGGTAATCGCCGTACGTTCGATACAATGGGTATCGCGCCTGCCGCTATACCGGGCATTGCAAGACTGTCGCTCGACAACGTGTTGGCGAGCCTGGGATTAAGCAACGACAACGCGCACCGCGCACTGTCCGACGCCGCGGCAACCGCCAAAGCGTTTATCGCAATGAAAAAGCTACTCGCAAAATCATAAAGATTTTTTGAAATGTCAAGCGTTTTAATATAAAGTACATTTATTTTAAGGCAACACTATAAAGCAAGATTTTCTTGCTACTTCTTTCCAAAAAGAAGTAGGAAAGATTTTTCGGTAAAAACAGTTAAAACGCTTGCAAAAAGGGCGCATAAGTGTTATATTATTAAAGGTACTATAAGTTTAGCATGAGAGTTGGTTTTTGCCAGCTCTCAATTACTGTGTAGGTACTTTCGGAGGTTTACCATAAACAGCGTTATAGAAAAGGCAATACCCGTAGTACAAGACGTGCTCGAAAAATTGGGCTATGAGCTTGTGGACGTGGAGTACAAGTCGCAGTACGGCGATATGCACCTTACGGTATTTATAGCAAGCGAACACGGCGTAAGCCTTGACGATTGCGAAACGGTATCCAACGCGCTCGACGGACCGCTTGACGCGCTCGATCCGACAAACGGCAGGCCGTACCACCTGGACGTATCGTCACCGGGGCTGGACAGGCCGTTCAAGACCCAACGCGACTTTGAGCGCAATTACGGCGAAAAGGTGGAAGTCAAGCTGTTTGCACCCATCAAGGGCACAAAGGTAAAGCAGTACGAGGGAACGCTCGTCAGCCGTTCGGACGAAGCGATTACAATAGAAGTGGACGGCAATCAACTGGTTATAGAAAACTCGCTGGTGGCATTAGTAAGGCCTTACATTGAGTTTTAACTAATATATAAAAATTTTCGGGAGAAGAAAAATGGCAAAAAAGAATACGACACTTACGCTTCAAGCGGACTTTTACGACGCTCTTACCGATTTGGAATTAGAGCGCGGCATCAAAAAGGAAGTGTTTATAGACGCGCTTCAAGACGCTCTTACCAGCGCGTACAAAAAGCAGTACGGCGTACCCAAAGCCATAAAGATAGTTATGACGCCCGAGCTTAAAACCTTCGGCATTTTCACTTGCCAAAAGGTAGTAGAGGTCGTGGAGGAGCGCGAGACGGAAATCAGTCTCGAAGACGCGCGACTCATCGACAAAAAGTACAAGGTTGGCGACGAAATCCTCGGGCCCGTGGACGCCAACGAATTCGGACGCATAGTGGCGCAAATGGCCAAGCAAATCGTAACGCAAAAGCTGCGTTCGGTGGAAAGCGAAAAGGCGTATACCGAGCTTGCGGAAAAAGAGGAACAGCTTGTTACTTGCGTTGTTCACCGCGTCGACGGCAAAAACGTTTGTGTGGAAATACAAAAAATGGAAGCCGTTTTGTATCCCAAAGATCAATTGCCCGGCGATAAGTTCAAGGTCGGCGACAAAATCAAGGTTTTTGTACGCGGCATAAAGAACGGCACACGCGGACCGCAAGTGCTTGTTACGCGCACGGCGCCCGGGTTCGTACGCAAGCTGTTCGAGCTTGAAGTTCCTGAAATATCGAGCGGCGTGGTCGTAATCAAGGGTATTGTCCGCGAAGCGGGCTTGCGCACAAAGATGGCCGTATACGCAACCGATTCGGGTGTTGACGCTGTCGGTGCATGTGTCGGTAACCGCGGCTCGCGTGTAAACAGCATAATATCCGAAGTGGGCGGGGAAAAGATAGACATTATCCCTTGGCACGAGGATCCGCTGGAATATATAGCGCGTGCGCTTTTGCCCGCAAAGGTCGTCATGGTCGAGGCCAAAGAGGACGAGCGTGTTGCGTGCGTAGTCGTTATGGACGATCAGCTCAGTCTTGCTATCGGCAGAGAGGGTGTAAACGCTCGGCTTGCCGCTAAGCTTACCGGCTGGAAGATCGATATCAAGCCGTATTCGAAAATGGAAAAAGAGGTCAAACAGGCTAAGGAACGCGCTGAGCAAATGGGCAGCGATAATTACGACGTATTCGACGAGGATCTCGGAGAACTGGACTAAATGAAACACGTTCCTATGCGCTCCTGTATAGTATGTAGGGAGTGCAAAGACAAATCGGAATTACTGCGCGTGGTAAGGCGCCCCGACGGTGCGGTGGTTATAGACCGAACCGGCAAGGAAGCCGGCAGAGGCGCGTATGTGTGTAAAAACGGCGACTGTATGGCGACGGCTGTAAAAAAGCGGGTATTCAACCGCACATTCAAGCAGCAGTTGGATAATTCGGTATACGATGCTCTTGCAGCCGCAATGGAAGACGATGGAAAATAAAAACGACAAATTTGTTACAATGATAGGCTTTGCCCGTCGTTCGGGCAAAATAGTTTACGGCTTGGACAGCCTTAAACATGCAAAGAACGTTAAGCTTTTGGCGGTAAGCGACACTGCGTCGGACAATCTTGTTCGCAACATAGAGCGGCTTGCCGACATAAACGAAATTCCAATAGTCTACGCGGTCGGACTTGAACTGACGGTAGGCAACAATGTAAAAGCGCTCGGGCTCGTCGACGGCAATATGGCAAAAGCGGTTGCGGAATATATAGAAGGCGGCTCTACGCAATACACAATCAAGTACGGTAAACGGAGGTAATGCTTATGGACAATGCCACCACTAACAATGTAAATAACAACGAGGACGTAGCTAAGAACGCTAAGCGTCTATTTGCGCTTGTGGAATCGAGCGAGCTGCAAGACTGCATTAAGCGCATTATGGATACCAAACGGCGTGTGGAAAAGCTGTTTGCCGGCGAGCGTGCCAAATTGTCCGAGCTTACTGCCGAGCGTACAAGGCAAGAGCAGGAAGCGGAGGAGCGCAGGCTTTCCGCCGAGCGCGAGGCCGAACGCGCCGTATCCGAGTCGGAAAATAAAACGCCCGAACCCGTGCAGCAAAGCGAGGCGGTAGAAAGTGCGCCCGCTAACGTTTCGAGTGAAAACAATACGCCGCAGCAAAGCGCTTCGGCAAGTAATTCGAGCGCTGTTCCGTCCGAGCAACAGTCGGAAGCACCGACAAGCGGCACTCGCACGGCTATACCCAGTTATATCCGCGGAGTTATAAAGCACACGCCGCGCCCCGCGCCCGAAAGAACGCCCCGTACAGACAAGACGGGTGCGCGTCCTTCCGTACCGCAGCGCGACCGTAACGGCGCACCGCATACAACGGCGCCCCGTCCGTCAGGCAATAATGCGCCGCGTCCGTCGTCGGTCATCAAGTTCGAGCCGCCCGCAGCGCAGCGCAACAAGCGCGAAGTTGCCGGCAAAAAGACTACTGTCAAGCCCGAAGACAAGCGGCAAATGAACAAGCGTACGCTCATTCGCAAAGGCTATATTCAAGAGAATATGGACGAGGAGCGCATGGGTACGCGCAAGCTGAAAAATAAAAAGGTCAACAAGGTTGTGCCTTTTGCGCCCATCAAGATAGAAAAAGCGGTCATTACCACCGAAAATCTTACGGTCAAGATTTTGTCCGAAAAGATAGGCAAGACCGCGCAGGAAATTATCAAGCAGCTCATGGAACTTGGCATAATGACAAATATCAATAGTGTTGTCGACTTTGCTACCATGCAGCTCGTAGCCGACGCATTGGGTGTCAGTATCGAATTGAAGCTTGAAAAGACTAAGGAAGAGGAGCTTTTGGAATTGCATTCCGAGCCTGACGCCGAGGCGGATTTGGTCAAGCGCCCGCCCATTATCACGGTTATGGGTCACGTCGACCACGGCAAAACGTCGCTACTCGACGCTATTCGCAAGACATCCGTTGTAAGCGGCGAGGCCGGCGGTATAACACAGCATATCGGTGCATATTCGGTCGACCTTAACGGCGAAAAAATCACATTCCTTGATACTCCCGGACACGAGGCGTTTACCGAAATGCGTCGGCGTGGCGCCAAAGTCACCGATATCGCGGTGCTTATTGTCGCTGCGGACGACGGTGTAATGCCGCAAACGGTGGAAGCAATTAAGCATGCCAAGGAAGCGGACGTACCCATCGTCGTTGCTATCAACAAAATCGATAAGCCGGGTGCGAATATCGAAAAGATAAAGGAACAGCTTGCCGAAAAAGACCTTGTTTGCGAGGAGTGGGGCGGCCAGGTGCCTATGATACCTATTTCAGCCAAGCAAAATAAGGGTATCGATAAGCTTCTTGAAAACATTATTTTACAGGCCGAAGTGTTGGAGCTTCGCGCCAACCCCAAGCGCAGTGCGCGCGGTTACGTTATAGAAGCGCGGCTTGACAAGGGCAGAGGCGCCGTTGCAACAGTCATCATTCAAAACGGAACGCTCAAAGTGGGCGATTACGTTGTGTCGGGTACGACCTACGGAAGAGTGCGCTCGTTGATTGACGACAAGGGCAAGACTATTAAATCGGCAGGCCCGTCCATGCCTGTGGCTGTTTACGGTTTGGAAAAGGTTCCGTCGGCGGGCGACCCGATAGCCGTTGTCGAAAACGAAAAGATGGCGCGTCAAGTTATTGAGGAACGTTCGGTCAAGCTTAAAAACGAGATGCTTGCCGACGTGCCGCAAGCCAATCTCGACGTGTTCGGCGATTTGGAAAGCAAGACGTCCAAGGAGCTTAAACTTGTCATCAAGGCTGACGTTCAGGGTTCGAGCGAGGCGCTCAAAGAAGCACTTACCAATCTTTCCAACGACGAGGTTACAGTCACCGTTGTAAAGGCGGGCGTGGGCGCTATCAACCAGTCCGACATTATGATGGCTGAGGTTTCACACGCGAGCATTATCGGCTTCAACGTCAAGCCTGATAACGACGCCAAGACGGCGGCCGAGCGCGCGGGAATAGAAATTAAGCTGTTCAGCATAATTTACGAAGCAATGGATTATATTCAGTCCAAAATCGAAGATATGCTTGCGCCTAAGTTTGTCGAGCGCGTCACCGGTAAAGCAATTGTTCGCGCTATGTTCAAGGTGTCGGGCGTCGGTTTGGTCGGCGGTAGCTACGTTCAGTCCGGTAAGATTGTGCGTAACGGCAAGGCTAGATTGTACCGCGGCGGCAAGCTCATTCACGACGGCAATATCGTAGGCTTAAAGCGGTTTAAGGACGACGCCAAGGAAGTTACAATCGGACTCGAATGCGGTATCGCAATCGCCGATTGCACCGAATACTTGGAAGACGATATCATCGAATGCTACGTAGTGGAAAAGGAGACTAAGTGAGGGGCAACAACGGAACAAGCCATAGAACGGAACGCGTTGCGAGTATGATACGGCGCGACGTGTCGGTCATTGTCGATTCCTTGTCTGACCCGCGCGTACACGGTGTCACAGTTGTCGACGTGGAAATGTCGCGCGATCTCCGCAACGCCACCGTGTTTGTTACTGTGGACGGCAACGACGAGTCAGTCATAAAGGCGTTAAACGGGTGTGCCGGATATATCAGACACGTGCTTGCCGAGGAAAACAGCGAAATGCGCGGCGTTCCGCAGTTAAAGTTTGTGCTGGACAAAACACAGGGCTACTACGAGCGTATAGAACAAGTTATTAAGGAAATTCACAATGACAACAACGACTAGTGAAATACTTAAAGCTATTAACGCCGCCCAAACTATATTGATTGTCGGGCATATCAGACCGGACGGCGACTGCGTGGGCGCGGCGCTCTTTATGCGGCATATTTGCGAAAAGCTTGGAAAGTCGGCCGACGCGGTATGCGACGGTGACAAACCGACCGCATATGCGTTCTTGCCCGAATATGAGTATTTTTGTGCACCGCGCTACAAAAAGTACGACCTTTTTATAGCTGTGGACTGTGCAACGGAAAGTCGTTTAGGCGAATATAAAGCGTTTCTTACGAGCGCAAAAAACAGCATAAACATAGACCACCACATAACCAACACCGAGTACGGTAAAATAAATCATGTGTTGCCCGACGCGTCCAGCACGTGTCAGATACTTTTCGATTTGTTCAAGGACATCGACGGGCTTTTGGACAATGCCTGCGCGTCGATGCTGTACGTTGGACTTTCCACCGATACGGGACATTTTATGCACAGCAACACTACTGCCGAGGTTTTTCGTACGGCTGCGGCGCTGTGCGAGTACGGCATAGGTATTGCTACGCTCAATCACGATTTGTATTGCAATAATGCATTTAGCAAAATGAAGCTTACATCTCGCGCAATCGGCGGGATTGTACTTTACGAATCGGGCAAGATCGCGCTGATGAACATATCGTTAAAGGATTTGCAGGACTGCGGTTGCACTTCGGAGGACACCGAGGGGCTTATAGATAATGCGTCGGCAATTTCCGGCGTAAAGATAGCTATATCGATGTGCGAGCAACCCGGGTCGGTTTTCCGCATATCTTTTAGGTCGGTGTCGGCGGACGTTTCGGCTGCAGCTGCGCGGTTTGGCGGCGGCGGTCACAAGCTTGCGGCCGGCTGTATGATTACGGGCAACCGTTACGACGTTATGGAAAAGGTGGTCGGTGCGGCCACAGCGGCATTGAATAGTGAACGGACTGATTAATCTTTACAAGCCGACGGGAATGTCGTCGGCACAAGCCGTTGCGCGGGTAAAACGCATACTCGGCGAAAAGACGGTGGGGCATATGGGTACGCTCGATCCGATGGCGGAGGGCGTGCTGGTAATAGGCGTTGGCAAGTCCGCGCGGCTTTTCGATTACATTTCCGGACGAAAAAAGACGTATATAGCCAAATTTAAATTCGGCTACACTACCGATACGCTGGACGCGCTGGGCGAGGTTACGGAAACGACGTCGGATATTCCGTCGGTGGACGCAGTGCTACATGCCATGCAGTCGCTGGTGGGCGAGATTGACCAAATTCCGCCGATATACAGCGCAAAGCATGTGGACGGCAAGCGCGCATACGCATTGGCGCGCGACGGCAAAAGCGTCGAGTTGCAGCCTGTGCGCGTCAGCATATACGACATTGAGCTTATATGCCAACCGAGAATGGACGAGATGGTGTTTTCGATAACTTGCTCGGCAGGTACGTATATTCGCGCCATATGCCGCGACGTAGGCAAAATGTGCGGGTCGCTTGCAACGCTTACGTACTTGCAACGCACAAAGTCGGGCTGCTTCGACGTAAAAGACAGCGTTAAACTCGACGAGTTGGAAAGCATAAAAGAAAAGGCGTTAATTCCGCC
Organism: uncultured Clostridia bacterium; assembly: GCA_947178255.1. Lineage (GTDB taxonomy): Bacteria > Bacillota > Clostridia > Christensenellales > Pumilibacteraceae > Anaerocaecibacter. The sequence goes on along the minus strand of CAMWXP010000008.1, from coordinate 20,629 downwards.
TCAAAACGTTTTGGATATTCCTGTGTACAACGTTGACGATACTCTGTACGACGATATGGTACACGGCAGGAAATTAAAATGCGACGTAAATTGCGACAGCTTAATATACTGTAACGGACAGTTTTTCGGCATAGGCAATGCCGTGGACGGTATACTCAAAATCAAGACTTATCTACGTGAGGACAACTAAGGAGGGATTATGAAAGAACTCGGTTCGGAAGAAGTGTGCATTGCGCTCGGTTACTTCGACAGCGTGCATTTGGGGCACAGAAGCTTGATCGAAGCAACTCGTGCATACGCAAAGGAGCATAATATAGCCTCGTGCGTGGCTACGTTTAGCAACAACGCATACAAGCTGTTCAACTCGGATGATAAGCAGGTTTATACATACGTAGAGCGTTGCGATTTGTTAAAGGACATGTGCGATTATGTTTTGCCTATGCGGTTTGACACACGGCTGAAAAATCACACGGCGGAAGAATTTTTGCATGGTCTTTTTGCACGCCACAACGTTAAGGCGGTTGTGTGCGGATATGATTATTTGTTCGGCGCGGGCGCAAAGGGCGACGCGGCGTTTCTCAAGGAATACAGCGCAGCGCACGGCGTGGACTGCATAGTGATGCCGCAATACGAGTTGGACGGCACGCGCGTATCCACAACCAAGGTTAAGTCGCTTTTGGCGTCCGGCAAGATAGAACAAGCCAACGCTATGTTGGGCGAGCCTTTTACGCTTAGCGGCAAGGTCGTTCATGGTAGGGGCGCGGGCAGGATGTTTGATATCCCCACAGCCAATATAAAGTACCCCGCAAGTAAAATGTTGCCCAAAGCGGGAGTGTACGGCACTGTATGCGAGATTGACGGCGTTAAGTATTACGGCGCTACCAATGTGGGCGCACGTCCTACGTTCGGGCTGTCCAAGCTTGCCGTGGAAACAATGCTTGCCGACTTTAATGATAATATTTACGACAAGGACGTCAAAATTTACTTTCACAAGCACTTGCGCGGCGTTAAGAAGTTCGAAACGCCCGCGCAGCTTTCCAAACAAGTCCATAAAGATATGGAGTGGTACAAATGATCAGGATAGGGCCTTCGGGCAATAGCGATTCGTTTTACGCGTCGGGCAGAAAGCACACATATCAGGAAGGCGAGTTTTTACACGAGCTAGGCCTTAATGCGTTCGAATATTCTTTCGGACGTGGCGTGTCCATGTCGGACGAAACTGCGGGCAAGATAAAAACAGAGTTAGGCAAGTACGACATTGCAATAAGCGTGCACGCGCCGTACTACACCAATTTTGCAAACCCTGATCCCGAGATGATACAAAAGTCCATAGGCTATATTATTCAGTCTATTAACGCTTGCAACAAGCTTGGCGGGGAGCGCGTGGTTTTTCATCCTGCCGCGTGCGGAAAGGCGACGAGGAGCGAGGCTGTTGCTGCTACGGCGCGTAACCTCGCGTTGCTTGCGGAAAAGTGCCATGAAATAGCTTTACCGTTTAAGCTGTGCGCAGAAACAATGGGCAAGCTCAACCAGATAGGTACGGTGGAGGAGATTGTCGAGTTTTGTCTTATAGACGATATGTTCTATCCGTGCTTTGACTTTGGGCATATCAATTCGTATATGCGCGGCGGGCTTAAAACAAAGGACGATTACAGGCGTATCTTGGACTACACAATCGACAAGCTCGGCTTTGACAAGGCGTCGCAAATGCACGTGCATTTTTCCAAGATAATGTACGGCGACAAGGGCGAGATAAAGCACTTGACGTTTGAAGACACCAAGTACGGGCCGGATTATGCACCGCTTGCCGAGCTGTTTGACGAATACAAAATGTCGCCGTACATTGTGTGCGAATCAAACGGCACAATGTCGGACGACGCACTTATAATGAAAAATTTGCACAAAAACGCTTAACAAACGGCACAACATGTGGTATAATGGATGAAGGGAGTTAAGATAGGTAGTATGAATACATCCGACTTGTTTGAAAATAATCCTAAAATCGACGCGTTTGTAGTTACGGACGAATCCAACCGTTACTACTTTACAAAAATGGAAACCTCGTTCGGCGCGGTCATTCTGTCGCCCGCCCGCAACGTATTCATAACCGATTTCCGCTACGAATCGGAAGCGCGGGAAAAGGTTACCGACTTCGAAATCGTTATAACCACTTATTCCGGATTTTACGCTAAAATAGCCGAAGTCCTTTCGTCCATAAACGCAAAGACGGTGGGCTACGGCGAAAAGATGTACATAGACGAATTTAACAACTTTAAGTCGGCGCTTACCGGATTTAAGCTCAAACCGGCGGAAGATATTATCGCTGCCAAGCGCGCCGTCAAGACGGAAGAAGAAATTTCCATTATCAAAACGGCACAGCAAATTGCGGAAACGGCGCTCAAACGCGCCATATCCCGTGCCAAGGCAGGCATAACCGAGCGTGAGCTTATGGCGGAAATCAATTACGAAATGATTATGGCGGGCGCGGACAAGTATTCATTTGAAACTATTGTCGCGTTCGGCGCCAACACCGCACAGCCGCACCACCATCCGTCAGACAAAAAGCTGGAAAAAACCGAGCTTATTTTGGTCGATATGGGCGCCAAATATCGGGGCTATTGCTCGGACATGACCCGTACGTTCTGCTTGGGTAATCCCGACAGCAAGCTTGTCGAGATTTACGGCATAGTAAAGGAAGCGCAGGAGTACGCAATAAAGAACATTAAAGCGGGTATGACATGCAACGACGCGGACGCGCTTGCAAGGGAATACATCACGTCCAACGGCTACGGCGAAAACTTCGGACATTCATTCGGTCACGGCGTAGGCGTGGATATCCACGAGGAGCCGCGCGTGGGCGCTAACGGCCAAACAATTTTGCAGCCCAATATGATAATCACTGCCGAACCGGGTATTTACATTGCCGGTTTGGGCGGCGTGCGCATAGAGGATATGCTTGTAGTCAAGGAAGACGGCGTTGTCAATTTGACTACTTACGAGAAAAAACTAAGTTTCTAATCAGTCAAAAATTGCTTTAAGCAAAAACTAATAAAAAATTATTCCGAGGAGGATTTTTATGGTATCGGCAGGAGATTTCCGCAAAGGCACAACATTCGAGATGGAGGGCAAGGTTTATACCGTCGTCGAATTTCAGCACGTAAAACCGGGCAAGGGTTCGGCGTTTGTTCGCACCAAAATCAAAAACGTAATCACGGGACAGGTTCTTGAAAACACGTTCAACCCCTCGGATAAGTACGAGGAAGCGCATATTGACAGGCGCGAGTATCAGTATTCGTACACCGATGGCGACCTTTACTACTTTATGGACACCGAAACGTACGACACGCTTCCGCTCAACCACGATTTGTGCGAGGACGCGCTTCGCTTTATCAAGGAAGAGATGACGGTTACTATTTCGTCTTACAAGGGCTCGCCGTTCGCGGTTGAACCGCCCAATTTTGTCGAGCTTGTTATTGCCGACACCGAGGGCGGAATTCAGGGCGACACAAGCAAGCCCGGCAACAAGCCCGCAACGCTGGAAACAGGCTTTGTTATCGGCGTGCCGCTGTTCGTAAATATCGGCGACAAAATCCGCGTAGACACCCGCACGGGAACATACATGGAACGCGTAAAATAATTAATAAGTTAAAGTTTATGACTATAAAACCCGAGGTAAAATGCCGCGGGTTTTTTTATGCTACAAAACGCTATCGGCATAATAGCGGCGCTTGTCCCATAAATATATAACGGTATGGAAGCATTGTACAGGCTTATTCCAGATAAGTACGCCGCAGTTATAGCAAAGCGGTTGAGCATTCAAAGACTGAGTGAATTGCGCATAATAGGCGGCGCACCGGTCAGGGTTTGCTATGACGGCGTGTACTATTTTCTGTGTGAATCCGGTCTTACCAAGGATAGAGCAGCCGCGTTTATAGCCAGCGTCGGTAGTGCCGAACAAATAGTAATGCGTGCTTGCTCACATTCGCTGTTTACAGTTACGGACACGCTAAAACGCGGGTACATATCGGTGGCGGGCGGCATAAGGGTGGGCGTGTGCGGCGCGGGCGTAATGCAGAGCGGTGTGCTTACCGCCGTCAAGGATTTTTATTCGGTCAATATCCGATTGCCGCATGAGGTTAAGGGTTGCGCTGGCGTGCTTGCGCAAAAGTTAACAAGTAACGGGCAGATAAACAACACGCTGATACTTTCGCCGCCTGCCGCGGGCAAAACTACTATACTGCGCGATCTGTGTAGGCTGTTGTCGGACGGCGGCAGGACAGTTTTGTTGTGCGACGAAAAGTACGAAATCGCGTCTGTGTCGGGCGGTGTGCCGTCGCTGGACGTCGGGTGCTGTACCGACGTTATAAGCGGTGTGGACAAGCCCAAGGTGTTTGAAATGGGTATAGCCAATATGAGTCCCGAAATTATTATGACCGACGAGCTTTTTGCCGCCGATTTGCCGTACGTGCGCCGCGCTTCCACTTGTGGTATTGCGGTTATTGCCACAGCACATGCGCGGGATATCGACGAGCTTAAATCAAAGCATGAATATTCGGATATCGTGGCGCATGGTGTATTTGACAGCTATGTTGTGCTGTCCGGCCCGCCGTTACGCACAGTAACGGTGTACGAGGGTGTGCAATGAGCGTAAAACTGTTTATATTGTTTTTGTGTGTTGCGGCAGGCACGTTTTGCGGGTATATGATATTGTTGTCGTACAAAAAGAATTATTCGTATTTGGACGGCGTGTGCGGCATGATAAGTGCGCTCAAACAAAACCTGTCCTACAAAAAAGACGCCGTTTCAGTTGTGCTTAGCGGCTTAAAGGTAGGCAGTACTCAGCTGCAAAAAAACATAAAGGAATATATCGGCTTTGTAGGCGGGCAGTCCGAGGGGCACGCAATCAGCCGCGGATTTTTGCCGCAGTCTACGTATGACGGCATAACCGATTTGTTCGAGGCGATAGGCGGGTCGGACGAAAGCTCGCAAAACGCGCGGCTGGACGCGCTGTCGCTGCGGTTTGAAAAGCTTCGTGCCGATGCCGAACAAAAGTACAAGAGTATGGGCGCGGTTGCCGTAAAGCTTGGATTTTTGATTGGACTGGGCGTCGGAGTGTTGGTGTTATAGGAGCTATATGGACATAAATATTATTTTCAAAATAGCGGCGGTCGGACTGATAACCGCAATAATAAACCAGGTGCTTAAAAAGTCCGACAAGGATGAAATAGCCATGCTTGTCACGCTTGCCGGGCTTGTTACCGTGCTTATCATGGTTATAAACATGATAGGGCAATTATTCGATACGTTAAAAACCGTTTTCGGAATGTACTGATGGAAATTTTCAGGATAGCGGCTATTGCATTGATAACGGCGTTTTGCGTACTGGTGTTGCGCGAAGCTAAAAGCGAGCTTGCGCCCATAGTCGCGCTTGTCGGCGGTTTGGTGGTGGTGCTTTCGGTAATCAATTACTTTTCGGACGTATTTTCGGTTATATCGTCGGTGGCGAAAAAAGCTGGGCTTGCCGCGTCTGTGGTAACGTTGTTGTTTAAGGTGATAGCGATAGGGTATGTGACGGAGTTCTCGTCGTCTATTATGGACGACATGGGACTTTCGTCGCTGTCGGACAAGGTCACGCTTGCAGGTAAGCTTATTATAGTGGCAATGTCGTTGCCCATAGTGGTACAGCTTTTCAACTTTATAGCGGGATTGCTTGCATGAAAAAGATTTTGCTTGCGATAATAATAGTAGCGTCGCTGTTTTGTTTGTGCGGCGTGGGCGAAGATTCCAAGGAGGATGACAGTGCCGCCGTGTCAAACGCTACCGCAAAAACGGACGGTAGTGACAGCGTGGACGACTTACTCGGCAAGCTCAACCTTAACGATATTCAAGGCATACTCGACACGCTTTCGTCGGACGGCATAGCGGTTTTCGGTTTCGGCGATATTACAGAGCGCATACGGGCGGTAGCTAACGGAGAATTTAAAAACGATTTTAAAAGCGTTATAACGTATGCACTGGCACTGCTTGGCGCCGATATCTTTGAATTTATGCCAATGCTGATAGGCTGTTTGGCTATCGTGCTGGCATACAATATAGTAAATTCGGTAAAGGCGCGTGCGGCGTCCGAATCGGTGGGTAAGGTCGTGTACTTTGCTACCGGCACGCTTGCGGTTACTCTTGTCGTGGGCTATTTTGCTTCCGTAATGGCGTATGCCGTCAAGTTTGTAGTTTCGCTCAAAACGCAAATAAATGCCGTCGCGCCCGTGTTGATTACGCTTATGACGGCGGCGGGCGCAACCTCGTCGGCAAGCGTGTACGCGCCGTCTATTGCCGTGCTGGGCAGCGGTATGACCAACGTCGTTACATATTTGGCTTTTCCCGCGCTGTTAATGGCTATGGTATTCGATATAATAGGCTCGGTTTTTGGTGCGGTAAAATTGGATAAGACCGCCGAATTTTTCCGCTCGGCATGCAAGTGGTTTTTGGGTACTGCGTTCTTTTTGTTCGTTACCATTATAGGCGTTTCTGGCATAACCGCTTCGGTAAGCGACGGGATATCGGTGCGTGCCGCCAAGTTTGCCGTGTCGAAGTACGTGCCGATAATAGGCGGATATTTGTCGCAGGGCTTCGATTTTGTAATGGCGGGTAACGTGCTTATAAAGAACGCGTTGGGTTCCAGTGCAATCGTGCTGATAGTACTGTTTGCCGTGCCCGTAATATCCAAGCTTGCCGTGTTCACGCTCACGCTAAAACTTACTGCGGCGATAGCAGAGCCGCTTGGCGGGGAAAAGTTCAGCGGCATACTAACCACGATTTCAAAGTCGTCGTCGGCTATGAACGCGGTCGTGTGTGCTATGACTTTTTTGTATATACTTTTCCTCTCGATGACTATTTGTACGGGGAATATGGCGTTATGAGTTCTTTTGCGGCTTGGGGACTTACGTTATTGGGGTTGGCGGTTATTTGTACGGTTGCGGAAATGCTGTTGCCGCAGGGTAAAACACGCGGCGTTATACGCTCTGTAATGGCAACGTTAGCGGTACTGGTTATAGTCACGCCGTTACCCAATCTAATCAAAAACGGATTCGATTTCGATTTTACCGCTGACACCGTAAAGATAGATACCGAGTATATTAAGTACTCGGATGATAAGCGCGGGGAATATGTAGCCCGTGCCGCTAAGCAGTATCTAAAACAGAACGGTTACGACGGGGTAGAGGTGTTTGTGCAAATGGACGGATACAAAGTAAAATCAGTTACTGCAAAAATTTCCGATTCAAGCATTATGCAAAACGGCCAGCATATAAATAACAGTGAAATTAAAAAATTGCTTGCCGAATACTTCGGTATAGAAAAGGAGGCGGTTATGGCGTATGGGTAATAAAATATCGGAATGGCTGAATAAGCTGAAAAACGTAAAGCATTTGCAAATAATCGCTTGCGTGGCGGTAATGTTCACAGTGTTGTTGGTTTACTTTTCTTGCGCGTCGTGTTCGGACAATGCGACTACAACGTCTTTGATTGACGGCGATACGGCAAGCACCGACTACTGCACCAATATGCGCGCGCAGGTGGAAAAAATAGTGTCGCAAATATCGGGAGTAGGCTCGGCGTCGGTTGTGATTAACTGGGATAGAAGCAGTGTTCAAACAACATTCGGCGGCGGAGCAACCGAAAATCCAAAGGCGGTCGGCGCACTGATTGTGTGCGACGGCGGCAACAATACAAAAGTCAAGTTGGACGTTATCTACGCCGTATCAACGCTGCTGGATCTGTCCATAGAAAAAATCATGGTATATCCAAAATCCAAATAGGAGGCTTTTATGAGTAAAAAGAAAAAAATTATCGTGCTTGCAAGCATGGTCGCACTTTTGGTATTGACGGGCTGTCTCAACTACTTTTTGAACCGTCCGGCGTCCAACCCCGCTAATGCCGAGGGCAACCTCACTTACAGCGATTACTTTGCCGCGTCGCGCGCTGACAGAACGTCTGCTCGCGAGGAAACAGTGTCGTATTACAATACGATAATCAACAGCGAAGCCACTTCGGCGGAAGCAAAGGCCAGCGCCGAAACCGAGCTTGCCGCGCTCGTTGCGGGCGTAGACACCGAGCAGCGCCTCGAAACGCTTATCAAATCGCTTGGCTTTGACGATTGTATCGTGACGGTAGGCAAGGAAAAAATCAGCGTTATAGTCAAGTCCGACGCGCTTACCGAGCAGGAATCGGCACAGCTCCTCGATATGGTCTGCACCGAAACGGGCAAGACTGTCGGCGAGGTGCGCGTAAAATCTATCGACCTATAAATCGCTAACAAAAACAGCAAAAAACGGGCGTAATTTCGTCCGTTTTTTTGTTTCTAAATTATTTATAAGCACTTGTGTTTTAAATGGCAATATGCTATACTATTTATACGGTGGATTTTACCTATCTGCCGTCAGTAAATTTGTCGAGGTTGTAAATGAGCGCAAAGCGAAACAATTCATTATCGAACGGCATAACGTACGGACATAACGTTTTGCGGTCGATTATACGTTTGGCTGCGCAAGAGATAAGCGGGGTCGAATCGGTTTGCGGCAGGGGTGTGCGCTGTTATATTTACGGCGACACTATCGACGCCGACGTGTACTTGGAGGTGAACAGCGAAGTAAGCTGTTCGGATATCGCGTACCGCGTTCAGGATAACATTAAGCGTTCGGTGGAAACAATGACAGATTACAAGATGGGCGTAATCAATATCAACATTATTTCCGTTAAATTTTTGAAGCATTAGGAGTACATTGAATGAAACGACGCGCCGCGCGTGAGATCGCGTTTAAACTTACTTACGAAATGGTTATGACCGGACAATACAACAACGAAACTCGTGACGAGCTGTTGGACGGCGATACCGATTGCGATTCTATCAATTATATAAACGGCATGACAACAGGTATTGCCGAGCATTTGGACGACCTGAAAGCTACAATAGTCAAGTACGCCAAGGGCTACGAGTACGACAGGATTTACAAAACCGATCTTGCACTTTTATTGCTTTCATGCTACGAAATCAAATATACCGACACTCCTCCGGCGGTAGTCGCCAACGAGGTTGTGGAAATTGCCAAAACATATTCGGACGTAAAGAGCCACGCTTTTATAAACGGCATACTTGCTTCGGTTATAAAAGAGGTGGCTAATGGCTGAAATCATAGACGGCAAAGCGCTTGCCGCAAAAATAAGAAGCCAAGTACTGATTCGCGCCAACGAGTTTGAAAACCGTTACGGGCGCAAGGTCGGTCTTGCCGTTATTCGTGTAGGTTTTAATCCCGCTTCCGCAGTGTACGTGCGCAACAAAATAAAGGCGTGTAACGAGTGTAATATACGCTCTCTCAGCTATGAGCTTGACGAGAATATAAAAAACGAGCAGCTTGTCGAACTTATTCATACACTGAATGCCGACGCGCAAGTGGATGGAATTTTAGTGCAGCTTCCGCTACCTAAGCATATTGACGAGCGTGCCGTGCTTGCCGAAATAGATCCGAAAAAGGACGCGGACGGATTTCACGCCGTCAACGCCGGCAAGCTGTTTTTAGGTGAAAAGGACGGCACTGTGGCTTGTACGCCGCGCGGAATAATAGAACTTATCAAATCTACCGGTGTGCCTATACAGGGCAAGCATGCGATCGTAGTGGGGCGCTCCAATATAGTAGGTAAACCGGTTGCGGCGCTGCTTCTTGCTAACGACGCCACGGTTACAGTTTGTCACAGCCGTACCGTAAACTTAAAGGAAATAACGCTATCAGCCGATATACTTGTCGTGGCAATAGGTAAGAGCAAATTTATTACGGCGGATATGGTCAAGCCCGGCGCTATCGTTATAGACGTCGGCATGAATCGCGACGAAAACGGACTGTGCGGCGACGTTGACTTTGACGGAGTAAAAGAAGTTGCGGGTTATATTACGCCCGTACCCGGCGGCGTGGGACCTATGACGGTTGCTATGCTGCTTTGTAATACCGTGGACGGTGCCGTGCATGAATAGGCAAATGACCGTATCGCAGCTTTCCAGATACATCAAGGGTGTGTTTGAGGACGAGGAGCTTTTGCACGACATAACGCTTTCGGGCGAAGTTGCGGAAGTATCTTATTCGGACAAACATACTTTTTTGGTTTTGTCGGACGGTGCGTTCTCGGTGCGTTGCGTGCATTTTTCGTCGCGCGACAAGATAGAGAAGGGTGCGTTTATAGCGCTGCGTGGATCGGTCAATTTTTACGACAAGCGCAATTCTGTAACATTTACCTATTCGGAATTTTTTTTAAAGGGTGTAGGCGACAAAAACACCAAGCTGTTGCAGCTTAAACAATCGTTGTACGAAAAAGGGTATTTTACAGATAGACCGCAGCTGCCAAAATATATTGTACGCGTGGTTGCAGTTACAAGTCCCGACGGCGCTGCAATACGCGACTTTATTCGCGTGGTGCACGACGAAAATCCGTTTGTTGTTATAGAGGTTTATCCCGTAAAGGTGCAGGGCGAGGGTGCGGCGGCGAGGATATGCGACGCAATAGCCAAACTGCAATCGTACAACACCGACGCGATAGTGCTTTGCCGTGGCGGCGGTAGCGACGAGGATTTGGACGTATTCAACGACGAGCAGCTTGCCGTTGCGGTAGCGACGTCGCGCATACCTATTATTTCCGCCGTAGGGCATGAGGTTGATTACACGCTATGTGACTATTGCGCGGGTACGCGAGCGGGCACGCCGTCCATAGCGGGGCAAGTGGTAAACGCTCACGCAAGCAGGATTATAACCGACATTGTTGCATATACTTCGGCAATCAAGTCGAGTATTGAAAGCAGATATCGGCGCAGTGTGCTGAGATTGAATAGATTAGGCAAAGCTACCACTTATGCAGCAACAAAGCGGATAAGCAATCAGTATGGACTGTTGCGCTCCACTGCAACCGATTTGCGACACGGCGCAGGCAAGAGGCTGCAAGCGTTTATTGATAGCACATCCGATTGTGCCGCGCGTATGAAATCGGCTTTGGCGTTAAGGTATACGGCAAGTCGGGCCAAGACCGACAAGCTGACGGCGCTGCTTTCTGCGCTCGATCCGCATAGAATTATCAGGGTCGGTTACGCGGCGGTTGCAAAAAGAGGCAAGCGCATTTCGGGTGCGGCGGGGCTTAGTATCGACGACGATGTAGATTTGATTTTTTCGGACGGCACGGCCAAGGCGCATATAACTTCGATAAAGCAAAATGATCGGAAATAAAGGAGGATACGACTATGAAAAACGAAAATATAAACACACTCGCTTCGGGCGATTTTGAAAATAAATTGGACGAGTTGCAAAAGATAGTCCAAAGGCTGGAAAACGATCCCGACGTAACGTTAGAAGACAGTATGAGCCTGTACGAGAGCGGGCTTAAAATCGCCAAGCAATGCGTCGAGGATTTGGCACAGTTAAATGCGCGTATTACCGAGCTTAACAAGCAGCTTGATTTGGTGATTATGCCGTCTCTTGGTGATAACGATGAAAATTGACGAGTACAAAAAATATTCGGACGGCTACAAAGAGCAAATAGACGCCGAGCTGAAAAAAATAATAGGCGAGCTTAATTATTCCGCCGATTTTAAGGAAGTGCTGGAGTATGCGCTTTTTCCGGGAGGAAAGCGACTTAGGCCTATCCTTATGCTCGAATGGCATAATATGTTTGCTCCTGCCGATTATTACGCCTTGCGCTTTGCTTGCGGGTTGGAAATACTGCATGCATATTCGCTTATTCATGACGATATGCCGTGCATGGATAACGACGATTACCGTCGCGGCAAACCTACGGTTCACAAAAAGTACGGCGAGGGCTTGGCGCTTTTAGCGGGTGACGCGCTTATGGATTTGGCATATAGAATTTTGAGCATGCCCACGCCGGCGCTGGAAGTCGGGCCGTTTTGTATGTTTAAGGATATGTGCGGGGACGGTGGGCTTATTCACGGCCAGTATTGCGATTTGTACGGCAAAATAGATAACGTCGAAGATTTGCTGGAAATGTACAGGCACAAAACGGGTGCGCTCATCAAGCTTGCGTGTATCGGTGGTTTTGCGCTCGGAAATAATCTCGATTACAAAAAGTGTAAGGCATTTTTGGAGGGACAATCGACAGACGAAACCGCAGCAGCCGATATGTCCGATGATAGGCTTTTGCTTAACTACACATTGGCAAGCGGGTTTGGCGAAGCGTTCGGCGCAGCTTTTCAGCTTTACGACGATATTTCCGAATATATAAACGGAGACAGAATTACCAGCACAAGCATTATGAACTACGTCGATTTGGATGAAGCCAAAAAAATGCTTAACACTATGCTTAACGACGCGGCGGACACGCTGGAAGCATTGCGCGGCGACACTGCGTTTTTGCGCGAACTACTAAATAGGTTTATAATCATTTAACATTGGACTACGAAAAAGTCACAACGCCGTCGGAGTTAAAGCGGCTTAATATCAACGAGCTTGACGGACTGTGCGCAAGCATCAGGGAGCGGATAATAAACGTCGTGGAAAAGAACGGCGGACATTTGTCGTCCAATCTCGGCACTGTGGAGCTTACGGTAGCCCTACACTACGTATACGATTGTCCAAAGGACAAAATAGTTTTTGACGTCGGACATCAGTCGTATACGCATAAGATACTTACGGGGCGCGGCAAAGCGTTTGACGGTTTGCGACAAAACGGAGGTATTTCGGGCTTTCCGCAACCTGTAGAAAGCGAATACGACGCGTTTACGGCGGGGCATGCGTCCACTTCGCTTTCGGTCGCTTTGGGGTTTGCCGAAGCGGCAAAGCAAACAGGCGAAAATTCGAGTGTTGTCGCGGTGATAGGCGACGGTGCGCTTACAGGTGGCATGGCATACGAGGCGCTGAATGCGATAGGCAGTGAGCAGTTGCCTGTGACGATAGTGCTTAACGACAACAATATGTCGATTAGCAAAAACGTCGGAGCTATGAGTAAGTACCTGACGCGCTTGCGTGTAAGCAAAAAGTACGTCGGCATGAAAAACGAAATCAAGCGCGCGGTGTCCATTATCCCGCTTTTCGGTGACGGCATTTTGCACTTGATGGAAAAGGGCAAAAAGCTGTTAAAGCGCATTGTGCTGTCTAACAAGATGTTCGAGGAGATGGGAATATCGTATTACGGCCCGTTTGACGGTCACAATGTGGGCAAGCTGATCGATATTTTCGAGCAGGTGCGAAAAAAGAAAAGTCCGGCACTTGTACACATAATAACCGATAAAGGTCATGGACTGAAAAGCGCAGTTACCGATCCCGAACATTCGCACGGTATTTCGTCGGTCGGCGCTATGTCGAGCAACGATTTTTCGGCTGTGCTTGGCGAGTTTTTGACGGATGCGGCTCAAAAGGATAACCGTGTTATGGCGGTTACTGCGGCTATGGCGATAGGTACGGGACTTGAAAAGTTTTCTATTGCGCATCCTGCAAAGTTTAAGGACGTCGGCATTGCCGAGGAGCATGCCGTTACTTACTGCGCCGCACTGGCGGCGGGCGGTATCAAGCCGTACTTTGCTGTGTATTCAACGTTTTTGCAACGCGGTTTCGACCAAATTGTACATGACGTTTGTATAAGCAAGCATGCGGTTACGTTTTGCATAGATCGTGCCGGCGTTGTGGGTGCGGACGGCGTTACACACCAAGGCGTGTTTGATTTGAGTTATTTATTGCCTATACCAAATATGACGGTTATGTGCCCGACGGATGGCGACGAGCTAAGAGCGATGCTTGAATTTTCGTTGACGTTTGACGCGCCGCTTGCCGTACGTTACCCCAAATCGTACGTTGTAAACAGACCTCATAAGCCGATTGTTTACGGTAAGTGGGAGGATATTACGACCGACAAGAATTCGCACGCGTATGTTTTGTGTGTGGGAGGACGGGCGCTCGATATTGCGCTTGCCGCCGCTGAGGATAAAAAACTAAACGTGGTAAACGCGCGTTTTGTTAAGCCGTTCGATACCGAATATCTTGACGGCATAAACAAACGCGGTAATATAATAATCACTATGGAAGATAATGTCCGTGCGGGTGGGTTCGGCATGAGCGTTTTGCAGTATCTCAACAGCAAAGGAATGTTATGTAAATTCGCTTCTATCGCGCACGACGATAAATTTATAGATAACCGTGATATATCGTCCTCGCTGTTTGATTCGGGATTGTCGCGGGAAAACCTGCTAAATGTGATAAAAAGCCTTGAATAAAACTCCGAAATAGGATATAATGTACTTATGAAAATCGGTGTGTATTCCAATCCAATAAAAGACCTGAATGGCGCGGTGCGTGACGCCGTATTTGCCGCTGCCGAACAATACGGCATTGTCGCCGAAAATTATACGTCGGGCGAGCGGTACGACTTTATAGTATCGGTAGGCGGCGACGGCACAATTTTGCGCATAGCTAAGGACAGCGCCAAGTCGGGTATCCCTATTTTGGGTATAAACATGGGCACGGTCGGATTTTTGACCGAAACCGATCCGAGCGATATATCGGCCGCGCTTCAAAGATTGAAGGCGCGCGATTACATACTTGAACGCCGCGCTTTGATTGACGCAACTCATGATGGCGCGCATTATTACGCGCTTAACGATATTGTAGTACGCTCCACCAGCGGAAGAATGATTTCTATGGAGGTGCGTGTTGCCGGCGAAATTATAGACAAGTTCACTTGCGACGGTTATATAGCTTGCACGCCTACCGGTTCTACGGCGTACTCGCTGTCGGCGGGAGGATCGGTAATCGGCCCGAATACGCCGGTTATAGCGCTCACTCCCATCAATCCGCACACCCTTCGCACCAGGCCGATAGTCGTTGGGTCGTTTGAACAAATAGAGCTCAAAAACACGGGATTGTCCGGCGCAGGCGTATATGTAGACGGCGAGAGTATAGGTGAGCTAAACAGTGGCAATTCGGTAAGTATAACGGGCTGGGATATGAGCGCACTGTTTGTTAGGTTCGGGAAAAAAAGTTTTTATTCGCGCTTGCTTGACAAGCTGAACGCTTGGTCGGCTACGGAGGACTGATGTTACAAAGGATAACTATACATAATCTTGCGCTGATAAAGCATTTGGAAATAGAGTTTAATAGCCAGCTTAACGTATTTTCCGGCGAAACGGGCGCAGGTAAATCCATAATAGTAGATTCGCTTATGCTGCTTGTAGGTGGGCGGTACGATAAATCGCTCCTTAAATTCGGCGAAGACAGCGGGTATGTTGAAGGAGTGTTTGACTTTAACGACAGTACGCCGCTCGAAAGTATGGGCGTAGACTGCGAGGACGGGATATTTATCGTTACTCGCAAGTTCACCAAGGACGGCAAAAACGATATTCGCGTCAACGGCAAGCAAATGACTACCGCAATGCTGCGCGAGCTTATGCAAAACTACGTGGATATTTACGGGCAAAACGAATATCAGTCGTTGCTCAAAATATCCGAACAAAAAAAGATACTCGATTATTTTGTTTTTAAAACGGATGGCAAGCCGCTCGAAAGACAAAAGCATCTTTACGACGAATACAAAAAGCTTTGCACAGAAATGGAATCATTGGGCGACGAAACGGCACGCGCACAGCGTATTGACGTACTCAACTATCAAATAGACGAGATAGTCAAAGCCGACGTTAAACCCGACGAAGAACAGCAACTACTCGACCGCAGACATGTACTTATGGCGGCGGAACGCATAAAGAACGCGCTTGCCGAATGTTACGCCGCACTTGACGACGGCGATTGCAGCGTTACCGAAAACATGGACGGCGCCATGCGCGCAATGTCGGGCATAGCTTCGTTCGGTGAAAAGTTTTCTGAGCTTGAAAGCCGTCTTAAATCGGTTTCGATAGAGCTTGACGACATTGCAGAATGTGTACGGGACGAGCTTAACGGCATGGACGGCAGTGAACAAGAGCTTGACGAAGTTTCCTCCCGACTGGACAAAATCCGTGCGCTCAAATCCAAGTACGGCGCGTACGAGTCGATGCAAAAGTTTTTGACGGAAGCTAAGGCCGAGGCGGAACGTTTGTCGCGCGGTGCCGATTTGTACAACGAGCTGTGCAAAAAAGAATCTGTTGCCAAAAAGGCACTGTACGACAACAGCAAGCTGCTTTCCGATATGCGCCGAAAAGGTGCTGTCGACTTGCAAAAACGTATCGTTTCCGAGTTAGGCGACTTAGGTATGGCAAAATCGTCGTTCGAGGT
This sequence comes from uncultured Clostridia bacterium, assembly GCA_947178255.1. Lineage (GTDB taxonomy): Bacteria > Bacillota > Clostridia > Christensenellales > Pumilibacteraceae > Anaerocaecibacter. The sequence continues at coordinate 4,385 of CAMWXP010000008.1, read as the reverse complement.
AGTGTTTGCCGAAATGCCTAATTACGATGAGTTTGCTACTCACGTAACGTCGAGTGGGTTTGACAGCTTGCAGTTTTATTTGAGTCCAAACGTCGGTCAGCCGCTTTTGCCGCTTATAAAGATAATATCGGGCGGCGAAATGTCGCGGTTTATGTTGGCAATCAAGCTTGTAACGGGCGACCTTAGCAGCATAGGTACAATGATATTCGACGAGGTGGATACCGGCATAAGCGGCGCAATAGGATTATGCGTTGCCAAAAAACTGGCGCAGCTTTCGCGCGGGCACCAAGTCCTTTGCGTCACACACCTTGCGCAAATAGCGGCAATGGCGGACGGGCACTATTTTATAGAAAAATCCGAAAAGAACGGCGATACGCAAACGAGCGTTACGCCGCTTGACAGGTCGGGCATGATAGGGGAAATTTCGCGGCTTTCGGGAACAAAGGGAGTGTCGTCGTCTTCCGACAAAAGCGCGACAGAACTGAAAGATTTTTGCGATACGTTTAAATCGGGCACGTTTGATTAGACGGTTAATTTTCGATTAAGAAGTATATAATTCGACAAGCGACAAAAACTATACGTGATGAAAAAGTTACGTAGAATTTTGTGCGCTTTTTGTGCGCTGTTTTTATGTGTTGCGATTTTGCCGATTGGGCAAGGCTATGTTTATGCCGAAACAGAACAAAGCGTTTATATCGGCGGTTATCCGATAGGCATATCCATAGACATCGACGGATTACTGATAGAAAGCGTTACGGGTGTTGAAACCGAATACGGAATTGCCGCTGTGGAAGGACTGAGAAAGGGCGATATAATAAAGAGAATCGACGGAAAAGTGGTTGACGATGTTGACGACATATCGGAAATGATAACCACCGCCGATTCTGTTAAGATAGATTTATCGCGCAACGGTCAAGATATTTCGCTCGAAGTTAAGCCTATGATTGAAGCGTTCAGTCAAAAGCCGAGATTGGGTATAAAAATAAAAGACGTAATTTACGGCGTTGGTACCGTAACGTTTGTGCGTGAGGACGGTAGCTATACCGCGCTCGGACATGAAATATCGTACGACGGAGACAGTATACCTTTTGCCGGCGGGCATATCCATGCCTGCAAGGTTGTAGGCGTTAAAAAAGGCGGAAAAGGCGAGGCAGGAGCATTGCTTGCTTCCATTTCGCCCGACAAGGTGTACGGTTCGGTGTGTTGTAACAACAGCTTCGGTATAGCTGGACAGTTTCAATCGGATTACGCAAAGGGCGAAAAGGTGCCGCTGGCCAAGCGCGGCGACGTGCATGCGGGCGCGGCAAAAATCAAAACCTCGGTAAACGGCGAGTCTCAGTATTACGATATAGAAATAATCAAGGCGTCGCACCAAAGCTCACGCAAGGAAAAGGGCATGGTTATTCGCATAACCGACAAACGCTTACTCGATTTGACAGGAGGGGTAGTGCGCGGCATGAGCGGCTCGCCTATAATTCAGGACGGCAAGCTTGTCGGCGCGGTTACTCACGTATTTTTAAATGACTTTACCAAGGGCTACGGCGTATATGCCGAATTCTTAAATTAAATAAATTTGTTTATATTTGACGAATAATGTCGGACGTTGCGACATAGATTTAAAATATGAAGCGCACGTATGTTATTTCCGATTGGTTTTATAGACTTTCGCACACGGTCAGGCGCAATAGATCTTGTGTACTGCTGTATTCGCTGTTATGCCTGCTGTTCGTAGTCGTCGGCGTTGCAGTCGGCGCAAACATGTCCGACAAAACGGAATACGTTTTGCGAAACGGAGCACCGATATTCAAGTTTTTGCGCGGCGACAACGGCATTGTGGCGTTTTTCTTTATCGACGTAATGCTGTCGTGCGTATACTGCGTGTTTGGTGCGTCGATGTTCTATTTCCGAGCTTTAACCTTTATATCGCTTGTGCCGTGCGCATACCGCGCATACGTGCTGGGCGCCAATACTTGTATAATAATAGTCGTGTTTTCGGTTTCGGCATTGCCCATGCTGTTTGTGGCATTCGTGCCGATTTGCATAATCGAAATTACGATCATGTGCATGATATCGTTTAGATGCTTTTATTTTTCGTCGCTAAACCGTCGATGCACGCCGTCCATTGTGGATATTAAGCTGTATTACAAAGGCTTGCTGTCGTACTTGTTTGCGATTGCCGTTTTAACACTTATTAAGGCGATTACGCTTGTTCTTTTCGGCTCGGCATTAATAGGGGTATTATAGTAAATAATTTTTGAATTATTTTCTTCGAGATAAACCAAACTATCCATATGAATTTTCTCGGAGGGAATATGAACAAAAAAATCTTATTGGGTATAGCCGGAATACTCACGGCTATTATAGCATTTTCGCCGCTGTTCGGTGTAATGCACGCAGTGCACGCCGACACCGTGCCGCAAAATCTTGCTACCACTTGTAAGGCGGCAATGCTAATTGATGCAAACACCGGCACTGTTGTTTTGGAAAAGAACACAAAACAGCACCTTCAAATTGCGAGCATGGTAAAAATCATGACGCTTGGGGTAGCGTTTGACGAAATAGAAAAGCGCGAAATACCGCTAGATACCGTTGTGACCGCGTCGGAAAACGCCGCGGCTATGGGCGGATCGCAAGCATTTTTGGACGCTAACGCCGAGTATCGCTTGGACGAATTGCTAAAAAGCATTGTAGTAGCTTCGGCTAACGATTCGTGCGTGGCGGTTGCCGAACACCTGTACGGAAGCGTAGATGCCTTTGTCGCGGCTATGAACGAGCGTGCAGAGCAAATGGGACTTAAAGATACCAAGTTTGTCAACTGCACAGGTTTGCCGCACGAAGGGCAGTACAGCTGCGCCGCAGACGTTGCGGTAATGTTCAAACGCCTTATGTCGCATGACAAGTTTTACGAATATGCCAAGGTATGGATGTACGACTTTGAACATCCAAGCGGCAGAGTGACCGGTCTTACCAATACAAATAAGCTAATTCGCTTTTACGACGGTTGCGACGGTGGCAAGACGGGCTATACCGACGAGGCGCGCTCGTGCATAACGGTAACCGCCAAGCGCGGCGACACTCGACTTATTTGCGTGGCTATCGGTGCGGAAAATTCCAAAACACGTAACAAAGAGGTTTCGGAAATGCTTAACTACGGTTTTGCCAATTACAAAACGGTGTGCGCACTGCAAAAGGGCGAGGTTCTTGGCGAGTACGGCGTCGACGGCGGCAAGACCGATAAAATTACCGTTGTTGCCGAAGATGAATGTACTGCGTTTACCAAGTGCGGTGAAAAGAGTGAAGTGACTTTGCGTATAGATATAGATGCGCTTAGTGCGCCTATTGCTCAAGGCCAAAAGGTTGGCACTGTTACCGTGCTCATCAACGGCACGGAATACCGTACGCTTAATGCCGTAGCGCAAAACGGATGCCAAAAGAAAGGTTATAAAGATATTTTAGACGACTTTATAGCCGAGTGGTAAAATTTTCCGCAATATATTGACGGAAAGGTGATAGTGTGGTAAAATATGTATATGAGCAAAACCATTATCGCACCGTCAATACTCAGCGCCAACTTTGCCGATATGGGCGACGAAGTAAAAAACTTGTCCGCAATAGGCGCCGATTGGGTCCACTTGGACGTTATGGACGGCATGTTCGTGCCAAACCTTACGTTCGGGTTTAAAATGATAAAGGATATCCGTCCGTTGTCAAAGCTGTTTTTTGACGCGCATCTGATGATAGCGCAGCCTAAACGGTATGTAAAGCATTTTGTGGAATCGGGAGCCGATCTTGTATCTTTCCATTACGAGGCAGAGGAGGATATAGACGGCACTCTGGATATTATTAAGAGTGCCGGCTGTAAATGCGGGCTGGCCATAAATCCGGACACCGACGTAAATGTGATTAAGCCGTATCTCGGCAAGCTCGATTTGATTTTGGTTATGACCGTGTTCCCGGGGTTCGGCGGACAAAAGTTTATAGACGGCTCGTTGGAGCGGATAGCAACGGCAAAGGCGTTGCGGGACGAATACGCTCCGCAAGCGGTTGTGGAGATTGACGGCGGCGTAAATACAGCTAACGCTCAAAGTATCATCAAGGCCGGTGCTGACGTGCTGGTGGCGGGTAATGCGGTGTTTGGCGCCGCGGATAGGGCAGTTGCGGTAAAACAACTCCGCTGTGATTAAAATTGTAACATTGACTTACCTTTACGCATAATAAAGTATGAAAGGTTAAAATCGTGGAGGTGTGTGGTGTCCAAAATCATATGTATAAAGTTACCTAAATGTTTGGGTAAATTCATACGGCTGTTCAAGCGCAATAAGTAAAATAGTAAATATAAAAGCCCGACGCGTTTTGCGTCGGGCTTTTTGCGTACTATATAATAA
>CAMWXP010000007.1 GCA_947178255.1 uncultured Clostridia bacterium | reverse complement strand
AACGGCTCTGTTCAGCGCAGACAGTACGAGGACCGTGACGGCATTAAGCGCACGTCCTTCGACGTTGTCGCCGACGAAGTCGAGTTTTTGACCCCGCGCAGCACTACCGGCGGCGGCCGCGATCAAATGCAAGGCGGCTACACGCCCGAAGAACCGCATCCGATTTCGGATATGCAGCCCGTCGATAACGACGATTTACCGTTCTAAGGTCGCATGCATCGTCGGATACGGGCTACGTGCGACACCCGCCTTGGTTACGTAGGTGGGTCTACGCGCCCGTCGGCGGCTTGCCGCCAGTTGCCCGTCTGCGCCGCGCCTGCAACCTTAGAATACAATGTGACTTTACTGTCATACAAAAATCATTTTCAAGGAGATAATTGTCATGGACAAGAACAAGAATAGAGTAAAACCCAATGACGGCGACGATAAGGTTCGCAAGACCCGCCGTCCTGCCAAAAAGCGCGTGTGCGAGTACTGCCAAGGCCATATCGACCACGTGGACTACAAGGACGTAGAGCGTCTTAAAAAGTACATTGCCGAAAACGGCAAAATTTTGCCGCGCCGTGCAACCGGACTTTGCGCCGAGCATCAGCGCGACGTTACGACCGCTATCAAGCGCGCCCGCGTCATGGCGCTTCTGCCTTTCCGCGGCGAATAATAAACCACAGTAAATAGGCGGGCATCACTATATGCCCGCTTTTTGTTAAAAATATAATAACGTAAATATTAGGAAATTTATTTAATGATTAACGTATCAAACGTAAAGCTTCAATTCGGCGCGCGCGTGCTGTTTGAAAACGTCAGTATCAAGTTTACAGGCGGCAACTGCTATGGCATTATCGGCGCAAACGGCGCGGGCAAGTCTACCTTCCTCAAACTGTTGTCTGGTAAAATCGAACCGAGCAAGGGCGAGATAATAATCGGCAAGGGCGAGCGCATGTCCGTGCTCGAACAGAACCAAAATGCGTACGACGATTACACCGTGCGCGAAGCGGTTATTTGCGGACACAAACGGCTCAGCGAAATTAGGCGCAAGCGCGAAATACTTTACGCCAAAGAGGACTTTTCCGAAGAGGACGGCAACATCGCCGCCGAGTTGGAAACCAAGTACGGCGAGCTGGGCGGGTACGAGTGCGAAATCGACGCCGAAACGCTGCTAAACAGCATAGGCATACCGCAAGACCTGTTCGACGTGGAAATGCGCGAAATCGAGCCCAAGCTGAAAGTTAAAGTGCTTATTGCGCAATGCCTTTTCGGTCAGCCCGACATTTTGCTTTTGGACGAGCCGACCAACAACCTTGACATAAAGACGGTCAGATGGTTGCAGGAATATATTAAGTCGCTCGAACAGGCGACGGTGCTTGTCGTATCGCACAACCGTCACTTCCTCAACCAAGTATGCACGCATATTTGCGACGTCGATTATTCGGCAATCAATATGTTCGTCGGCAACTACGACTTCTGGTACGAATCGTCACAGCTTATTTTGCGCCAGCAAAAGGAAGCCAACAAAAAGGCTGAGCAGCGCATAAAAGAGCTGCGCGAATTCATAGCGCGCTTCTCTGCAAACGCCAGTAAATCCAAGCAGGCGACAAGTCGCAAGCGCGAGCTGGACAAGATAGTGGTAGAGGACATCAAGCCGTCCTCGCGCAAATACCCGTATATAGATTACAAGTTCGAGCGCGACCCGGGCAACGATATACTTCGCGTGGAAAAGCTTACCAAAAAAGGATTTTTCGAGAACGTTACCTTTTCCGTTTCGCGCGATGACAAGATAGGCTTTTTGACGGACAACAGCCGCTCGGTGGCGGAGCTGTTCGACTGCATTTTCGGCGACAGCAAGCCCGATTCGGGTAGGGTAATATGGGGCAAAAACATTAAGCCCGCATATATGCCGCAAAACTACGACAAGTATTTCGAGGGCTGCGCAATGTCGCTGGTCAAGTGGATAGACCAGTGGTCGGAAAACCACGAGCAGGAATACCTGCGTTCGTGGCTGGGCAGACTGCTGTTCTCGGGCGACGAGGCGTTAAAGCCTGCCAACGTGTTGTCGGGTGGTGAAAAGGCGCGGTGTATGCTTGCGCGTATGATGTTGCTTTCGCCCAACTTCCTTATGTTTGACGAGCCGACAAACCACCTTGATTTGGAGAGCATAACCTCGCTCAACAAGGGCATGATAAACTTTAAAGCGCCAATACTGTTCATAACGGCGGACGAGGAAATTATGTCGTCGGTTGCCAATCGCATTATCATAATAGAAAACGGCGTCAAGGCGTACGACCGTCCCGTGACGTACGACGAGTATATTGCTACGTTGTAATTCGGAATTCGGAATTATGAATTCGGAATTAACAAAATACGGCAATAGCGGCGTATAAGTAATATATAACGGCGCGAAACTATGCGGGTGACATGAAGCTTAAATCACCATAGTAAACTCACGGTGCTAAAGTTTTCTTGCTTTCTTCTTTTTTAAAAGAAGAAAGTTGACTAATATCAATTAAAAGAGTATAATTAAGGTATGGTTAATATCGGAATAAACGGAGTTATTCTCCGCGTAAAGAACAACAATCTCGGCGATTTATGCAACCTGCCCATTCTCGGCAAAACGATGGAGGAGTGGGTGGCGGGTACGCTTAACGTGCCGTGCCAAGCGATCGAGTCGTCTACGGTGATAAACATTGCGGAAAAACTTAAACCGCTTATCGACCGCACCAAGCCTATAACGGTAGTGCTGTACTGTGATACTCCGCTCATCACCGCAAAGACTGTGGAGAACGCCATTAGGCAGCTGACTACGCAAAACGCAAACGTAGTCAAGCTCCCGCGCGGCTCGGTGTTCAAGACTGAATATCTTTACAACACGGAAACGCTTTTCCCGCAAGCGCCGACGGGCGGAGGGGAGTTCGAGGCTGTTACCGACTGCGAAAGCTTGTCGCGCATAACCGATTCGTTGCGCCGCAGAATACTCAACTTCCACGCGGGTAACGGCGTACTTATTACCGATTATAGAAACGTGTATATCGACAGCGACGTAGTTATAGAACGCGGCGCGGTAATCGAGGCGTACAACTTTATCAAGGGCAAAACGGTCATAAAAGCCGACGCGCACATTATGCCCAACAACTATATCGAAAACTGCATAATCGGCAAGGACGCGCGCGTGGACAGCTCACGACTGTATTCGAGCATTGTCGGCGAGGGTACGCGCGTAGGCCCGTTTGCATATATTCGCCCCAACAGCGTTATAGGCAAGGAGTGCCGCATTGGCGACTTTGTCGAGCTTAAAAGCTGCGTAATAGGCGACGGCTGCAAGGTAAGTCATCTTACGTATATCGGCGACGCCGAGCTTGGCGCGGAATGTAACGTCGGCTGCGGCGTTGTGTTTGCCAACTACGACGGCAAGGACAAATACAAATCAATCGTGGGCAACCGCGTGTTTATAGGTTCCAACTCGAATATAATCTCGCCTGTGCATATAGCCGACCACGCGTTTATCGCGGCGGGTTCTACCGTCACCGACGAGGTGCCTGCGGAAGCTTTGGCAATAGCCCGCGCACGGCAGCGCAATATTCCGCACTGGGCGGGCAATAAGTACGCGCCGCCTGCGGGCAACGTAAATCCTTCGGCGTACAGGCTTATCCAAGACTCGGAAGGGATTATAGACGGTGCGGCGAGTGAAACGGAAAATATTCCCGAGCAGCCGCAGCCTGCGCAAAACCCCGACGACAACAACGGTTACAACGGCTAACTGCCGAAGTAAATACATCCTTTGGAGGCAGCAAATGATAGCACACGGCAATAAGGTCAAGTTGTTTTGCGGCAATGCATGTCGAAAGCTTGCGCAAGCGATAGCTGACAGTATGTGCTTGAAACTTTCCGAGGCGGAAGTGGGTCAGTTCAGCGACGGCGAAACGTCGGTGTCGATAGGAGAGACCGTTCGCGGTTGCGACGTGTTTGTAATACAGTCCACGTCCATTCCGACCAACGACAACCTTATGGAATTGCTCGTAATGATCGACGCGCTCAAACGCGCTTCGGCGGGCAGAATCACGGCGGTCATTCCGTACTTCGGCTATGCTAGGCAGGACAGAAAGGCGCGCGCTCGCGACCCCATTACCGCCAAGCTCGTAGCCGACCTTATAACGACCGCAGGCGCGGACAGAGTGCTTACAATGGACCTGCACGCTCCGCAGATACAGGGCTTTTTCAATATTCCCGTCGACCACCTTTTGGGCGCGCCCATACTCGCAAAAGCTATTGCTAACGAGGACTTTATAAAGGAAGCGGGCGACGACCTTGTAGTAGTTTCGCCCGACGTCGGTTCGGTGGGCAGAGCGCGGCAAATGGCACAAAAGCTGAATAAGATGCTTGCCATCGTCGATAAACGCCGTCCCAAAGCCAACGTAATGGAAGTTATGAACATAGTCGGCGACGTCAAGGGCAAGCGCTGCCTTATACTCGACGATATGATAGACACAGCCGGCACCATTGTTCAGGGCGCGCAAGCGCTGGTGGACGTAGGCGGCGCAACCGATGTATACGCGTGCTGCACGCACTCCGTGCTTTCGGGGCCCGCAATAGAACGGCTGCAAAACTCGGTCATCAAAAAGGTGTTCATGCTCGACACGATAGAGCTGCCGCCCGAAAAGAAGCTGGACAAGTTTATCACCGTTTCGGTAGCGCCCATATTCGCATCCGCAATATCGTGCATCTACGCCGATATGCCTGTGTCCAAGCTGTACGACTAAATAAAAATAGCATATAAAAAACTGTCGCAAGCAAAGCCTTGTGACAGTTTTTTTGTGTGCGTAATTTTGTCGCGCAATGTCGTAATAGGTGAGTATTATATGCCTTTCGGCAAAATTCTACTCGGCGGCTTCTGCGGGTTTGTTTTGCGCGCATTTTTGTTTGGTGGCTTCGCCGCCGCGAAGGTGGCGCACGCTAAGGTTGTAGTCCAGTATTTTGCGCACGCGCTCGGATAGCTCGGGTTCGAGATTGGGCAGGCGCTCGGTCACGTCCTTGTGTACGGTGGACTTGCCCATGCCGAATTGCTTTGCCGCGTCGCGCACCGTGCATTCCGTCTCGGCTATGTATTTGCCTAATTCCACGGCTCGAATGTTCTTGCTGTCATTGTTCGTCATAATGCCCCCTTAATTTTAGCCTATCGGGTCATGGGCTCGTAATGTTTTGGGCGTATACTGCACCGTGATACTGCGTCACAGTCCGCTCGACGTACATATAAGTACGACTTCACGGGCTGTTCCTTGTCTGACGGCGCATTATATCGCCCAAAACTGCTTGCACCCAAGCGTCGAAGTTTTGAGATAGTTTGACACTTGCGGAGCGCAGTCGTACTCTATGTGGTACGTCAAGCGACGCAAGGGACAAAATAGCCAATAATGCGACGCTTGGGATTACGAAGCCCATGTCCCGATAGGCTGAGCAGTTGTATAATGTATGACCGATTTCGACAGAATATGACAAATGTAATTCGGAATTATGAATTAGGAATTCGGAATTATCGATTGTTACGTAATCACTTGACTATTTGAAGGGAATTGTCTATAATGTATCTTGAATAAATAGGCAAGGAGTTTATTATGCCCAAAGAATATATTATGACCGCGCAAGGCAAGCGCGAACTGGAAGAGCGGCTCGAACAAATCAAGAACGTAGAGATGCCCGCGATTATCGATGAAATTGCCTCGGCGCGTGCGCAAGGCGACCTTTCGGAAAACGCCGAGTATCATATAGCGCGCGAAAATCAAGCCAAGCTTCAAAACGAAATGGATGACATCAACGAGAAGCTTGCCGGCGCCAAGGTTTTGGACGAAAAGTCTATCAACGACGATGTCGTTTCCATAGGCACGGCTGTTGAGGTGCTGGAAGCCGACGTCGAGGAAGGACTTGCCGCAGTCGAAAAGTGCGGGTTTACCCATACCGATATTATTGCGGGATTTTTGACCCGCCTTTCGGTCAACGATATGCGTGCCGACCGCTACCGTCGCGGCATACTCAACGAGCTTACCGACGAGGACTTTAAGGTAGCGGGCTGTGAACTTCTCACTTCCAAACGCTACAAACGCGAGTATCTTTTGGACAAGGGCTTTACCGAGGCCGAGCTTTCCGAAAAGATTAAGCCGAGCAAGTTGGACAAGTCCAAATGCTCGGGAATTCAGACCTATACCATTGTCGGTTCGCACGAGGCGGACGCCTTGGCGGGCAGAATTTCCAACGAGTCGCGCGTCGGTTCGGCGCTGCTCGGCAAAGCGGAAAACGACGTGGTTATGGTCGGCGATTTGTTGTTCAAAATCGTAGACATCGTAGTTGACAAAAAGGCAGTAAAGAAGTAATTTAACGATTTAATCACATACCAAAAGGCAAAGGATTATGGCAGAACAGAACAATAATCAAAATAACAACGGCGTAGAAGACCAGGACATTGACGCGTTGAAGGCCGTGCGGCTTGCTAAGCTGCAAGCGCTTTGCGACGCGAACGCCGACCCATTTAAAATTACCGAATTCCCCGTAGATACGCACGCCGCCGACGTGACAGCAAACCCGCAAGAGGGTAAGACCGTCACCATAGCGGGCAGGCTTATGAGCAAGCGCGTTATGGGCAAGGCGAGCTTTGGGCACGTGCTCGACAGGTCGGGGCAAATCCAGATTTACGTTAAGTCGGACAACCTTGGGCTCGAAGCTTACGACGGATTCAAAAAGCAAATAGATATAGGCGATATTATAGGCGTCACGGGCGAGGTTTTCGTTACCCACCGCGGCGAGGTGTCGGTTGCCGTAAAGCAGCTTACCCTTCTTTCCAAATCGCTTACGCCACTGCCCGAAAAGTGGCATGGACTTAAAGACAACGATATCCGTTACCGCAAGCGTTACCTCGACCTCATTGTAAACACCGAGGTTAAGGACACGTTTATCAAGCGCAGCAAGATAATTACGGCTATCCGCAGCTATCTCGACGCCGACGGATTTTTGGAAGTGGAAACGCCCATACTCAATACGGTAGCGGGCGGCGCTGCGGCGCGTCCGTTTATAACGCACCACAACACCCTCGACCTCGATATGTACATGCGCATTGCGCCCGAGCTGTATCTTAAACGGCTTATAGTCGGCGGTTTGGAACGCGTGTACGAGCTTGGCAGAAACTTCCGCAACGAGGGCATGGATATCAAGCACAACCCAGAGTTCACCATGATGGAGCTGTATCAAGCATACGGCAACTACGAGGACATGATGAAGCGCACCGAGGATATTTACCTCGCGGCGGCGCACGCAATCGGGCTGGGCAATAAAATAACCTACCAAGGCAAGGAAATAGACATTTCCACGCCGTGGAGGCGCGTCACTATGCGCGATATCGTTAAGGAAACGGTTGGCGTGGACTTTATGGCGCTTACCAAAGAGCAGGCGCAAGCCGAACTCAAACGTTTGGGACTCGACCCCGAGGGCGACAAGAACGCAGCCGAATGCATGTACGTTGCGTTTGACAAGCTTGTGGAAAGCACGCTTATTCAGCCTACGTTTGTCACAGGCTATCCCATCGAGATTTCGCCGCTTGCCAAAAAGGACGGCAACGGGCTTACTTACCGCTTCGAGTTCTTTATCAACGGCTGGGAGGGCGGCAACGCGTACTCCGAGCTTAACGATCCCATCGACCAAGCCAAGCGGTTCGAAACTCAGCGCGCAATGCAAAAGAAGGGTGATGAGGAAGCGCAGGCCGCCGACGACGATTTTGTGGAAGCGCTGGAATACGGCATGCCTCCCACGGGCGGTCTCGGCATAGGCATCGACAGAATGATTATGCTTTTGACCGATAGTGTCTCGATTAGGGATGTTATTTTATTCCCCACAATGAAACCGAGAAAAAATTGAGTTTAGGCAATCAATTAAGAAAAGCCGCGGAGGGCGATAGGCTACGGTTTCACACTCCCGGGCATAAGGGTGTGGTTTTCGAATTCGATTTGACCGAGCTTTCGGACGGGAGCTTTCCCGCCGAGTTTGTGCACGATGCCGAAAAGCGCGCGGCTAATATTTACGGCGCGCGGCACGCGCACTATCTTTGCGGCGGTAGCTCGCAGGGCGTAAAGGCTTCGATATTCTATTCGGGCGCCAACGCCGTAGTCGATATTAATTCGCACCGCTCTGTGTTCGACGGCTTTAAGCTATCGGGCAAGCAGTGCGTAACGGCGGGGGAACGCGGTAGTATTCGTCCGCTTACCGTAAAGCAAATCGACGGCGCGCTCACCAAGGACACTCAAGCGGTGGTCGTTACAACGCCCACGTACTTCGGGTTTTGTGCCGACGTAGACGGTATTGCCGATTATTGCAAAAAGCGCGGTTTGCTGTTTATTGCGGACAGCGCGCACGGTGCGCACTTCGGGTTTTCGGACAGGCTTCCAAAAAGCGTTGCGCCGATTGCCGATATATGCAACGTGTCCACTCACAAAACGCTCAGTGCGCTCACGCAGTCGGCATTGCTTTTGGATAATCTGACTGACGATAACAGTGTGCGTTTGCGTGACAGCGTGGATATTATGGGCTCTACAAGCCCGTCATATCTATTGTACGCCACGATAGACGGCGCGGTAAGCCAAGCGGCGGATAAGTCTACCGCCGCGGCATATGAGCGGCTGTACGGCGCTGTAACCGACATCAAGACGGAATTTCCGTTTTTGAATAACGACGATTTTACAAGGCTTGTGCTGGACTGTACAAGGCTCGAAGTATCGCCGACAAAGCTCAATAATGCGCTTAGCGCACGCGGCGTATATTCCGAGCTTGTGACTGACAAATATATAGTATTCATACTTACCGCAGAGGACACGCCCAAGCAAGTATCGTTACTGAGCGAGGCGTTACACGGCGGGATCAGGGAGATAAAATGAGCAACGGCAAGTTTATAGTTATAGAAGGCGTGGAAGGCGCCGGCAAAAGCAGGCAGTGTGCTTTGCTTACCGAAGCGCTTAATGCGGCGGGACATTCCGCCATACTTACGCGCGAGCCGGGCGGAGCCAAGCTTGCCGAGGCTATACGCGGTTTGCTGTTGGATCCCGCATTTTCGCCCGACGCGGTAGCCGAGCTGTATTTGTATTCGGCTGCGCGGCGCGATCATTTGAACAAGGTTATTTTTCCCGCGTTGGACAGCGGCAAGATTGTCGTATGCGACAGGTTTATATATTCCTCGCTGGCGTACCAAGGCTACGCACGGGGATTGGATTTGAATTTTGTCCGTCGGGTCAATCAAATAACAATCGAGCCGCTCAAAATAGATTTGGGATTATTCTTGGACATCACGCCCGAAGCGGGATTTGCGCGCAAGGGCGGCGCCGACAAGGCGGACAGGCTGGAACGGGAAAGCTTGGAATTTTTCAACCGCGTGTACTACGGCTTCAAGCAGATGTGTGCGGACGGCGAGCTTACGGCAATAGACGTATCGGGCACTAAGGAACAGTCCGCCGCTAAGATTTGGCAGGCGGTCAGCGCCATACTATGATTGAAAGCGGTTTAAAAAAATATTCATACCTTTATGCGGAATTGGACTGCGTAAAAAATATAAACTCGGACGCTTCAGCAATACTTTTGAGCGGCGAGGATGACGAAGGACTTAAAGTCCTGTCGCGCATTGTCGCGGCAAGGTTATGCGGAATTAGCGATAAGCAAGCGTTTGACGAGCATGCGGACATAATTGTATACCCGCGCCCCAATGACGACAAAAAGAGCAAGGCCAAATCGGGCGGGGAAAAAAGCAAGCGCTACGCCATTTCGGTGGAAGACATAAAAGAAATTTTGGACTCGCTGTACCTTACGCCGTTCGAGCTGAAAAACAAGGTATACATCATAGAAAATGCCGAGAGCATGAGCGAGATTTGCCAAAACAAACTGCTTAAATCGCTGGAAGAACCACCGCCGCGCGTGTGCTTTATCTTGTGTTCGAGCGGCAAACTGTTGCCTACGGTGGAATCGCGTTGTAATAAGATAGAGCTGCCGCCGTTCGATATAGCGGTGGTGGAGCGCGAGCTTGGTAAGTTCCACAAAGCGGGGTCGGCAGAAGTGAAACTCGCCGCGCAGGCTAGCCGCGGAAATTTGGGTACCGCCGAGCGCATACTAGCCGACGCGGGTTTTGCCGACACGTACGCCACAGCAAAAAAACTGTTGCTATTATCGACGGGCAGTAAGATGTTTGCGCACGCGGCCGCCGTTTACGAAAAGCTGTCGCGCGACAAAGTAGACGCGCTGCTCGGCGTGGTAGAGTATTTGCTCAACGATATTGCGAGATACTGTATAGGCGTGGACACCGTTTTCGACGGTAAAGATATTGTAGAAATTTCGGGCGGGTACACAGCTCATTCGGCCGCGCTTGCCGCCGAGGCCGTGCGCGAAGCCAAAAAGCACAATGCCGCCAACTGTATGCCTCAGGCGGTTATGGACACACTTATATTAAAGATTATGGAGGTAAAAGCACAATGCCGAAAGTGATAGGGGTCAGGTTCCGCACTTCGCCCAGAATGTACTACTTTGCGCCTACGGAAGGCGAGGAGTACGTTAAGGGCGCAAAGATAGTGGTGGAAACCCAGCGCGGCGTGGAGCTTGCCACGGTTATATTGCCGGTCACCGAAGTGCCGGAGGAAAAGATTGTTGCGCCGCTTAAAGGCGTTTTGCGCATTGCAACGGACAGTGATCTCGAAGCGGCTTCCGCCGACGAAAAGCAAAAGCAGGAGATTATAGCCACCGCCAAGCAAAAGGTTGCGGCACGCGGGCTGGACATGAAAATTGTGGACTGCGAATTTACAGTAGACCACAGCAAGCTTGTGCTGTACTTTACCGCCGAGCAACGCGTAGACTTCCGCGAGCTTGTGCGCGACCTCGCTTCGGCGTTCCATATGCGTATTGATTTGCGGCAAATCGGCGCGCGCGAGGAATGCAAGCTTATCGGCTCGCTGGGCGCGTGCGGAATGCCGTGCTGCTGCGGCAGGTTCGAGTCGGACAACGAACACGTTTCCATTAAGATGGCTAAAAATCAAAATCTTGCGCTCACGCCCAACAAGATAAACGGTATGTGCGGACGGCTTTTGTGCTGCCTGTCGTACGAAAACAAAACGTACGAGGACGTTGCCCGCCGCAGTCCCAAAGTCGGGTCGTGGGTGAGTTGTCCGGACGGCAGGCGCGGTACCGTTGTATCGGTAACGCCGCTCACCGAAAAGGTGCGCTTGCGCGTGGGCGACGATGACAACTTCGAGTTTGTGGAATACACGCTTGACGAGCTGAAATACGAAAACAAGGATAAAGTTTCGCCGCCTCAACATGATATGGAAGGCTTGGAGCCGCCGCCCGAACGTGACCGTAACAACAATCAAAACAATAACCAAAACAACGGCGGGCATAAACACGGCAAAAACAAAAATCGTCGTGACGGCGGTAACGGTCAAAACAAAAATAACAACGGCAGTCGTCCCGAGGGTAACGGCAACAAACAAGACCGTCCCGACAAGAATAATAACAACAACAATAATCAGAACAATAACAATCAAGCGGGCAACCAAAATAACGGCGGTGGCAAAAAGAAAAAGCACAAGTTCAACCGCAACAAGCGCGGCGGCGGCAAACCGCAGGACGGGCAGACCCCCAACGGCGGCGGACAAAAACCGCAAAACGGCAATCCTTCGCCCAATGGCGATAACTAAATTGTTCGCAGTTGCTAACCGCAAAAATAATTTTTTGGCGTTGACAAGTTTCGCGGTTTGTGCTATAATTACCCTATAAATTTATGGAGGTTGTACCATGGCACACAAAATTTCCGATGAATGCGTAGCGTGCGGCGCTTGCGCGGCGGCTTGCCCCGTAAACGCTATCAGCGAGGGCGACGGCAAGTACGTAGTGGATGCGGACGTATGCATTGACTGCGGCGCGTGCGAGGGTGAATGCCCGACGGGCGCTATTACCGAATAAGGTAATTTTCGTAAAAATATTCGAGTCGGTTTATTTATCGGCTCGAATTTTTTTTGTAAGTGTTATGCATGGATATATGTGCGGTACACTCGTAATAAGATAAAGGTTTTTACAACGAGGAATAGTAATGATTTGGAGCTTGATTGTTTCGGTATTATTAATCGGCGTGTCGCTATCGATGGACGCTTTGGCTGTGTCAATTTGCGATGGCATGATTTACCGCGGGATTAGCAATAAAAAGCGCATGCTTATACCGACAACCTTCGGGTTGTTCCAAGCGGTGATGCCGATTATAGGCTTTTACGTCGGGCTTGTGTGCCTTGATTTAATCGACTCGTTCGACCATTGGATAGCATTCGGACTGCTTGTCATTATCGGCGGCAAAATGATTGTAGACGGCATTCGCGACTTAATAAGCAAGGAAGAAAAGACAGTAGAAGAAAAGAAATTCTCATACGTGGAATTGCTTGTGCAGGGTGTAGCAACATCCATCGACGCGCTTGCGGTCGGATTCAGCCTAAACGCCATGCTGGACGGCTTTACCTCCGTTCAGCTTTGGGCATGGGTTTGCGTGATACTTATCGGAATAACCACGTTTTCCATTTCCACCGCCGGCGTATTTTTAGGCACAAAGGTGGGCGCGCTGTTCAAAAAGAAGGCGAGCGTCGCCACGATTGTCGGCGGCGTGGTTCTGTTGCTGATAGGCGTAAAAATAGTTGTAGGTGCATATTACAGTTTGCCGTTTTAAATAATTATGAATTCGGAATTAAGAATTAAGTATTCATAATTTAATCATACTACATATGTGAAAAAAGAGTACACAGCAAAGTCGTTCGGCAGGAGCGCGGTTGCGCTTGCCGTGATGGGAATGATAGCAAAGCTTATAGGCGCGCTGTACAGAGTGCCGCTCACGAACATTGTCGGCGCGGAGGGCATGGGTTTGTACCAAATGGTCTTTCCGCTGTACACCGTGCTGCTGGCGTTTTGCGGTAGCGGAATGTCGGGCGCGGTGTCGCGCGTGGTGGCAAAGTACACGGCGCTCGGCAACGATGGCGCGGCTAAGCGAACGATCAAAATAGCTATCGTGCCGCTGCTGGTTACGTCGGTCGTTTGTACGGCGGGGATGGCGGTGCTTCGTAATGTAATATCGGGCGTGCAGGGCAATACCGAAGCGGGACTGGCGTACCTTGCGCTGTGTCCGTCGCTTTTGTTTGCGAGCGGCATAAACGTTTTGCGCGGGTATTTTCAAGGTAAGTGTCAAACTCTTCCCAGCGGGATAAGCCAGCTTATCGAGCAAATAATCAAGCTTGTTATGGGATTGTATTTGAGTAAAATGCTAATGCCGTACGGCGTTAGGTACGCGGTGGCGGGTGCGCTTGTAGGCGTGTCGGCAAGCGAGCTTACCGCATTGCTGTACTTATGTATTCGCTACGGCGTGTCGGGTAAAAGGCGGGTGCAGCTTAGCAGAGTGCCCGCGCTTGCCACAGAAATATCGGAAGAACTGTCCGTCGCGCCGCCTGTAGCCGATAAGACCATACTAAAAGAATTGTTCTCGTTTGCGCTGTCGGTTACGCTGGGCGCGCTCGTTTTGCCTATAACGCAAATGATAGATTCGGTGCTTGTAATCAACCTGCTTATGCACGGCGGCGCGGGGCGGGAAAGCGCTACCGCAATGTTCGGACTTTTTGTCGGTCCGGTCGGCACGCTCATCAATATGCCGACGGTGGTCGTGCTGTCGGTGGCTATCGCTTTTTTGCCGACTATCACTCGCGCCGTGGAAAAAAACGAGGACGCGGCGGCGCCTACAAGGAGTGCGGCAAAATGGATAATGCTGTTTGTTATCCCCATTACGGCTGTGTTTTTGGTCTTTCCCGAGCACGTGTGCAACGTGCTGTACCGCAAGGGCTTGACCGCCGACCAGCTGGCGCTTGCGGCACAGCTGCTACGCGTACAGGCTATGTCGGTTTTTTACGTGGGGATATTACAGCTTTCAACGGCGGTGCTACAAGGCTACAACAAGGCGCACAAGCCTGTTATCAACCTGCTTATCGGCGCGTGCTTCAAGGTGGGACTCACGCCGTTTACCGTGCGCGCATTCGGCATTACCGGCGCGGCGTTTGCCACAACATTGTGCTACGCCGTTGCGGCAACACTGTCTATGCGCTGTGCGGCTAAACGGCTGCATATCGGCGCGGAAATAAAAAACGCGTTTGTCAAGCCGCTCGTATTTACTGCGCTCGGCGCTTTGGCGTTTTGGGGAATAACGGTGGCGCTGAAAAATTCGTTTATTCCGTATCTTTGGCAAATAATAATCGCCGCTGCGGCGTTTGTAATCATATACGCTTTGGGAATACTCCTTACCGGCGCGATAAATATAAAATCGGAAGTAACGCATCTGTTTAAATTCAGGCGGCGTAAGCAACAGGATTTGTAAAAAATATAGCCGATAAATTTGCGCATATTGTTGCTTTTATCATCTTTCAATGTTATAATGTAGTTGGTAGAGCTTGGATAAAAAATCAACCGAGCCAAAGGACGAACACATGATAGATATCAACCTTATACGCAACAATCCGGACGGTGTGGCGGCGGCGCTGGGCAAGCGCGGCTGTGACGCCGACTTAAAGGCTATACTCGCGCTCGATGGCAAACGGCGCGACATTATCGGCAAGACCGAAGCGCTCAAAGCCGAAAAGAACAAGGTGAGCGCGGACATTCCTCGGCTCAAAAAAGAGGGTAAGGACGTTCAGCCCATATTCGCAAAAATGCGCGAGCTGGGCGACGAGATTGCGGGCAACGACGAACAGCTCAAAGCCGTCGAGGACGAGCTTAAGAACCTGTTACTTTGCCTTCCCAATCTTCCCGACGAGGACGTAGTTGCGGGCGGCAAGGAGAATAATGCGGTGGTCAAGGTTTGGGGCAAAAAGCCCGAATTCGACTTCCCGATCAAAAACCACGTGGAGCTTTGCGAAAGCTTGCATCTTATCGACTACGAGCGCGGCGTAAAGCTTGCGGGCAACGGTTCGTGGCTGTACACAGGCCGCGGCGCGTTGCTCGAATGGGCGCTTATCAATTACTTTATCAAAACGCACACTGCGGACGGCTACAACTTTATTTTGCCGCCGCACATGCTCAATTACGAATGCGGACTGGGCGCGGGGCAGTTCCCCAAGTTCGAGGACGACGTTTACCGCGTAGAAACGGCAGAGGGCGGCGCGGCGCGCAGGTTTATGCTGCCTACGGCGGAAACCGCGCTTGTCAACCTTTACCGCGGCGAAATTTTGCAGGAGAGCGAGCTGCCCAAAAAGCTGTTTGCTTACACTCCGTGCTACCGCAAAGAAGCGGGTTCGTACCGCGCCGAGGAGCGCGGCATGATTCGCGGACACCAGTTCAACAAGGTTGAGATGGTGCAGGTGACTACGCCCGACCAAAGCAAGGCGGCGTTTGAGGAGCTTGTAAACAAGGCGTGCGCGCTTGTCGAGGGTCTTGGACTTCATTACAGACTGAGCAAGCTTGCCGCGGGCGACTGCTCGGCGTCTATGGCTCGCACCTACGACATAGAAATCTGGATTCCGTCCATGGGTATTTACAAAGAGGTCAGCTCGGTGTCTAATGCCAACGATTATCAGGCGCGGCGCAATATGACCCGCTACCGCGGTGCGGACGGCAAAATCGGCTACGTGCATACGCTCAACGGTTCCGGACTTGCCACCTCGCGCGTGCTTCCCGCAATCGTCGAGCAAAACCAAAACAAAGACGGCTCGGTCACAGTGCCTAAGGTATTGCAAGAGTTCTTGGGCACCGATATTTTGAGGTAGTATTGAAAGCACATTCATCGCGTGATACGGGCTACGTGCGACAACCCGCCTTGGTTACGTAGGTTGGTCTACGCGCCCGTCGGCGGCTCGCCGCCTGTTGCCCGTCTGACGCGCGACTGAGCTTTCAATAATGTTAAAGGAGTAAATATTTATGTTTGGATTTGACAGCGGCAGCAGAAGAAGATCGTTCGACAGAACAAACAACAACAGCGAGCAAAACTCGACGGGGTATAGCGAGAAAACGGTGTTTCCCACCGACTTCGGCAGTCCCGAAAACAATAATTACCAAAACGGCTACGCACAGCCGACCGCGCCGCAAAACAGCATGTACGACGCCGGCTATGCGCAAAATTCGGAACCCAACAACGGCGGATATGCTCAGCCTGCGCAACCGCAAAATTACGGTTATGCTGCACAGCAAAGCGCGACGCCGGTTGCTACTGCGCCCGTAAGCGGATTGCCTATGGTGTTTGCCTCGCGCACGCACAAGGACGTGTATGTTTACGAATACAACGATAGACTGGAATGGTATTTAAAGACAGCCACGTGCATGCACTTGTTCAATATCGACAAAAAGAAGTAAAAAGACACGCTGAATAAGTTCGTGCGGCAATCTTGCTATCAATTTCCGCGCTGCGTGCTGCAATATAACGTGCCCGTAGCGCTGCTACGAGCCCAACATATTGCATTCGCATCACGAAAATTGCTAACGCAATCTTGCTCGCGTCACTTAATCATCGTGTCTAAAAGCACGTAAAAAGCGGGACTGAAAAAAATTCAATCCCGCTTTATTGTTTAAGCAAAGTATTACAGCTTGCTTTTGTATTCCGTACCCCAGTCCACCATTGCGTCCAAAACGGGCTTTAACGTTTTTCCAAGCTCGGATAGGGAATACACCACGCGCGGCGGCACTTCGGCAAAAACCTGTCTGTTTATTATTCCGTCGTTTTCCAAGGCTCTAAGATTATCGGTTAGCACCTTTTTGCTTATGGCGGGAATGGTTTTTGGAAAATCGCTGAACCGTTGTTCTCCGTTGTAAATCAAATTGCGTATTATAAGCAGCTTCCACTTGTTGCCGATTAGCTGTACTGTGGTTGCAACGGGGCATTCGGGTAATTCTTCGCGCGTCAGCATAATGTTCACTCCTTTTTCCGCATTATAACAAATATATTTGCAAATGTCAATGGTTTAAAATAGAAACCTAGTAACAAATTTTTTACTCGATAATAGAAAAGTAACAATCTTGTATGTAAAGAGGCTTTGTAATATAATGTAGCTATCAATCGTAAGTGGTTGAAATTTTGTGAGGAGGTAACGGTTATGACGGCTAACGAAATTTTCGGCACTGCTTGCGGCACGCAAGATCCCGCGCCCGCTTGCGGAGCGAAAGATCCTGCTCCTGCTTGCGGAGCGAAAGACCCCGCGCCTGCGTGCGGAGCGAAAGACCCCGCGCCTGCGTGCGGAGCGAAAGACCCCGCGCCTGCGTGCGGAGCAAAAGACCCCGCGCCTGCGTGCGGTGCAAAGGACCCCGCACCCGCTTGCGGAACTTCGGATAAATAAATCCGATTGGTACGCTTTCCGTAATGAAAAGCGGGAGGCGTATTTGAAAATTATCGGGAGAGATTATGAACCCTTACTTTGCAATACAATGGCATATTACCGACGTTTGCGACCAACGCTGCAAGCATTGTTACATATTTTCGGAAGGGCACCCGTGTCTTGTGACGACGCCGCTTGAAGAACTGAAAAGCACGTATGCGCAAATAAAAGAATTTTGTGCGCGTATGGAAAGAACGCCTTACATTTATTTGACGGGCGGCGACCCCATACTGCACCCGAATTTTTGGCAACTTTTGCAAACGTTCAAGAGTGACGGAACACGCTTTTGCATTATGGGTAATCCGTTCCACTTGACGGACGAAGTTTGTAAGCGAATGAAGGATTGCGGTTGCGTAAAATATCAGCTGTCATTGGACGGACTGGAACAAACGCACGATGCGTTCCGCAAAAAAGGCTCGTTCCAAGCAACGCTCAAAGCAATAGGAATTATAAAGCGTTCCGGTATGTGGTGCGCAGTTATGAGTACGGTATCCAAGACCAATATGCACGAAATCCCCGCGCTTATAGACCTTGCGGATGAGCTTGGCATCGACGTGTTTGCGGTAGGACGGTATTGCCCGACAAGTACGGACAAAGCCTACGATAAGGATATTCATATTCCACCCCTTGAATATAAAGAATTTTTGGAGGTTTGTTGGCGCAAGTACGAGCAGCACAAAAATTCAAAAACTACCTTTCAGTTAAAAGACCATTTATGGAGTTTATTTCTCTATGAAAAAGGCTTATTAAAACTACCGAATTGCGACCGAATAACGGACGGTTGCAACTGCGGAAGAAATCATATCACGATATTGCCGAACGGCGACATATACGCTTGCAGGCGTATGGAAAGCAAAGTGGGTAATATTAACGAAAGCAATTTGTACGACGTTTGGAACAGCGATAATATGGACGCTTACAGGCAGTACGAAAAATTTACAAAGTGCAGTAAATGCGAATTAAAAAATATTTGTCGCGGTTGCCCGTCGGTTACATACGGCTACACTAACAATATGTACGACGCCGACCCGCAGTGTTGGAAGGAGATTAAATAAATGGACGCTCAAACTTGTTTGAAAAAAATGTACTACGTCGGGGTGCTTGCTTTTGCTACGGTTGACGAATACGGCGCGCCGCAGGTGCGCAATATAAGCGCAGTTCACTACGACGAAAATTCATTCTATTTCTTTACCGCGCGTGGTAAGGAGCTTACCAAGCAACTGCTACGCGACAGTCGCATACAGACATTGGCATATACCAAGTATAACGAAATGATAAGGCTTACCGGCTATGCCGTACCCGTCGAGGAAAGCAGACAGCGCAAGTGTATTGATAAAATCTTTGAAGAGCAGCCGTATCTTGCCAACGTATATCCCGACGATACCCGATACGTTGGAATAATCTTTGAAGTGAAGGATGCCGATATCGAATATTTTAATCTTGGGGTACATCCCATATTCAGAGAAAGCTATACGATAGGCAACGGAACGATTAAGCAAAAAGGTTACGTCATTAGCGACAAATGTATCGGCTGCGGCAAATGCGCAAAGGTGTGTCCGCAAAGCTGTATAGCAAAAGGTACGCCGTATCAAATAAATCACAGCCATTGCTTGCATTGCGGTAACTGTTTTGAAAATTGCCCTGTTAAGGCAATACAGCGCTTATAAGGAATAATTATCATGGAGCTTTTGGAAATCATTAAAAAACGCCGTTCTATCCGCAAGTATACGGACGAGCAAATACCCAAAGAATATTTGCAAAAAATCATCGAAGCGGGCTTGTGCGCACCTAACGCGGGCGGCAGGCAAGGCACGGTTATAATCGGTATTCACAACAAGGAACTGACCGAAATCGTAGGCAAGCTCAATCTTGCCCGCTTTGACAGAGGAAGGCTCGAAGGCTCTTACGTTTCTAAAGAACAGCCTAGTATAATCGATAACCCGAATATTAAAAGCGGGTTTTACGGTGCGCCGTCCGTATGTATCGTGTTTGCGCAAAAAAACTTTTTGTACAGCATTCCCGACGCTTTTTGCGCCGCCGAAAATATGGTGCTGCAAGCGACCGAGCTTGGTATATCTTCCTGCATTATTGCGCGCGGCGAAGAAACCTTTGATAATGATTACGGCGCTAAGCTTTTGCAGGATTGGGGAGTGCCCGAAAATTATATTGCGCGTTGCTTTGTCATACTCGGCTATATCGACGGTGAACAGCCTCATGCAAAACCTATCAATACAAATAGAAGCAAAATCATAGAGTGAAATTATGACTAAGTTAGACCGTTTAATCGAAATACTATGCGCCGAGCGCGGCGAGACCGTGCCTGCTCTTTCCGAAAAGGAAAAGGGTAGGTACTTTCGCGCGCTGGTAAACGTGCGTATGCCGAAGCCTGTAAGCGATGAATTTTTGCAGCTTCAAGACGAGTACTTGCAGGAAGAATTACAACGAAAAGGCGTGACCGATATTGCCACGCTGTCGCCGGTGCCGCTGTCGCCCGATATCTATCTTTGGCAGGGCGATATAACCACGCTTAAATGCGACGGTATAGTCAACGCAGCAAACAGTCAAATGCTCGGCTGCTTTTGTCCCAATCACGGTTGCATAGACAACGCAATACACACATTTGCGGGCGTGCAGCTGCGGCTGGAATGTGCAGGAATTATGGAAGCGCAGGGCAAATCCGAACCTACGGGTAGCGCAAAAATAACGCGCGGCTATAACCTGCCGTGCAAGTACGTTTTGCATACCGTCGGCCCAATCGTTTACGGCGGGCTTACGAAAAAGCACGAGGAGCAGCTTGCGAGCTGTTACCGCTCTTGTCTCGAACTCGCCGACGTAAACGGTTTGAAAAGCATTGCGTTTTGCTGTATTTCCACCGGCGAGTTTCACTTTCCCAACGAACGCGCCGCCGAGATAGCGGTTGGTACGGTTGTCGAATACAAGCAAAAAACGCATAGCAATATCAAAGTGATTTTCAACGTTTTCAAGGATTACGATTATGGCATTTACGCAAGACTTCTCGGCGCAAATTAAAAGATTGCAAGCCGCGCTCGATAGTGCGGACTGTGTGCTTATAGGCGCGGGCGCGGGACTTTCCACGTCGGCGGGCTTTGTCTATTCCGGCGAACGCTTCCGCAAGAATTTTGCCGACTTCGAGGCAAAGTACAACTTTCACGATATGTACAGCGGTGGATTTTATCCGTATGATACGCTCGAGGAATTTTGGGCGTTTTGGGCGCGCAACGTTATGCTCAATAGGTACAGCGCGCCGCCGCTTCCCGTTTACGACACGCTGTCCGCGCTTGTAAAGGACAAGGACTACTTTGTGCTTACGACCAACGTAGACCATTGTTTTCAAAAAGCGGGGTTTGACAAGTCGCGGCTATTCTACACGCAAGGGGATTACGGCTTGTTTCAATGCTCGGAGCCTTGCCATAACAAAACCTACGACAATGAGGAAGCTATCCGCCATATGGTAGCCGAGCAAAAGGATATGAAAATCCCGACAGAACTAATTCCGCGCTGTCCCGTTTGCGGAAAGCCTATGACTATGAACTTGCGCTGCGACGATACTTTTGTGCAGGACGACGGTTGGGATAAGGCGTGCGAGCGGTACGAGCAGTTTGTCCACAAGCACAAGGATTCGCGCGTACTGTATTTGGAGTTGGGTGTGGGGAGCAATACTCCCGTAATAATAAAATATCCGTTTTGGCGGTTTACAAGCCAAAACCCGAACGCCACTTACGCGTGCATAAATTACGGCGAAGCGATGTGTCCGCCGCAAATAGAAAGCCGCTCTATATGTATCAACGCCGACATAGGCGATGTGTTATCGGCAATTAAGTGGGGCGAGTGATGCACGATATTTGGAATCCGTGGCACGGCTGTCAAAAATGCAGTGAGGGTTGTCAGCACTGCTATATGTATTACCTCGACAAAACGCATAACGGCGGCGACAGCTCGGTCGTAACAAAGACTAACGGCTTTTATTATCCGCTGGCAAAAAACCGCGACGGCAGCTACAAGGTGAAAAGCGGGGAGATGATACGCGTTTGCATGACTTCCGACTTTTTTGTGGAGGATGCGGACGAGTGGCGTAACGAGGCGTGGAATATAATTCACGATCGTCCCGATGTCAAGTTTTTTCTGCTGACAAAACGCCCCGAGCGAGTGAGCAAGCTATTGCCTAATGATTGGGGCGACGGCTGGGAAAACGTGTTCTTTAACGTTACGTGCGAAAACCAACGCCGCGCCGACGAGCGCATACCCATACTGCACGAGTTGCCCTTTAAACACAAGGGCATTATGACCGCACCACTAATCGGCGAAATAACCATTGCTAAGTATTTGGAGCAAGGTCAAATCGAGCAGGTCATTTGCGGAGGGGAAAACTACGACGGCGCACGTCCGTGTCACTACGATTGGGTTAAAAAGCTGTCCGACGAGTGCAAGGCGTACGACGTGACTTTTGCGTTTATAGAAACGGGTAACTATTACGTAAAGGACGGCAAGACGCAATTCATAAAAAGCAAAATACGCCAAACGTATATGGCGTATGCTGAAGGGCTGTCGCACGTCGGCAAGCCTATCGAATTCAAGCTGACCGATAGGTTTGGATTGCCTGTTCCGCAAAGCGAGTTATACGTTCCGCATTACCGCGCAAATTGTCAGCGCTGCGGCAACCGTCTTATTTGCAACGGCTGTTCTAATTGCGGCAGGTGCGATAAATAGTTTAAAAATATTTCAATTCAAAACCCGACGAGCATTTACGTTCGTCGGGTTTTGAAACTGCGCACCGTCTTTGATAATACGCACCGAAGCGTTTTTCCGTCGGTTGACTCCGCTAAAGCTACCTTGTGGCACACGCCACTTCTTGTTTAGTGCTGCTGCGGTCAAGCCCTGACACGGTTCGCAAGCAGACGTTGCACAAGACCTTAGTATCAACATCACCTAACGGCAACTGTCCTCCCATACGCAAACCGAGGACGGCGTTCGACCCATCTATAGCGGATTGTAGGTTACAGAGTGCCGCTGCCTCTCCGTCTAGCGCAGTACAACTATTATACGTTATTCGCACGCAAAAATCAAGCGTTTTTTGTGAATTACGCGAATAAAAAGGGGTGTTGTATTATGTCGAAAAAATATCGAATTATATTGACATTCGACCGATTATGTAGTATAATATAACCGATTCCTTACCACCTTGTGGGAAATTTCGCATTCGGAGAACGAAATGACAGCCTACATCGTAGCGTACAGTTTGGTTTTGTTTTTTATCGCGGCGGCGATAGTGACGATCGCGTGTTTTTACGTGCGCACGCAAAAGATCAAGCTTAACGAGCGTGCCGCGAGTATAGACGCGATTAAAGACGGCAAGTCGATGTTTGTTGACGTGTTCGGCAATGCCGCAAACGCGGCGTTTTTGATTGTCGAGGCACAATCGGCCACGCCGATATATATAAGCAAAAATTCGGTAGAGTTTTTCGGTATTGACGCCGAAAAACTTTCTTTGGATTTAACGGCGATAGCAAAAAGCGTCGGCAAAAAGGCTTGGCGCGATTTTACGCACAAATATACGGAATGGAACGGCGAGGGTGTATTCTCGACGGAATTCGAATACGGTATGGCAAAGCACGCAATTGCGCAGGCGGCCAGGGTGGAGCGCGACGGAAAACAGTACGACGCGTTTTTGATTTACGACGTTACCGAGCAGGCGGAGGAGATGAAAGAACTTCGCACCTCGCTCGACGCGGCGCTCGGCGAGGCGGCGGGCAAGCTGTCCTTCCTTTCGAGTATGAGCCACGAAATCCGCACGCCGATGAACGGCGTTATGGGTATGATGGAATTGGCGCGAATGAACATAAAAAATCCCGAAAAGGCGGGAGAGTATTTGGCGCGCGCCGGAGATTTGTCTGTGTTCCTGCTCAGCATGATTAACGATATTTTGGATATATCCAAGCTGGAAAGCGGAAAGATGCTTTTGTTTAATACTACCTTTGATATTTTTGCGTTTGCCGAAAAGATAAGAAACATGTTCAACGGCATGGTTACGGGCAAGGGTATCTCGTTCAACGTGGAAACGGTCGATTTTACGACGCGGTATTTTATTGCCGACGAGATGCGGCTTACACAGGTGGTGACTAACTTTATTTCCAATGCCAACAAGTTTACGCCCGCGGGCGGAAAGATCGACGTCACGTTTAAGCAGTTGGACAACATCGGCGGCAAGGCGCAGATTTTGATTCGCGTGCGCGATACGGGCAAGGGCATTGCGCCCGAAAACATTCGCAAGATAATGCGGCCTTTTGAGCAAGAGGAGGCGTCCACGGCGCACCACTACGGCGGCACCGGTCTCGGTCTTGCCATTTGCGACAGCATAGTGCAGCTGATGGGCGGCAATATAGTGGTCGACAGCGTGCTCGGCAAGGGTACCGATTTCTCGGTGTTTTTGTCGTTGCCGATTGCGGACGTCGAGCAGGATCTTTCCGAACCTATTAAGCATGAGGAAAAGGTGTCGGGCGACGATTTCTCCTTCGAGGGCTGCAAAATACTTCTTGCCGAGGACAACGAGGTCAACGCCGAGATTGCCGTCGAGATACTTTCCAGCGAGGGTGCGGACGTCACGCTGGCAAACGACGGACAGGAAGCGTTGGATATATTTATGGAACGCCCCGAGCATGCTTTTGATTTGATTTTGCTCGACATTCAAATGCCTAGGATGAACGGCAGGGACGCCGCCAAGGCTATGCGTGCAAGCAGTAAGGGCGACGCCGAAAGCGTGCCTATCATTGCGTTGTCTGCGGACGCTTTTGTAGAAGATATAGCGCTATCCAAGGAAGCGGGCATGGACGAACACGTTTCCAAGCCGGTCGACTTTGACGCGCTCAGGAAAACGGCGGGCGCCGTTATAGCCGAAAAACAGGTTAAGAGTAAGGTGTAACGAATGAAGCGGAATGGGTTTGTTTGGATAATCGCTTGTGTCACGATCGCGCTTTGTGCCCTCGTGCTTGCTGCGTGCGCAACGGTAAGATATTCCGACAACCGTCCCGTTCCCGATCCGACAAAAAACGAAGTGTTGTTTATAGAACGTAACAGACTGAGCTTTGCTTTGGGCATGGAAATAGACGAGTTCGACGTTATAGAACGCTGCGGCTGTACGTTTACCGACGAGGACGGAAGCGAGTTCAAGGTCACGGCAAAGGCGTTGCAAAGCGGGGAAGTAGAGTATGACAGCTTCGACATTGAAAACGTCGGTTCCAATAAGCAAATACGTGTCGCGTACAACGGCGCGGTCAATTATATCTATTACGACGTAAACGATTATACAGCCAATCTGTATTTGGATGAAGATTATAAAGAACTGTACCAAACGGTAAAAGCGTCGGCGCAGCTGACAGACACTTTGGGGCTTGCCGTATGGGTCAATCTTATACAATGCAATTTTTCCACCGACGAGGTGATGCGCGAATACGACGCCGACCGTGCGATGCGCTTTGACGGCTGGTACGATTCGGCGGGAAACCGCGCGACGGGCTTGTACACTCTTGCTCCGCCGGTGTTCGGCAACGAGCGTGTGATAGACTTCCACGCACATTATCTTTCGGACGAGGAGTTTGCCGATCTTAAACTGTCGTACGACAGCAGCGGCAGGCGTGTGTTTTCGGGCTACGTCGGAAGCGGCGACAGTGTGCACGTTCCCGAGGGCGTTACCTACATAAATATGGCCGAGCTGTTCGCCGAGGGTTGCTCGTTCAAGACCTTGGAAATTCCGTCTACGGCCAATATCGACGTGCCGTTTTTGTCAGGCTACGATTCGGGCGAATTGGAAAATATAATCGTCAATTCGGGCAACACCGTTTACGCGTCGTACAACGGAGCGTTGTATTCCAAGGATTACTCGACGCTGCACTTTATGCCGGCTAACAATAAGAATACCGATTTCCATTCCGAGCTTGCCGTAATCGGCAGCTATTCGTGCACGTACTGGCGGGTAAGCGATTTGGTGATACCCGAAAGCGTAGTGACGTTGCAGCACTATTGTTTTTCGCACTCGCAAATAGCGGACGTGCAGGGCTTGGATCATGTAAAGACGATTAAGACAGGCGCGTTTTTCGATTCCAAAATGCAGTCGTTTACCGACGGCAAGATTGCGCAGTATATCATGCTCGACGGTGCGGACAGCGGCAAATATATTTTGAGCATGATTTTGGACGAGAGTATCACCGAATACACGTTGATACCCGGCACGGTAGGTATAGCGGGCGACGTGTTCGGTCGCTGCACCTCGCTTACCTCGATAAACCTCGGCAACGAATTGAGAAGCATAGGCAGCTCCGCGTTTGCGGGCTGTGAATCGCTTGAAAGTATAACCTTCCCGTCGACGCTTAAAAAGATGGGTTCTACCGTGTTTTACGGTTGCTCGTCGCTCACTACCGTTGTCGGCTTGCCCGACGTAACTTTTGTCGATGACGACGGCGACGAATACGAGCACACTTTGCCTTCCGGCATTTTCAGAGATTGCGCCAAATTGGAGTCGATAGCGTTGCCCGTAGGGCTGGTCAACATAGGGCCGAACGCTTTCCGCAACTGCAAGGCGCTGCCGTCCGTAACCCTGCCCGACACGGTGGAAACCATCGGTTCTTACGGATATTACGGCACAGGCATGACGGAAATCAAGCTGTCCAAGTCGCTTAAAAAATTGGGTTCATATGTATTTGCGTCTACCGTGTTTGCAGGTATAGACCTTTCAGTTTGTGAACAGTTGACAAGCCTGTCCGAAAATTGTTTCCGCAGCTCCAAGCTTACGGAGATAACTATTCCCGACCGTATAACGACTATACCGATGAACTGTTTTTATTTGGCGACTACGCTTAAAACGGTCGTACTCGGCAATGTAACGGATATAGACGATCAGGCATTTGCCGGTTGCTACGCACTTGCCGATATCAATCTGGACGGCGTGGAATCCATCGGGTATCGCGCGTTCCAGCAATGCAGAGCTTTTGTCAATGTGGTAATACCCGATTCGGTAAAGCATATAGGCGGACAAGCGTTTATGTCGTGTAGCGGACTTACAAGCTTAACGTTGGGCGCTAACGTTCAAGACTTCGGTAACTATACGTATCTAAGCGACGGGCTGACGTTCGACGCCGCCGAGGTTGCCGTATACACGTGCACTAAGCTGAAAGAGATACTCGTTGCAGAGGGTAATCAATACTTTAAATCGATTGACGGCGTGCTGTACGGGCGCAGCGCTTGCGGTATAGATTACGGCGAGGGTGCGGTTTTGTATACTGTGCCGATAGCGTATGCCAACAAGTCGTTTACGGCGGCCGATTCCACGCGCATAGTTTTGCCGTACGCACTGCACTATCAAACCGTTATGACTTCCGCTACGTTGAACGAGGGTGTGGAAAATATCGGCAAGGCGGCTTTCTACCGCTCGACCAAGCTTAGCTCGGTATATCTGCCTTCCACCGTAACACACATAGGCGCGGGCATACTGCTTAGCTGTACGGCAGTTAAAACCTTTGAGATTGCAGAGGAAAACAAAACGTACTCGTCCGACGGCAACCTTGTGTATATGGGCGATACGCTTGTCATGTATTTGGGCTTGAACAAGGATATAAACATCAAAGACGGTATTACCCAAATAGACTCTGCTGTGTTTATGAACAATGCGTCGGTGACAGAGATAGTAATTCCCGACAGTGTTACGACGATAGGCGAAAAAGCGTTTAGCGGCTGCTCCAAAATAGTTTCGTTGCATATCGGAAGCGGATTAAGGCATTTGGATTCCACGGCGTTCGCGCTTTTGCAATCGCTGGAAACGATAACGGTAAGCGAGGACAATCCGTACTTTACGGCTGAGAATAATATTCTCTATTCCAAGGACGGAAAATCGCTTATACTTGCCGCCGCCAATAACGGTATGACCGAGCTTAATATTAAGGACGGCGTTACCGACATTCGCGACTACGCGTTTTCGTATCACAAAACTCTGACTAGCGTGGTTATGCCCAACACCGTAAGGACGGTAGGCGATTATGCGTTTTACGAATGTCGCGGTATCGAAAAGCTGTACTGCTCGGAAGCGCTGGAAAGTATCGGCGCGTATGCGTTTGCGTTCGACGCCAACAGCAGTCTTAACTTCGACAGCGACAATAGGTTCTGCGACACGCTCAAAGTAGTTATGTTTTACGGCAATCTTAAAAGCATAGGCGACTTTGCGTTTAACGGCCAGTTCGGCATAGAGAACACGTTCTACAAAATGACGATAGCGGAGCTTACTAATTTGCTTTCGGGCTTGGGCAAAAACAGCGTGTTTATTACGCTTGGCTGCAAGGACAAGGAAAGCGGCGGATATTACAACAATCACGGATTCGGCATAATCCGCTCATTGTACAGTGCCGTACCGCCCACCATAGACTACAACGGTTACGAGTGGTTCTATCTGGAAGACGGTACACCCATTTTATACCAACAAATACCGGAACGAGAACTTCCGGATTAATCCAAGGAGACTTGAACATATGATTATCGAGAAGTCGGAAGAAATTATCGAAGCAATCGGCAACGTTATTATCGGCAAAAACAACGTCATAAGAAAGGTGCTTATGGCGGTGTATGCCAAGGGCAACGTATTGCTCGAAGACACGCCGGGCGTGGGCAAAACCACGCTTGCATTGGCATTTGCTAAGACTTTGGGACTCGATTTTAAGCGCGTGCAGTTTACGCCCGATACCATGCCTTCCGATATAACGGGATTTACGGTTTACAATTCCGAAACGGGCGAGTTCGATTATAAACAGGGCGCAATCGTATGTAACCTGTTTATGGGCGACGAAATTAACCGTGCGTCGGCAAAGACGCAGTCGGCGCTTTTGGAAGCGATGGAAGAGAACAAGATTACCGTTGACGGCGTTACGCACAGGCTTCCCAGTCCGTTTATTTGCATTGCTACGCAAAACCCGATAGGTTCGGCGGGAACGCAGCCGTTGCCGGAATCGCAGCTTGACCGCTTTATGATAAAGATGTCCATCGGCTATCCCGACGCGTCGGAGCAGGTGGAAATATTGCGCAGGCACCAAAACAGCGAACCTTTGGACCGTTTGGAGCAAATAGTCGACCGTGACAGCCTTGTCGAAATCCAAAATTACATCGGACAGATAAACGTGTCGGACGACATTTTGAAGTATTTGGTGGCATTGTGCGAAGCGACGAGAAATCACCCGCTTATCGAGCTTGGCGTAAGTCCGCGCGGACTTTTGGCATTGTCGCGTATGGTACGTGCTTGCGCCGTTGTTTCGGAGCGCGACTACGTTACTCCCGCCGACGTTCGCGAAGTGTTCTGCGACGTATGCGCGCACAGAATAATTTTGCGCCCGCGTGCAAAGCTGGAAGGCATGACTACGCGCAGCATTCTGGAAGGCGTGCTTGAATCGACCAAAGTGCCGACGATAGCGTAACGGTAATAGATAAGGAAGTAGGATACGGCTGACTATGGCGGCAAAGCGTGTTATATATATTATAATGTTGCTCACGGTATCGGCGGCGTTTGTTGTTGTTAACAACGGAGTTGCGCTGTTCTTTCTCGTGTGCCTTTTGGCATTTCCGCATATTTCGCTTGTAATGATTTTGTTGGCGTGCAAGTCTGTGCGCTTCGACCTTGCCGTGCGCGATTCGTGTATACGCGGCGGAACGTTGCAGCTGACGATGCGTGCAAGCGTCAAGCCTCGCTTTTTCGTGGGTTGCGTTAAGGTAATCGTTGCTATAGAAAACACTACTTTCCACAAAACAGAATACAAAAGCTTTATTATAAAAGACCTGTCGTATGCGTCGCATGTGTTCGATTACAACGGCGCCGACTCGGGCAGAATTTGCGTTAAGTGCGACGCAATAAAGCTTATAGGCGTGTTCGGCATATTTTCGGTTAAGATGAGATGCCCGGTTTTTGCCGAGGCTATAGTTTCGCCTATGCTGTACGAGGACGTTGCCGTAAATATGGGCGAAAACGGAAGCGATACCGTTTTCGGCGATACCGCGCTTCCCAAAAAGGGCGGGGATATTACCGAGGTATTCAATATACGCGATTACGCGCCCGGCGATCCGCCCAATGCTGTGCACTGGAAGCTGTCGGGTAAGTTCGGCATACTCAAATCCAAGGAGTTCGGTGCAACCGACGACCGCCGTACTCTTATACTCGTCGATATGAGCCGTAACAAGTTCGGCACGTCTGCGAGCGACGAGCAGCTTAACGGCGTGCTCGACGTGGCGGTTTCTATATCCAATGCGTTTAAAACGACGGGCTATTTCCATAGCGTGGGCTGGTTTGACGACGGCGTTTTCGAAAGCTCGGAGGTGAGCGACAGCGATACCTTTGTGCGCACAGTCGGCAAGCTTATGAGCGTAAAGGTAAACAACGGCAACGAGGAGAACATGTTCTATCTGTCGCGTACAGCCGAGTGTGCCGTGTTCACTAAGATTATTTTTGTTTCGTCGTTTGTCAATTACGAGGAGTTCAAAGAAGTTTCAAACGCGGAAATTACCGCGATAGAAGTAGGCAACGGCTTCGGCCAAGCTAATGACCAAGGTGTACGGGTCATCAACATCCCGTACGACAATATTCACGACGCCCTAATGGCATGCAACATTTGACGAAGGGCGGATAAAGCATGAAAAAAACGGTTAAAACGACAGTTGTAAAAGCGGTATCCGAGCGGAAAACCAAAACGGTATTGGGCGTGGTGTTTATCATAGCCGCGTTTGCCGTGCTGTATTTATCGCTTATTTCCGCATTGTCGTTTAACGCCGCTTACTATGCCGCACTGCCTATCGGTGTTGCGGTGACTGTTGTTACGGCGCTTCTCGCCGACAAAAAACAGGCTAAGTTTTACGTTCTCGGCGTTGTGGCTGTGTTTACGGGGCTTGCCGTATCGGTTGGCTTTTCCGTGTTCAAAAACGGATTGTTGGGCTTTTTCAATGCCGTCGTTCGCACAATAAATTCTACGCGGCATGCCGGCTACGAGCTGTTGGTTGCCGACGAGAGCTTTGGCGCGTCGTTCCTGTTTGCGGCGGTAATAGCCGCATGGTTTGCCGAGTTTTCGTTGTTCGCGATAAAAAAAGCATACGTGTACGTTTGCGTATCGGCGCCCATGCTATTGGCATTATTATTCTTGGGAATGACGCCGCAGTATTACATTGTAGTTTTGCTTGTGGCGGTATACGTTTGTTTGATGGCGGTGCACAACGGGTTTACAGTTAAGGCGCTTTGCTCTTATTGTGTTTGTATCGCCGTCATTTTGCTTGCAACTTTGCCGTGCTACTTCTATACCGGAAGCAAAGCGGTGGACGACTTCGGTAATTCGGTTACGG
The DNA here is from genome assembly GCA_947178255.1 of uncultured Clostridia bacterium. Taxonomy (GTDB): domain Bacteria; phylum Bacillota; class Clostridia; order Christensenellales; family Pumilibacteraceae; genus Anaerocaecibacter. The sequence goes on along the minus strand of CAMWXP010000007.1, from coordinate 25,820 downwards.
AAGCGATAGAAAACGCGGCGTACGGAAAGAGTATGCCTAGCGGTAAGCTTTATGATTCGTCGGGTATGCGTTCGTCATCGGAAGTACGGTTAAAGGTTACGTTGAGCGGACTGACGTCCAAGCTGTATTTACGCGGTTTTGTCGGTAGCGATCTCAACGGTTCGGAGTGGAGCTCGACCGATAAGAATGCGTATGTGGAAAACGGATATCAAGGATTGATTGATTATATTGCCGAGGGCGGTTTGCCGACAACACAGTACGCCGTGTATTCCGATTTGTGCAAGCGCAACAATAAATACGGCATTACGGTGGAAAACGTGTCTGCCGACCGTAGATACATTTACGTGCCGTATACCCTTAGCGAGTATTCCGTCGGAACGGCGTACTATGATATGGGTCTGCGCGGCTCGGTAACCTCGCCCAAAACGTATTCATATACAGTGTTCGCTCCCGACGAGAGCGGGGAGCGCGTTACGCAAGCAGCGTGGATACTTTCGGACGCCGACCGTTCCGAAAAAATGAACGAGTATATAAAGCTGGAAGGTCAGTATAGAGCGTTCGTTTACGACACGTATCTCGGCCTTGACGCCGATACGAAAGCCGCCGTGCAGGGCGTGATAGGTGATTTTGAAACGAACTCGGTCAATACCGCAACGCAGTTTATACGCTCGTATTTTCTCGATGCGTTCACGTATGCCGACAAGTGCGACGGAGTGGGTAAATCGTTTGCAACCGAGTTTTTCGGCGGAAAGATAAGCAGCGCTAATGCTGCATACTTTGCTTCCGCGGCTACATGTATGTTCCGTGCGCTCGGCTTTGCCGCGCGCTATGCGGAAGGATATTCCGTGTATTTCGACGGAGACGAGGAGACGCAGGAAACGCAAACTATAACGGTCACGGGCGACGCAACGCACGCCTGGGCGGAAGTCTATTTTGACGGCATAGGCTGGCTGCCGATAGAAGTTACGCCTACGTTTTTCAGCGAGCAAGCGCCCGATTTTTCCGTCGATCCGAACGATCCGAACGGAACCGACGCAAATCCGTCCAATCCTCCGCAGCAGGAGCCCGAAATACCTACCGAAACTCCGCCCACGCCGGATATACCGGTTATTATTCCGACTGATTCCGTAGAGGGCAATGTCGGCACTCCCGTGCTTTTGACGGCGCTTAGGATAATGGTGCCGATTGTATCGGTAATTGCTCTATTTGTTGCGATCGTGCTGCTGTTTGTCGTGCGTAGGAGCTTAGTGCGGATAAAGCGCCGCAAAATGCTTAGCGCCGACGGACAAGAGTTTGGCCGTGCCGCGTACAAGATAGTGACGGAAGACTGCAAGCATTTCGGCGGCTTTGACAGCGCGACGCTCGAAAAACTGGGTGTGCCGGAAGGCGGTACTGCACGGTTTATCCGCATTGCGGAACGCTGTGTGTACGGCGAGCATGACGTGGCCGCAAACGAGCGCGCGTTTGTGCTGTGGTATATAGAAACGGTACATGCTGCACTCACTAAGGATTGCGGATTTTTGAAATCCATGTATTACAAGTACGTTTTGTGCTTGGTCATATAACGCAGTATCCGATACCGATTTTAGCTAATCATTTTTACATATATTAATTTACTGCAACAAAAAACCGCCGTCAGGCGGTTGTTTTGTTTAACTTTGCGGTCTTGTGTGTACGAACGTGTTCGGCATAAACTCGCCGTAAAACATTTGCTGGAAGGCGGCTATATTGGAGTATCTGTCTTTGGGGTAGACGGATAATGCCTTTAACAGCGTCCGCTCGCGCACCGGCTGAATCTTGACGCCGAGCGCCGACGGCGGGATCATTTTGTCGTTCAGCCTGCGTTCCGTCGCTTCGGGCGGGGGATTGCCTACTAAGCATGTGTAAATGGTCGCACCCAGCTCGTATATGTCCGTCCACGGTCCTTGGCTTCCGCCCTGTGTGTACAGCTCCAAAGGGGAATAGCCCTTTTTAAGAACAAAGAACGGCTTTTGAACGTTTTGCGTGTAAATGGACGCCGCACCGAAGTCGATAAGCTTTATCATACGGTTGTCGACGATTTGAATGTTTTCGGGCGAAATGTCCTTATGTATAACGCCGTGCTGGTGTAACCTTAACAGCGTTTCTATAACCGAACGCATAATGTTGAGCGTTTCCGTCATGTGCAGCTTGCCGCCGCGACCGTTGATAAATCGGTGCAAGCTCATGCCGTTTAGGTACTCCATAACGATATACGCCGTGTTGTTGGTGAGGAAAAAGTCCAATATGCTTACAATGCCTTCGAGGTGCTTTATGGAAGTAAGCACTTTGGCTTCCTGAATGAACGCCGTAAGCCAGTAGTTGAACGCTTTTGCGTTTTCACCCGTGCCTATTTCCACCACGCTGGTATGAGGTAGGCGGTTGGTGTAGCCTTTGGGGAAGAATTCCTTTATTGCAACGCAAGACGAGGTGTACATGTCGTACGCCTTGTACGTTATGCCGAACCCGCCGCGTCCCAGCGGCGCGCCTACGATATATCTGCCCGACAGCATTGTCCTAAGCGGCAATGCGCCTATGGGCGACGGATCGTCACCGCGCTTGCCGCACCGCGGGCATATCCGCGTCCTCGGGTCGAGGGTGGCAAAGCAGTTCATACATATTGAGCGTATATCTCTCGTGTCTTGCATTACAAATATTATACCGCTATTGTGCTTGTTTGTCAAGGATATGGATAGTAATTCGGAATTCGGAATTATGAATTCGGAATTAATGAAATAATTTTGTTAACAAATCGATTGACCTATAAATGTACTTGTGATAAAATAATGCTATGAGCGGAACTAAGGTGACAAAGACGCTTGGCGCGTATAGGTTATCTTATAATCCGACAAATCCCATAACGTATGCGTTTGCCGCATTTGTTACATTTGTCGGGCTCGTTTTTTCATTGAAAATTACTTTTTAGTTGGTGAGAAATTATGTACAAAAAGGTAGAGAGCTATAATCCGGTCGGCATGGAAAAACGCGTGCTGGAATTCTGGAAGGAAAACGACGTTTTTAACAAGAGTATACAGTTACGCGAGGGCGGCGACGAGTTTTCGTTTTACGACGGCCCGCCCACGGCAAACGGCAAGCCGCACGTGGGGCATGTTCTCACGCGCACTATGAAGGATATAATTCCGCGCTTTCACACGATGAAGGGCAAGCATGTACTGCGCAAGGCGGGCTGGGACACTCACGGTCTGCCCGTCGAGCTGGAAGTGGAAAAGTCGCTCAATATCGACGGCAAGCAGGATATAGAAAAGTACGGCGTAGAGCCGTTTATCGGCAAGTGCAAGCAGAGCGTATGGAAGTACAAAGCCGAATGGGAGCGCATGAGCGATCGCGTAGGCTACTGGGCGGATATGGACAAGCCGTACGTAACCTACGACGACAATTATATCGAATCGGTATGGTGGTCGCTCAAAACCATTTTTGACAAAGGCCTTATTTACAAGGGACACAAGATAGTCCCGTACTGCCCGCGCTGCGGTACGGCGCTTTCCTCGCATGAGGTAGCGCAGGGCTATAAGGACGTAACCGAGCGCACCGCAGTCGTCGGGTTCAATACCGACTACGAAGGCGGTTGCAAGCTGCTTGCTTGGACTACCACGCCGTGGACGTTGCCCAGCAACGTAGCACTGTGCGTAAACGCCGAGTTCGACTACGTGCTGATCGAGGCCGACGGACAAAAATACGTGCTGGCAAAAGAGCTTGCCGATAAGCATTTCGAAAATTACACCGTCTTAAAAACCGTCAAGGGCAGCGAGCTTGTGGGCGTGCATTACGAACCGCTGTTCGCTACGTACACAGGCAAAGCCGATTGCTACAAGGTAGTTGCCGACGGATACGTAATGCTCACCGAGGGCACGGGCATAGTTCATATCGCGCCCGCGTTCGGCGAGGACGACGCGCGTGTGGGCAGGACTAATGAGCTTCCGTTTGTTCAAACGATTGACGAGCGCGGCAGGTTTACCGAGCCGCAATGGCTGGAAGGCAAGTTCTGCAAGGACGCCGACAAGGATATTATTGCCGACCTCAAAAAGCGCGGACTGTTACTTTCCGCGCCGTCCGTAACGCACAGCTATCCGTTCTGCTGGCGTTGCAATACGCCGCTGTTGTACTACGCGCGTTCCACGTGGTTTATCAAGACGACGGCGGTCAAGGATCAGCTTATAAAGAACAACGCTTCGGTAAACTGGCACCCGCAAAGCATCGGTACCGGACGCATGGGCAACTTTTTGGAAAACGTTATCGACTGGGGTTTGTCGCGCGACAGATTTTGGGGCACGCCGCTGCCCATTTGGGTATGCGACAGCTGCGGCAAAACCGAAGCGATAGGTAGCAAAGCCGAGCTTAAAGAAAAGTGCGGCATAAAAGGCGATATAGAGCTGCACAAGCCGTACGTTGACGGCGCGACGTATAAATGCTCTTGCGGCGGCACAATGCACCGCACGCCCGAGGTTATAGACTGCTGGTACGATTCGGGGTCTATGCCGTTTGCGCAATACCACTATCCGTTCGAGAACAAGGACGTGTTTGAAAAAACCTTTCCCGCTGATTTCATTTCGGAAGCGGTCGACCAAACGCGCGGGTGGTTCTACACGCTGCTCGTTATTTCCACGTTGCTGTTTAATAAAGCGCCGTTCAAAAACTGTTTGGTGCTCGGGCATGTAAACGACGAGCAGGGCAGAAAGCAGTCCAAGCATTTGGGCAACGTTGTCGATCCGTGGTCGGTGCTCGACGTAACGGGCGCCGACGCCGTAAGGTGGTATTACTATACCAACTCGGCGCCGTATCTGCCGTCCCGCTTTTATATGCGTGCGGTTACCGAATCGCAAAACAAGTTTTTGGGCACGCTTTACAATACCTATGCGTTCTACGTAATGTATGCCGATATTGACAGCTTCGACCCCACAAAGGTGGACGGCAAAAAGGTCAAATACTCATTGATGGATAAGTGGGCGCTTTCCGAGCTTAACGAGCTTGTGCAAAAGGTGGATAGCGATCTTAACGCGTACAAGCTGTACGAATCGGCGCGAGCGATAGCAGACTATACCGAAAAGCTTTCCAACTGGTATGTGCGTCGTTGCCGCGAACGGTTCTGGGTAGGCGGTATGTCGGATGACAAGACGGCGGCGTTCTACACGCTGTACACAGTGCTCAATACGCTGTGCCGCATATCCGCACCGTACGTTCCGTTTATATCCGAGGAAATCTACCGCAACATTGTTTGCAGTGTGGATAAGACTGCGCCTATTTCGGTGCATATGACCGACTTCCCCAAGGTCAACAAAAAGATGATAGACGCTAAGCTTTCCGCCGATATGGAAAGGGTGATCAAGGCGGCGGAGCTGGGCAGAGCGGCGCGCAACAAGAGCGGAATTAAAAACCGTCAAACGCTGTCGCGCGTAATCGTTGCGGGCGACTTCCCGTTTGAGTACGCCGATATCCTTGCCGACGAGCTTAACGTTAAAGACGTTGTGGCGGGCGGTGCGAGCGAGCTTACCGGTTATGAAGTTAAGCCGCAGCTTAAAACGGTCGGACCTAAGTACGGCAAGCTTGTCGGCGCTATCCGCACGCACCTTGCCGAAAACGGCGATACCGCGGCACGCACCGCGCTTGCGGGCGGCACCTATACGTTCGAGGTCGACGGCAACAAGGTAGAACTGACCAAGGACGATATGCTTATAGCAACACGCGGCGCCGAAGGGTATTCGGTAGAGAGCGATTTGGATATGACTGTCGCGCTGGACGTAACGCTCACCGACGAGTTGCTTATTGAGGGTGCGGCGCGCGAGATAATATCCAAGATACAGACAATGCGCAAGAATAACGGATTCGACGTCACCGACAGAATTAAGCTGTACTATGCGGGCGACGAATTTATAGAAAGCGTGTTCAAGGCGCACGGCGAACGCATTGCCAAGGTCACGCTCGCGCTCGAGGTGAATAAACTGTCGGGCGACGGCGAGCAAGCCGATATTAACGGTCACGACGCGAGGTTTGCCGTAGAAAAATGTTAGCGCCCGATTGGAAAGACTATAAAATACTCGGCACGGGCGACGGGCTCAAATTGGAGCTGTGGAAGGATATAATGCTGCTCCGTCCCGACCCGCAGGCTATTTGGCACGCCACCGTCGATTACAAAAAGTTCGACACGCACGCGCGGTACGAGCGCGACAGGGCGGGCGGCGGCAGGTGGATAGTAAACAAGCCTATGCCCGACGAGTGGCAAATTTCGTGGCGTGATTGCAAGTTTTACGTAAAGCCGACGGGGTTTAAGCACACGGGGCTGTTTCCCGAGCAAGCGGTAAACTGGGCTAAGATGTCCGAAATCGTGGACGCGTACGCGGCGCGCGGTAAGCAGATAAAAATACTCAACCTGTTTGCGTACACCGGTGCGTCGACGGCGGTGCTGGCAAAGCATGGCGCGCACGTAACGCACGTGGACGCGGCAAAGGGTATGGTGGAGCGTGCAATGCTCAACTGCAAGCTTAACGGCGTGGACTCCGCCAACACTCGCTTTATAATAGACGATTGCAAAAAGTTTGTCGCGCGCGAGATAAAGCGTGGAAAGACCTACGACGCGGTTATTATGGACCCGCCCAGCTACGGCAGGGGCGCAGGCGGCGAGGTTTGGAAAATGGAGGACGATATTTTCGACCTCGTAAAGCTGACCGTAGGCGTACTGAACAATCCGATATTCTTTTTGATAAACAGCTACACGACGGGACTTCAACCGCAAACAATATCCAATATACTTTCGCTCAACTTGCAGGGTGGCAACGTTTGCGCATACGAGGTGTGTTTGCCGACGGAGCAAAAGAATGTGGATCTGCCCTGTGGATGCAGTGGGTTATATACAAACATTAAAAGCTAAATTTTCGGAGTAACCGTGGAAAAGGACAACGAAAAAAACGGCGGCAAGTCCGCCACAAAAATCAAACTGCGCTTGGACGTTAAGGACGTTGTGCGCAAGCGCAAGGACGAGGACGCGCAAGCCGCCCCGCCCGACGGCGTAACCGTTTTGTACGAAGACAATCATTTGTTGGTTGTTTTAAAGCCGCAAAACGTGCCTACGCAGGGGGACAGCAGCGGCGATACAGATTTGCTTACAATGCTCAAAAAGTATTTGGTGGAAAAGTACAATAAGCAGGGCAACGCGTACCTCGGTATGGTTCACCGCCTCGACAGACCTACGGGCGGCGTAATGGTGTTTGCCAAAACGAGCAAGGCGGCGTCGCGGCTGTGCGAACAAATACGCGACACAGACGGCGAGTTTGAAAAGACATATCTTGCCGTAGTAAACGGCAGACCGTCGCGCGAGGGCAAAATAGAACACTATCTTGCCAAGGACGAAAAAACCAATATGGTAACGGTAGTGCCGTCCACGCTTGAGGGCGCAAAAAAGGCGGAATCGGAAATTAAGGTGCTGGACGAGCGCGGCGGATTGTCGCTTGTGTCGGTCAACCTTATAACCGGCAGGTCGCACCAAGCGCGTGTGCAATTAAAAGCGCTGTCATGCCCGATTGTTGGCGACGTCAAGTACGGCGGAGATAAGGCTGTCAAAAGTCCGCACCTCGCGCTGTGGGCGTACAAGCTGGTTTTTGCTCATCCGGTAACGGGCGAAAAGCTTAGGTTTATCGCACTGCCGCCGTCGGAGTTTCCGTGGGATGTGTTCGATACCGAAGGTCTTATAGACATAGTTCGTCCTCAAAGCGGCAACCATTATAAGCTGTAACTCAACAGTCACTCAACCTTAAAATCAACAAGGAGAAATATATTATGTTAGATCAAGAAATTTCCAATCTTTTGGCTTACGGACAAAATTGTTTGTTGCTGGACGAGCTGGATTGCGCACAGGCTGCGCGGCGTATTTGCAAGCTGCTCAAAATAGCCGACTTTATGCCTATGGAAGCTGCCGAGGAAGTTGATACGGCGACTAATCCCAACAAGCTTGTAGCGCCGTTGTTGCAGTACGCAACCGAACAGAACATTGTAGGTGCGGACGGCGTAGCACAGCTTAAAGCCGAAATTATGGACGCGATAATGCTCAAACCGTCCGAGGTAAACGATTTGTTTGCCGATACCTATTCGGTCAACAAGCAAAAGGCGTTCGACTTTTTGTATGACTATTCGGTAAAGAGCGGTTACGTCGATCCCGACGAGTGCGCCAAAAACGACCGCTGGGAAGCCAAGGAGCTTAAAAGCAAGATAGAAATAATAATCAACGTCATGCCGCAGGCTAAGACGGACAAGTATCCCAAATGCTCGCTGTGCCGCGAAAACGAAGGCTTCGGCGCGCGCGCCAATATGCGTACGGTTACGTGCGATATAGCGGGCGAGGAGTGGACTTACTGCTACTCCCGTCACCAGTACTTCGACAAGCACGGCGTGCTTACCAATGCCGAGCATACGCCGATGAAGGGCGGGCTGGACACTGTGCAAAAGTTAGCTAACGCTGCCGACTTTGTGGGCGCGGACGGCTTTGTGTGCAGCGACTCGCTTGTCGCGTACGGCGGCGCGCTCAACACCGAGCATGAGCACTTTAAAACAGGCTTCCGCACCACACCCATGCTCAAACAGGGATTCAAGACGCGGCTTAAATCACAAGAGTATCCGTACTTGGAAATGGGCACGGTGGACTGGTACTCGACTGTAATCAGGTTCTCGCACTCCAATTTCGAAAAGATTACCGAGTTTGCCGACAAGCTTATCAGCGCGTGGAAAAGCTATTCGGACGAGCGCATAGCCAACGACGGCACCAAAAACTTTGTCAGCCTTGTCTGCCGCAAGCTTAACGGCAAATACTGCTTTGACGTAGTGCTTCGCTCGGCGGGACTTAAACGCCCGCGCATGGCCGCCGACTACGAGGAAATAAAAGCGGACGCCCTTTCCATAACCGACATTTTGGGCTACTTCGTACTGCCTAACAAGCTGTCCGAACAGCTCAAAACGGCACAGCTGTACTTGGACGGCACGTTGCCTTACGACAAGGAAACAAAAATCCCGCTTGCAAAGACGGTGGAGCGCCTTTTGAAAGCGCAGGGCGGTAATACGGTTAGCAAGCTTGAAGCTAAGCTTAATATCCACGACGAAGTGGACTTGGTTTGCGAAAAGATTCTTGCGTCCACTGCTATCGACTCCACAAGCTTGGAGCAATTCCTCGCAACCCTCGGCATTCGCCAAATGTAATAATGGTGCAAAAACTTTCGGCTTGCCGTAGTCCCGCAGGGGATTGGAAGTAAGCAAAATATCAAATAAAAAAGGCGTGGCAATAAGCTACGCCTTTTTAAATCAGTTGAGTTTCCTATGTTTTTATGATATATTGATTGTACTATAAACAGTAATTAAACTAAGGTATTACAATATGAAATTTCGGACGTTTGGCGACAAAAATAATAAAGCGGTTTTGTTTATTCATACGTTATTTACGAGTGCGGACTTTTTTGCGCCTATAACACAGCTCCTTGCAAACGACTATTTTGTTATTACCCCCACTTTGTCAGGACATTATGAAAATTCTACGTTTGTATCGACAACTGATGAGATTAGACAAATAAAAGCATTCCTGTCCGAAAATAACGTTACTTCACTTTACGCGGTTGCCGGCTTTTCCTTGGGCGGAAATATTGCTTATGAGTTCTTTTGTAATAATGCCGAAATGATTGAAAAAGCAGTTATAGACAGCGCTCCGCTATTCGATTTTCCGAAATTTATAAAAATCCATTTTCTTAAAAATTATACTAAATGCTTAAACAGAATTAAATCGGGCAAATATGATATCGCCACAGAATTAAACAAACACTTTAACGGCATGGGGGAATACCAAAAGGATATTGCGCCTATTGTTTCGCAGGAAAGCCTAAACAGCCTTGTAGAAAGTTGTTACAACACAAAAATTTATAAATTGTCCCAAGATGAACGGAAAAAGGTTGCGTTTATCTATGGTAGTAAGGATATAGCGCGACTTTGTAAAGGACGATTAAAAAAATACCATATCCATAAAATGAAAGGTTACGGACATTGCGGATTTTATCGCGAAAATCCCGTTGAGTGGGTTAAACAATTCATTTTATAAAGTAAGAAAAATTTCAAGTTATCTCACTTGAATTTGCAGTTAAAAGCTCTCGAATGAATTGTCCGAGAGCTTTTGTCATCGTTTGAAAAAGTGTGCTTTTTGTGTTGTATACTTTTGCTATATGCCCGTTGCGTCGACTATAAAAATCAGTCCTACAACAATCGCGGCGGCAGTCGCAACAAATACGACAAGCGCTATCCACGAGATAGGGCGGAGGTTGCAACGGAATTGGTACATTACGCCCAGCAGTCCGCCGAATATGTATTCGGCAAGCATGAATATCGCGCATATGATTATTATACCGACAAGCGCCCATATAAGCAATTCGCCTAATCCCGCGTCATCCATTCCGCCAATAAGCGCGACAACGCCCCATACGCACAGCAAAATAAATCCCGCAGTGAGTATGCTCGCTATAATTGCGGATATGCCGAAATATGAGGTTGTCGCCTTGCGGGCGGGGTCGGCGGAAATTTCTTTGTATTTTGTGCTTGACTTTAACAGCAGTGAAAGCCAGCTCATTGCACAGCCTATTGAACTCATAATATTTTTCCTATATTTGTAGGTAACACTTTACGGCAAAGTGTGTCCTGCCGATTCGTAAATTTTGTACCATTCGTAATCGGTTAGCGGCACGTCGCAGCAATCTTTGTACAGCTTTAAGTGCTTGTCGAGCGTGGTGCCTATAACCGCTTGCATACCTGCGGGGTGGTGCAGTATCCACGCGATTGCCACCGCCTCGGGCGTTGTGTCGTATTTTTGCGCCAATCCTTCCAACATAAAGTTGAGCGCAAAATACTTCTTTTTGGCATGCGGCGTCAAAAACGCGCCGCTGTAATAATAACCTGTTTCGTCGGTGAATGAGCATTGCATCGTGCCGTAGGTTTGTATCGTTATGTTATTCTTGCGGCAGTATTCGAGTATGCCGTCGGCGCGGTCGCACGAGCCCGAAATATTGGCGTTTAAACCGCTGTCTATGATAGGGCAGTACGCCGCGCTCATTTGCAGCTGGTTGATTTGCAGTTTTTGGTTGAGTGCGCTTTGCAGGTAGTCTATTTGCGCCGCCGAAAAATTGCTTACGCCGAACACGCGCACCTTGCCCGATTTTTCCAGCTCGTCAAATGCTTTGGCAATTTGCTCTGGCCGCATAAGTGTGTCGGGGCGGTGCAACAGCAAAATATCTATATAGTCGGTGTTAAGTCTTTTGAGCGAGCCGTTCACGCTCTCTATAATATGGTCGTAGCTCAAATCGTACCAACCGCCGCGAATGCCGCATTTGGTTTGAAGCACCATTTTATCCCGTATGCCTTTATTTGCCGCTATGATTTTGCCGTAAATTTCCTCGCACGCGCCGCCGCCGTAGATATCGGCGTGGTCGAACGTGTTTATTCCCATATCGAGCGCAAGGCGAACAAGCCGCTCGTTTTCGGGGAGCAGCTTATTTGCAATCCGCATACAGCCCAAAACAAGCGACGAGGATTGTATTCCGCCTATACTTTTATAATCCATAAAATAATTGTAGCATAAAGGCGGGCAAAAAGCAATAGTAAATATTAAATTGGCTTACCGATTTGTCAAATATTTTTTGTTTGTGGATAAGTTGTTAAATCCGTCTTGACAATCGACGGCAAATATAATATAATGTATACGTGCGATTTTTGCTTGCACGGCTAAACATTTTTGGAGGTATTATGGACGAACTCATTGTACAAGACGAACAGTCGCTTAAAGCGCTAATCAAGCGCGTAAGGGAAGCGCAAGTCAAGTACTCCACGTACACTCAGGAGCAGGTTGATAAGATTTTCTTAGCCGCCGCTACCGCCGCCGACAAAGTAAGGCTCGACCTTGCGGAAATGGCTGTTACCGAAACGGGCATGGGCATTGTGGAAGACAAGGTTATAAAGAACCACTACGCCGCGGAATACATTTACAACGCATACCGCGACATTAAAACCTGTGACGTGGTAAGCCGCGACGACTCGTACGGAGTGGAAGTTTTGGCGGAGCCGGTAGGCGTTATTGCGGCTATCGTTCCCACAACCAATCCTACGTCCACAGCAATATTCAAAGCGCTTCTCGCGTTAAAGACGAGAAACGGTCTTATATTCTCGCCGCACCCGCGTGCAAAGAACTGCACGATTGCGGCGGCAAAGGTAATACTCGACGCTGCCGTCAAGGCGGGCGCGCCCGAGGGCATTATCGGCTGGATAGACGTGCCCAGCGTCGCTTTGTCCGGCGCGGTTATGAGCGGCTGCGACCTTATTTTGGCTACCGGCGGCCCCGGCATGGTTCGTGCGGCGTACAGCTCCGGCAAGCCCGCGGTAGGCGTAGGCCCCGGCAACACTCCCGTAATTATAGACAGCTCGGCAAATATCGAGCTTGCGGCGTCGTCCGTACTGCACAGCAAATCGTTCGATAACGGCATGATTTGCGCGTCCGAGCAGTCGGTTATAGTAATGAAGGACGTGTACGATGCGTTCAAAAAGGAATTGGCTTACCGCGGCGCGTACTTCCTTAACGAGGAAGAAACGGAAAAGGTTCGCGGAACTATACTTATAAACGGCTCGGTCAACGCCAAGATAGTTGGTCAGTTCGCGCCGACTATCGCTAAGCTTTGCGGCTTCGAAGTACCGCAAACCGCTAGGATATTGGTTGGCGAGGTAACCAGTGTTGAGCTTGCCGAACCGTTTGCGCACGAAAAACTTTCGCCCGTACTTGCAATGTACAAGGCGGAGGACTTTGAGGACGCACTCAAAAAGGCGGAAAAGCTTGTAGCCGACGGCGGCTACGGCCACACTTCCGTCATTTACGCCAACGAATATTCGGCGGCGGATAAGATTTCGCGCTTCGGCGACCTGATGAAGACCTGCCGCATACTTGTAAACACTCCTGCGGCGCAAGGCGGCATAGGCGATATTTACAACTTCAAACTTCTTCCGTCGCTCACACTCGGTTGCGGGTCGTGGGGCGGCAACTCCGTATCGGAAAACGTGTCGGTCAAGCACTTGTTAAACTACAAGACAGTAGCAAAAAGGAGAGAGAATATGCTGTGGTTCCGCGCGCCGGAAAAGGTTTACTTCAAAAAAGGCTGCATGCCCGTCGCTTTGCAAGAGCTTAAAGAAATGGGTAAAAAACGCGTGTTTATAGTCACCGACGAGTTCTTGTTTAAGAGCGGATTTTCTAAGCTCGTAAGCGACAGACTCAACGAGATGGGCATAGTAAACACCACGTTCAGCGATGTTCAGCCCGATCCCACGCTTGCTTCGGCAAAGAAGGGCGCGGAGGCTATGCGTTCGTTCGAGCCCGACGCTATCGTAGCGCTCGGCGGCGGCTCGGCGCTTGACGCGGGCAAGATTATGTGGGTGCTGTATGAACATCCCGAAGTCGACTTTGCGGATATGGCAATGCGCTTTATGGATATCCGCAAACGCGTATACAAGTTCCCCAAGATGGGTTACAAGGCGTACTTTGTCGCTATCACGACCACCGCGGGTACCGGCTCGGAGGTTACTCCGTTCGCCGTTATCACCGACGAATCGACGGGCATGAAATACCCGATTGCCGACTATGAGCTTTTGCCTAAGATGGCTATATGCGATCCTGCGCTTATGATGAGTATTCCCAAAGGCCTTACCGCCAACTCCGGTTACGACGCTATGGTTCACTCGTTAGAGGCTATTGCGTCCGTAATGTCCAGCGAGTACACCGACGGTATTGCAAAGGAAGCTATAAAGATGATATTCGACTACCTGCCGACTGCGTACAAAAACGGCTCGGACGAGGTTGCTCGCGCAAAAATGGCCAATGCCGCTACTATGGCGGGTATGGCGTTTGCAAACGCTTTCCTCGGTATTTGCCACTCTATGGCTCACAAGCTCGGTTCTTTCCACCACTTGCCGCACGGCATGGCTAACGCGTTGCTTCTTCCCGAAGTTATGCGCTTTAACGCCGTCGAGGCACCCACCAAGATAGGCACCTTCCCGCAATACGACCATCCCGTGTGCCTGCGTCGCTATGCCGACGTTGCCGAATCGGTAGGCATCAAGGGCAAGACCGACGAGGAGAAGTTTGAAAAGCTTATAACCAAGCTGGAAGATTTGCGCAAGGAAGTTGGCTTGCCCGCCACTATTAAGGACGCGGGCGTGCCCGAAGAGCAGTTCTTAAAGACGCTCGACCAAATGAGCCGCGATGCATTCGACGATCAGTGTACAGGCGCCAACCCGCGCTATCCGATGATTGCCGAAATCAAGCAAATGTATCTCAACGCCTACTACGGCAAGGAGGGTAAATAATTATGGCATTAACCGAAATCGCAACCCGTCCCAATAAGACGGTTTACAGAGAAGGCGACCTTTGCTACAAGGTATTTGCCGCCGACTACAAAAAGTCGGATATATTCAACGAAGTTCTCAACCAAACGCGCGTCGAGGAGACCGGCTTGTTTGTGCCCAAGGTACACGAGGTAAAGCGTTTGGACGACGGCAGACTTGCTATCGTAATGGACTACGTAGAGGGTAAATCGCTTGCCAAGATGATAGAGGAAAACCCCGAAAAGAAGGACGAATACATCCTTAAACTCATCGATATTCAGCTTTCCATGCACAGACTTACCGCACCCGAGCTTAACAAGCAGCACGCCAAGTTCACACGCAAGATAGAGCTGTCGGGACTGGACGCCACCACAAGGTACGAGCTTCAAATGCGTTTGGACGGCATGCGCAAGCACAATAAGCTGTGCCACGGCGACTTTAACCCGTCCAACGTTATTATAACCGAAAACGGCGACGCTTGCGTAATCGACTGGTCGCACGCAACTATCGGCAACGCTTCCGCCGACACCGCGCGTACGTACCTGCTGTTTATGCTTGCGGGCGATACCAAGACCGCGGTGTTTTACCTTCAAAACTTCTGTAAGAAAGCGGACACCGCTTTGCAGTACGTTCAAAACTGGCTGCCTATCGTCGCGGCTTCCCAAATGGTCAAAGGCAAACCGCAGGAGCGCGAAATGCTTGCCAAGTGGGCTGACGTTTGTTTGTACTAATTAAGAATTAAAAATTATAAATTACGGACTGCGCTTCGCGCCCTTATGTTGATAGGGTACAACGTAATCCGTAATTTCATTTATAATCAATAATTCCGAATTAAACTTTATCTTTTATTATAGAGGATTCATATGAT
This sequence comes from uncultured Clostridia bacterium, assembly GCA_947178255.1. Taxonomy (GTDB): domain Bacteria; phylum Bacillota; class Clostridia; order Christensenellales; family Pumilibacteraceae; genus Anaerocaecibacter. The sequence continues at coordinate 10,540 of CAMWXP010000007.1, read as the reverse complement.
ACTAAGTGTTTGTGTGGGCAGTTCCTGCCATCTTAAAGGCTCGTACGACGTTATAGAAACGTTCAAGCGCCTTATAGCCGAGCGCGGTTTGGCGGACAAAATCGAGCTTCGCGCCTGTTTTTGCCTCAATCGGTGTAGCGACGGCGTTGCGGTCAAGGCCGACGGCAACTACATACTCGGCGTAAACGGCGCAAACGCCGAACAAAAGTTCGACGACGAAATTTTGCCGTTATTGGGATAGTGCCATGTTGTATCTCGATTTTCAAAAGGCAAACTGCAAAAATTGCTACAAGTGCTTGCGCGCTTGTCCCGTCAAGGCTATCGACGCGCAGGGCGGTCAGGCTAAGATAATAGAGAGTCGTTGTATACTGTGCGGGCATTGCACCGTTGCTTGTCCGCGAAACGCCAAAAGCGTTCACAATGATTCCGACGCTATTCTTCGGTTGCTACAAAAAAGCGATAAGGTAATCGCGTCTGTCGCACCCGCATTTGTCGCGTCGTTCGGGCTGAGCTCGTTCGAGCCGATGCGCACTGCGCTCAAAGCTATAGGCTTTTACGACGCGTTCGAAACGTCGGAGGGCGCTGCGGCGGTAACTGCCGAGTACAAAAAACTGCTCGCTTCGGGTAAGTACGAAAACTTTATCACTTCGGCATGCCCTGCGGTAAACCGCGCTATCGAGTTGTATCACCACGCCGCGCTGAAATACCTCGCGCCCGTCGATTCGCCGATGGTCGCGCACGCCAAAATATTAAAGTCGCGCTATCCCGGCGCCGACATAGTGTTTATCGGACCGTGCATTGCCAAAAAGCGTGAAGCCAAGGAAAGCGGCGTGCTATCGGGTGCGCTTACCTTTGAGGAGCTTATGGCGATACTCGCGCAAAAGGGCGTGGAAATATCAGATACGCCCGCGCCCGCAATGCCCAAAAAGCAAGCTGAAAAGGCGAGCGCAAAAGCGTCCGCCGAGGTCGCGGCTACAGCCGAACAGACAGCGCTCAAAGCCAAGTATTATCCCATATCGCGCGGCATAATCAAGTCGTTCGACGAGTTCCCCGACGGATATGAGTACATAGCGGTGGACGGCGTAAACAGGCTCGACCAAGCCATAGAGGATTTGCTGTCCGTCAAGCATGTGTTTTTGGAGATAAACGCGTGCGAGGGCGCGTGCGTAAACGGACCGTGTTCCATCAAGCGCGCGGGCGGCAGTGTTGAAGCCAACGTTAAGGTGCGCAATTACGTAAGCAGCGTGCCTGCAGACGTGGTGCCCGATTATCCCGACATTTCCAAAATGTTCAAGCCCAAAAAAGCGGGCGACAGAGTGCCTACCGAGGACGAGATAAAGGCTGTGCTTGCAAGCACGGGCAAGACATGCGAGGCCGACGAGCTTAACTGCGGCGCGTGCGGATATTCGACATGCCGCGAAAAGGCTTGGGCTGTAATCAACGGCTATGCCGAGGTGGAAATGTGCGTGCCGTACATGCGCGAAAAAGCGGAGTCTATGGGCAACGTTATAATAGAAAACAGTCCCAACGGCATTATCGTTTGCGGCGACGATTTGTCCATATCGGAAATCAACCGCAAGGCGCAAGCCATGATAGGCATAAAATCGCCCGATTACATTTTCGACTGCTTCGACCCGACTGCGGCGTTTAAGGCGGCGGACAGCGGCAAGCCCGTTCACGTAGACAAGCTGAAAATAGACAAAACCGGCAAGTACGTGGACATGATGATTGTGCCGCTCGAAAAGGAAAAGGCGCTTTTGGTCGTGCTTACCGATATAACCGAAAAGGTCAATTACGACGAGGAGCTTAGCAAGGTCAAGCGCGACACGCTTGCCGTAACCGACACCGTTATCGAAAAGCAAATGCGCGTGGCGCAGGAAATCGCGTCGCTGCTCGGCGAAACGACGGCTGAAACAAAGGTTGCACTTTTAAAACTTAAAGCTACCATGATTGAGGAAAAAGACAGTTGAGTTACTTTATAGAAAGAGGATATACCTCGCTCAATCATGTCGGCGAGGAATTATGCGGCGACCGCGTGGAGTATGCGGTAAACGGCGACGTGCTTACCGCCGTGCTTTGCGACGGCATGGGCAGCGGCGTAAAAGCCAATATTTTGGCAACGTTGTCGTCCAAGATTTTGTGCACGATGCTGTCGGCGGGCATACCAATTAAGGACTGTATAGAAACGCTTATCGCATCGCTGCCCGTATGTAAGGTGCGTAACGTTGCTTACGCCACTTTTTCGGTGTTTCTTATCAACAACGAGGGCAAGGGCGACCTTATAGAGTTCGACAACCCCGCGGCGATACTTATACGCAACGGTGAGGTTAGCGACCTCGATCGCGAAAAGTCTGTCATACTCGGCAAAAACGTGTACACGACCAAGCTCAATTTGCAAGCGGGCGACGCGGTAATAGTTACCAGCGACGGCGTTGAGCATGCGGGCATAGGTATGATGATGAATTTCGGCTGGGAGCGCCCGCAGATAAAGGAATACTTAAAGCGGGTTGTCAAGCCTACGATGTCGGCTCGCGCCATTTCGGCGGCGCTGGCGGGCGAGTGCAACGAGCTGTATATGTACGAACCCGGGGACGATACCACCGTGTTGGGCATAAAGGTTCGCGAGCATGCCGTAACGTCCGTATTCGTCGGGCCGCCCATTCACAAAGAGGACGACGCGCAGTACGTGGCGGACTTTATGGCGATCAAAGGCAAAAAGGCGGTGTGCGGCGGAACAAGCTCGCAAATCGTCGCGCGTCAGCTCGGAAAAGAAGTCAGCGCCGCCGTCGATTTCCCCGACAAAGATATCCCGCCCATTGGGTATATAGACGGTATAGACCTCACCACCGAGGGCGTTGTTACAATACGCAGGGTGTTGGAGCTGTCCGAAAACTACCTTAACCCCGCCGACACCGATGCCGCTACATTGAATAAACGCGACGGCGCAACGCTGCTTGCGAAAATGCTGTTCGAGGACAGCACCGACGTACACTTTTTTGTCGGGCAGTCGCAAAACCACGCGCACGACGGCTTGCCGATAGAAACGCGCATGAAGCTTAAGCTTGTCGACAAGCTTGCCGACAACCTTAAAAAGATGGGCAAAATCGTCACGGTGCGCTACAACTAAACGGTGGCACAACAACCGTATAGAGGATTCTTATGGAAAACAGATTATTCGATACCACTGTACAAAAACTTAAATACGAAGTAATTAAAGAGCTTATTATCGCGTACGATAAGGGGCTCGATAACGGCATATTTCACGATATCCCGATTAAGATTATGCCGGGTCCGCACGCCAGCCTGCGCTGCTGTGTGTACAAGGAACGCGCTATACTTCAAGAGCGGTTAAAGCTCGCCATGGGTGGGGATAAGGCAAACCCCAACGTCGTTGAGGTAATAGACATAGCATGCGACGAATGTCCGGTGGACGGTATATTCGTAACGCCCGCGTGCCGCGGCTGTATATCCCACCGCTGCATAGAGGCGTGCCCCAAAAACGCAATATCCATAGAGGATAAGCACGCAGTTGTAGATAAGTCCAAGTGCATAGAGTGCGGCAAGTGCACGCAAGCATGTCCGTACAACGCAATGATATTGCAAAAGCGCCCGTGCGTACTCAGCTGCAAGGCAAACGCCATCAAGGTAAACGCCGACAAAAAAGCGGTGATAGACGTAAACAAATGCGTGGGCTGCGGCGCGTGCGTGTACCAGTGTCCGTTCGGCGCTATTTCCGACAAGTCGTATATACTGGACGCGCTGGACATAATCAAAAATTCGGAAAACAACACCAAGTACAAGGTGTACGCAATTATCGCGCCCGCAATCGTCGCACAGTTCAACTACGCGCGTATCGAGCAGGTTATTACGGGTATGCACAGGCTCGGCTTCGACCAAGTGGTGGAAACCGCGCTTGGCGCCGACCTTACGCTAAACGAGGAAGCGGACGAGATAAAGGAAAAGGGCACGCTTACCACGTCGTGCTGTCCCAGCTTTGTCAAGTACGTGCAAATAAACTTCCCCGATTTGTACAAGTACGTGTCGCACACGCCGTCGCCTATGGTTATGGCGGGTAAACTGATCAAAGCTATGGACCCGACCGCAAAGGTCATATTCGTCGGGCCTTGCACGTCCAAGAAGTTCGAGTACAAGCAGGATACTGCCAAAGACTACATAGACTGCGTAATTTCGTTCGAGGAATTGCAAGCGTTTTTTGACGCGCGAGGTGTGGACGTTTCAACGCTTCCCGACACCTATTTGGACAACGCTTCGTACTACGGCAGAATATTCGCACGTTCGGGCGGTATAACCGAGGGCGTAAAAGCGCTTGCTGCCGAACGCGGCTTCGAGGCGCGTCCTATCGCTATGAGCGGGCTTGACGAGTGCCGCAAACAGCTGACGCTGTTAAAGGTGCGTAAATCCCCGTACAACTTCTTCGAGGGTATGGCGTGCGACGGAGGGTGCGTAAACGGCGCGCTGTGCCTGCACCACGGTCCAAAGAGCCTTACCGACGTAAACAAGTACGGCGAAATGGCAAAGGAAAAAACCGTGGACAACAGTGTCAAACTATATAAAATGGCAGTAGGCGAAAAAGACGAGGATTAGAATAAAATTAAAAATTTAGGTCAATAATCGACGGCATGAAAACTCTTTATGCCGTCGTTATTTTATTTGTCGCAAGTTTGGTGGGTGCTGCCATATGGTTCAGCCCGCTGTGCGGTTTGGGCACGCCTGCGGTTTACGACAACAATGTGCCTGTTGGCGCGGTCGAGGGATTATGTTATCCGTCGGACGCGCTTTGTCGTGTGGACTTTTCGGGGAGCGAAAAGGATATGAAAAGGGCGCTCGATTCCATTTTTGCCGTCACCGTCAAAGAGGTTAAGACGGACGACGGGCTTACGATAGTTTACGCGCTTAGTCCAAGAGTTTGCGCACAGTCGCAGTATTTGCGGTCGGGTGAGGAGTACAACGTTATGGCGGCATACTCGTCGGGCAGTATAAGCATAGGCACGCCGATACTTTCAGGCTCTTATTAAAATTTTACATTTGCCTGTATAACAAAAAATATGTTGGCAATAATCATCGGTACGGAGGAACAGAACATGAAAACCTATCATTCTGGAACAAAAGAATCAAAGAGAAACTTTTTTAAGCGGCACAAATACGCTTTTGCGTTGATCGTGTCGGTACTGGTTGTTGCCGCAGTAATCGTTTTGGCAGTAGTGTTTACGCTGCCCGAAAAAGATACGCCCGTAGGCGGCACCGTTGTGGAACCGCCCAACGTGGACGTAAACAACGACCCTACTATAACCGCACCCATGAACGGCGCTACCGTCGGTATGGATTATGCCGACGACAAGATTGTCAAGTGGGACACCCTCGACTTGTGGCAGTGGCATCCCGCGATGGACTTTGTGGGCAGCGGCAACGTGTTTGCCGTAATGGACGGCAAGGTGCTTGACGTGGAAAAGACCACGGTGGACGGCAACGTCGTAACTATTGAGCACGACGGCGGATATATATCCATATACAAGTCGCTCGGCAACGACATAGCCGTAAACAAGGGCGACTCCGTTAAGTCGGGCGATAGGATAGGCAGTGCGTCAAGTAGCATGCTTTCCGAGCTCAACACCGGCGCGCACTTGCACTTCGAGCTCAAAAAGAACGGCAAGTACGTAAATCCCACAACCATTCTCAATATCGAACAAGATAAGTAAATTTATTCATTCTGTTTGCAATACCGGTATCATTCCTCTAAAAAAGTTTTTCCGTCGAAAAGCCCCTGTAAAAGGGGTTTTTTGCTTCTCGGCGGCGCATGCATCGCCGGATACGGGCTACGTTTGGTTCGGCGGTTTGGTCACGTACGTCTGTGTACGCTCCCGTCGCCGCCTCACCAACTGCTGCCCGTCTGCGGCGCGCCTTCGCCGCCGAGGCTTGGCATTTCGTGGGATAACGGTGTTAAATATATGTGCTTGCAAACACTTGATATTTACTACGGATTATGGTATAATGATTGTATGTTCGCAGTAGCAATTTTGTATAGGGAAACCGATTTAATTGCAAATCAATTTGTGAACGTACGGTATTTATTATGAAGGCGTACAGAATTCATGGCCCGCATACGATTAAGCTTGACGAGATGGAAGCGTTGCCGGTAGGCGACAACTGCATCAAGCTGAAAAATCTTATGTGTGGAATCACTCCTGCCGACGTTGCCGTGTACGACGGTCGCGTGCAAACCAAGTACCCGATTATCCCGCTCAGGCAGTGCGTCGGGTTTGTGTCCGAGGTGGGCGCAAACGTCACAAGCATATCGCGCGGCAAGCGCGTTGTGGCGTATCCGCAGGCGAGCTGCCATACTTGCAAGGCTTGCAAGGAGGGGCATTACAGCGAATGTGAAAAGCCGCTGACTTTCGGCGTGGAGGAAGACGGATTTTTAAGCGATTTCTCCGTAGTGTCGGCTGACGACGTGTACACTATTCCCGACCGTATTACGGACGCGGAAGCGGTGTTTATCGAGCATATCGCAACGGCGCTCAACGCTATGTCCAAGCTGAACGTAGAAAAGGGCGACCAAGTTGTAATAATGGGCGCGACGGTGGACGGCATAATACTTGCTCAGCTTGCAATGTACTATCAGGCTGTGCCTATCATGGTAGATATGCACGAGGATATGCTTAAACTCGCGCAAAAGGCGGGCGTGTACTTTACCGTCAACGCTGTGGACGACAACGTTGTTAAAAAGATACTTGCGCTCACCGGCGGGCATATGGCAAGCGCGTGCGCGTACCTTACCAATTCTCAGTTGCCGCTTCAAAGCGCGTGGGATTATACCGCGGCGCGCGGCAGGGTGGCCGTAATCGGCAGAAACGGTATGACCGACCTTAACTGCAACGTAAACGGACTGCTGGAAAAGAATATAGATTTGTTTACGGTGACGGACTGCGGCAAAAACTATTCGTCGGCAATCAACCTGCTTGCCAACCACACGGTATCGGTGGAATCGCTGTACGATAATATAGTATCGTTTAACGACGTTCCTGCGGCATTCGAGGCATTGCTTGCCGACCGCGAGGACAATCGCTTTAAAACGCTTATCAAAATTTAATTTTTCGACTACTCTGCGGCATAAATAACTTGACATTGCCGATTTTGTAGTGTATAATCATTAGGCTAATAACCATACGAAACGATTCGTATGGACAAAAGAGAGGTAAAAACCATGCAACAGAACATTCATCCCGATTACCACGAAGTAACTGTGGAATGCGCTTGCGGCGCAAAATTCGTAACCGGCTCCACGCAAAAAGGCGACGTGGTCAAGGTTGATATTTGCTCCAAATGCCATCCGTTCTACACCGGCAAGCAAAAGCAGGCCGAAACGGGCGGACGTATAGCGCGGTTCAACGAGCGTTCGGGCAAATCCGGCAAATAGCTATTTTTAAACGGCGGGCTATTTTTAGCTCGCCGTTTTTCTTTTAAATCGAAACTATGTTTCGATTTTTTTATGGTAAATTAAATGGCGAAAAAACAAAACGACAACAAATACGACACCACCAAAAAGACGCGCCGCACGTTTATAGGCGGACAAGCGCTTTTGGAGGGCGTAATGATGCGCGGCAAATCGTCCGTCGCAATGGCGGTGCGCGCACCCGACGGGGAAATAGAGTTGCGCACCGAGCGGTTGAAGCCGCCGTCCAAGGCGAGCAAGATTCCCATCGTGCGCGGAGTTATTTCCTTTGTCAGCTCGCTTGCGGTGGGCATAAACGCGCTGTTAAAGTCTGCCGAGGTATGTACGCCCGAGGAAGAAGCCCCGTCCAAATCGGCGACGGTAATTGCGACTATTTTCGGCGTAGTGCTTGCGGTAGGCTTGTTTATAGGCCTGCCGTTCCTCGCAAAATGGCTTATAGAACGCTATGCCGATTATCACGATTTAGTTGTGCTGTCGGTTATAGAGGGGTGTGTTCGGCTTGCGCTGTTTATTTCGTACCTCGCGCTCATAAGGCTTATGAAGGACATTAAGCGTACTTTTATGTATCACGGCGCGGAGCATAGGACGATAAATTGCTACGAGCGCGGCTTGCCGCTCACCGTGGAAAACGTTCAGTCATGCTCGACTAAACATAACCGTTGCGGCACTACGTTTATATTCTTTGTCGTCGTGTTTGCGATAATCGTATACGCATTGCTCAACTGGTTGTTTTCGTATTTAACGTCGTTCTCGTCGGTGTTTTCCAACGGTTTGTTTGCACTGGCGGTCAGACTGGCATTGCTTCCGCTTATAGCGGGATTGTCGTACGAGCTGTTGCGCGGACTGGCAATGCTACCCGACAACAAGTTTACAAATATTATTCGCGCGCCCGGGCTGGCGCTGCAAAAGCTGTCCACGTGCATTCCCGACGACGATATGGCGGAGGTTGCCATTGTCGCGTTTAATGCGGTACTGGAATTAGACGAACAGCCCAATAAAGGCACGATAGATTTTTACGAGCGCGATTTTGCTACCGAGCGTAAAAAGCTTGCGGACAAGCTGCCCGAAAATCCGCAGGACGCCGACTGGATTTACTGCGATATTTTGGAAAAACAGCGCGGCGAACTGGGCGGCGTAGACAAGATTAAAATAGGTCAGGTAAAAAAGGCTAACGAGTATGCCGATAGGTTGCTTAACGGCGAACCGCTCGGCTACGTGCTGGGTAACGCCGAGTTTTGCGGCATAAAGCTTGCCGTGGATAACCGCGTGCTTATACCTCGGTTCGAAACGGAGGTGCTTGCAGAAGAGGCCGTAAAGCATATTGGTACGAGCGAAATGCGCGTACTCGATTTATGTACCGGCTCGGGCTGTATAGCCGCCGTAATAGCCAAAAACACCGCCGCGCAGGTTGTTGCCGCCGATCTGTCGGATGACGCGTTAGAGGTGGCAAAAGCTAACCTGAAAGGCTTGGGCGCGGAAGTTGTCAAGTCGGATATGTTCGCCGGCATAGACGGCAAGTTCGACCTTATTGTAAGCAACCCGCCGTATATACGCACTGCGGAGATAGACGGACTGCAAAGCGAAGTTACGGCGCAGCCGCGCATGGCGCTGGACGGCGGCGAGGACGGACTGGACTTTTATCGCGTAATCGCGGACGAAGCGCCTAAGTATTTAACCGACAAAGGCGCAATAATGCTGGAAGTCGGATACGACCAAGCGCAGCAGGTGTGCGACTTAATGAAAAAAATCGGCACGTGCCGAGTGATAAAAGATTTGGACGGAAAGGATAGGATAGTAGTATGCGAGAAATGAAGACCGATAAGCTCGACGCGATAGTCGAGCGGTTTAACGCGCTTGATCTAAAGGTGCAAGACCCCAACGTAATCGCCGACAACAAGGCGTGGGCGGAGCTGTGCCGTGAGCGCAGCGAGCTTGAACCGATTGTGGAAAAGTACGGCGAGCTTAAAAAAGCCAAAGCCGATTACGCCGACGCGCTGGAAATGCAAAAGTCTGACGACGCGGAAATGGTGGCGCTTGCAAAAGAGGAATGCGATTCGCTTGCGGATAGCATAGAGCGCATAACCGACGAACTTAAAGTTATGCTGTTGCCCAAAGATCCCAACGACGGAAAGAATGCCGTGCTGGAAATCCGTCCCGCGGCGGGCGGCGAGGAAGCGGCGCTGTTTGCGGCCGAGCTCAGCCGTATGTACCGCATGTTTGCCGAGCGCAAGCGCTGGTCGGTAGAGGATATATCTATCAACCAGACCGAGCTGGGTGGCATAAAGGAAGCGGTTTTCGGCATAAGCGGCAAGGACGTCTTTTCGCAGTTAAAGTTTGAAAGCGGCGTGCACCGCGTGCAGCGCGTACCCGTAACCGAAACGCAGGGGCGCGTGCATACTTCCACCGTGACGGTGGCGGTTCTTCCCGAAACGGAAACTGTGGACGTTGAGATATTGGACAAGGATATCCGTATCGACACCTTCCGCAGCAGTGGCGCGGGCGGACAGCACATAAACAAGACGGACTCGGCAATACGCATAACGCACTTCCCGACGGGTATAGTGGTTACCTGCCAAGACCAACGCAGCCAGACCAAAAACAAGGAACGCGCTATGCAGTTTTTGGCGACCAAGCTGTACGACTACTACCAAGGACAAAAGGACGAAGCGTACGCTTCGCTGCGTAAAGGTCAGGTAGGCACGGGCGACAGAAGCGAACGCATACGCACGTACAACTTTCCGCAAGGTCGAGTTACCGACCACCGCATCGGGTACACCATTTATAGTATAGATGAGTTTATGAACGGCGATATAGACAAAATGGTAGAAGCCTTACGTATAGCCGACCAAACGCGCAAGCTTGAAGGCGACGGAGAATAATTCGGAATTAAGAATTCGGAATTAAGTAGTCGTAATAATAAATTAAATCCCCACGTAAATTGCACGTGGGGATTTTTATTGCAAAATTCAAACATTGATTTTCGGAATAATCATTGACATTTGTTGTTCTGTCAAGTATAATTATTGTATATGCTTTTACAATATAGGAGAATTTTATGAGCGACAGTCC
>CAMWXP010000006.1 GCA_947178255.1 uncultured Clostridia bacterium | reverse complement strand
ATCCTCGGTAGCTCAGTAGGTAGAGCGTTCGGCTGTTAACCGAATTGTCACAGGTTCGAGTCCTGTCCGGGGAGCCATTGCGGTGGTCATATCGTAGGGGTCACACCTGTTCACATTCCGAACACAGAAGTTAAGCCCTATGGAGCCGATAGTACCTGTCTGGTGACGGACCGGGAGAGTAGGTAGCTGCCGCATTTCATTAAAAGAGACATCTCATACGAGGTGTCTTTTTTCTTTTGCTTTAACCACTGACTACCTTCCCTTGGGGGAAGGTGCCCGAAGGGCGGATGAGGGCAATTATAAAAACACTTTACTTATAACACATACAATGTTATACTTGTTTTATGAAGTACACAAGCAATCCCACGTTAAAACAAAATGCCCAATCATTACGTAAAAATATGACCGAGCAAGAACGCAAGTTGTGGTATAATTTTCTCAAAACCTTGCCGTATACGGTCAAACGTCAATACGTAATAGGCAATTATATCGTGGATTTTTATTGCGACAAAACAAAGACGGTTATAGAGCTTGACGGGTCGCAGCACTATGAAAATAGTGGTGTCGCCAACGACATTGTTCGTGATGAATATTTGAATAATCTTGGATTAACGGTGTTGAGATATTCTAATGCCGATATCAATAATAATTTTGAAGCTGTATGTAATGACGTGCTTTATAAATTCGGATTGATTATTGATTAGAATTAATTTGCCCTCATCCGTCACCTGCGGTGACACCTTCCCCGAGGGGAAGGTCTTCATGCATAAAAGCTTAACCACATGTTTACCTTCCCTTGGGGGAAGGTGGGCGCGAAGCGCTCGGATGAGGGCAATATATTATATTACTATTGGCAATTTACTTCCTATTACTCACAATCACGTCAATCAAAGCCGCAAGGAGTGCAACGCCACCGACGACGGCGTAGCCGATTGAACCTTCTATACGCGCAAACACTGCGCTAAATCCGTCGTGCGGCAATCCTATCCAAAATAGTAGAACGTTTGTTACGCACAATGAAAAGATGGGTAGCCAAATTAGCAATAAACGTCTAATTAAGGAGCCGCCCTTTTCCTGTAACAGAAGAAGCATACCGAGCGTAAAAACGATTGCGGCGAACGGGAAGATTATTGCGCTTGCAATCGATGGGTCGTCTGCCGTCGTTACCTTTTTTGCATTTTGGGGATTTTTAGGATTGACGTAGATTTCAGTCGTCGTACCAATCATATCTGTCGGGCGCTTGTGGTAAGCAGCCGAGTCAGAAAACTTATACTCTTGGTCGTTAAAGACGTAAGTGATAACAAGACTGTACGTATTTCTGCTACTGCTTGAGCTTATAGGACCGTGATTTACGTTATAACTGCTTACGGTGCCGTCTAATGTTACATAGTTTGTTTCGTAGTCGTACATCCGTGCGACTGTCCACACGGTAAAGCCCAGAGTAACGGCAACCATAATGCACGCAACGCCGATAAGCCACCAAGCTTCCTTTATGCGCTTTAAGCGTTTCGCCTCGGCTTTTTCTTGCTTTTTGCGCACAGCTTCTTCATGAAGGAGTGTTTCTTTCTCCGTTGGGATACGTTTCTTTTTCTTGCTCATGTCGCAAATATTATAATACAATTTCAGCGTATTTGCAAGCCGTATTTTGCTGTCTTTTATTCGGTTGATTTATTGGCATTATCAGCTAACTGCTTTTTTATTTCAAATCTACGTAAGAATAATTTTTCTTCAATCAGTGATACAGCTAAGTGCACGACCATGCCAAATCCGAACATGAGAATAATAGTATTCATATCGAAGGTTATGGCGTTTGTAATATATAAAATATAGAAAATTCCGTAATAAAACAAATTTATTATCAGCGAATTTATAGCGTTGTATATTGTTTTACCGAGACCTACAAATATGTTGTCGATTATTGCACAACCCGCGTATGCGATATAGAACGGCGCAAGCTTAATTGTGATAGCAAATATTTCGTTTGCGTTCTGTAAGTTTTCGGCGTATCGATAGAACGGCGTCCACAATGGAATTGTGATTGCCCAAATTGCAATAACCGCGGCGGCAATAAAATAATAGTTAAATTGGCTTAACTGTGCATATCCGTCTTTGCAATCGCGCCGTATAACTTCTGATAGGGCAGATATAGGAATAAGCAGCCAACCCCAAATAAAGTTGTTTGCAATCCAGTAATTGCCTTGCTCGGCAACCATATTGACCATTTTACATATCATGACGGCATAAATAAGATTATCGATAAATTGTTGTACGCCCGAAAAAACGCCGACCTTGCACCATTCTTTAAGTATCGGCAAATCGTTTTTATGAAACCAACAAAACTGAATGTGCTTTTGAATATAAAGCAATACAAAGCAGGATATTGCAAGGACGGTGTTTACGATTATATTGGATATTGCAATGCCGCACACGCCGAAGTTCGGTATAAGCGCAAAATCGGCAATTACGGAAAGTACGGTATTTATTGCCAAAAATATGTAGACGTTTTTGTCTTTTCCGATTACGACAAACACAACGTTAACAAAGCTTACGATTATGCCAATCATAAACGCAACCGTTTCAAGTTGCAAGTATGCGTTTACGGCGCCTACGTCGATTTCTTTGGGATTCATTGCTTTTATTAGAACAACGCCGTAAATAAGCACGCCCACCGAAAACAATGTATAAATAATAAAAGTCAGTAATCCTGTTTTAAAGGTGTGATTAGCAAAATTCTCTTTGTCATTTTTAAAAATTTTATTAAGTATGGAATACAATGGGATGATTAAAAACGCTTGCAACGTTTCGTTGATTAGGTCAAACCATTCCATCTGACCGATAATGTTAAATACGGCGCTTTGATTGTTTGCCGAAATAATAAATGTTTTGACTGTTTGGTAAATCGCCGGAATAAGCGCCAAAGCGCATAATGCGGCAAACAATCGCCAATTAAACTTTTTCAGTTGTGCTAACTTGTCTTTCATTGTTCTTCCTTTGTACAATATTAATTATTATATTTGAAATCTATCTTGTACGGCTTGACTATATCACAGTTTTTGGTAAAAATCAACTCTAATTGTAATTACCTCTTGAAAAGCGCTTTATATTGTGGTACAATCTTAAAAATAAGAGGAGAACAATACATATGAAAAAACTTATAGCATACTGCGGATTGGATTGCGAAGCGTGCGACGCACGTATTGCAACGCTCAACAACGATAATGCTTTGCGCGAAAAGACGGCAAAGCTGTGGTCGGAAATGAATGGAGTGGAAATCACGCCCGAAATGATAAACTGCGAGGGCTGCCGCTTGGACGGAGTTAAAACGCCGTTTTGCGACAGCTTGTGTCCGATAAGACAATGCGCGCTCGGCAAAAAGCACGAAACTTGCGGCGCTTGCGCGGAAATGGAAAAATGCCAAACCGTCGGCATGGTAATATCCAACAACGCCGACGCGATTAACAATCTTAAAAACAAGTAATATTGCGTTCATGACGGGCGCGTATACGCGTGTAGTGAGTAGGGGTGTATAAAAACACGGTTAAGATATAAAACGGCGTACAAAGCAAAATACGCCGTTTTATTGTAGAATTTTTTCGCTCGGGTATTGAAATTTATCTTGTATTGTTGTACAATGATTGTGTTATGAGTAATATAGATTTTACATTTAATTCGAAAAAAGTATGGTTGATGAAAATGTTTGCAATCGCCATACTGTCGCTTATCGCGGTGATGATACTGCTTATCGGCGGGTACGTTATTTACGTAATAGCGCAGTACTACCGCATAGAGGATAACTACAAGTTGTCGGTTACGGGGAGTAGCGCTCAACAAGTGCAGCTCGATACTTCGTACACAGTGTTGTCGTACAACGTCGGGTTCGGCGCGTATTCGCCCGAATATTCGTTCTTTATGGATACGGGCGTAATGAACGACGGCAGGGAAATAACGGGTACATACGCCAAGGGTTTGAACAAAAAGGACGTGCAAAAGAACGTGGACGGACAAGCGCAAGTGCTTAAAGATAACAACGCCGACTTCTGCTTTTTGCAAGAGGTGGACGAGCGCGCCGACCGCAGTTACGACATAAACATGATTAAGGCAATGCAGGGCGCGTTGCCGTCGCATTGCTCGACGTACGCCGAAAACTTTCACACGGCATACTTGCAGTATCCGTTTAACGATCCTATCGGCACGATAAACGCGGGCATACTTACGCTGTCTAATTACAAAATCGACAGCGCTGTGCGGCGGTCGTTCCCTGTGACTACTTCGCTTATTGATAAGCTGTTCGACCTCGACCGTTGCTTTGCCGTGCATTATTTGCCTATCGATGGGAGCGAAAAACAGTTGGTGCTTATCAACCTGCATATGTCGGCATACGACGAGGGCGGCACCATTCGCGCCGCGCAGTTAAAGATGTTAAACGGCGTGCTCGCCGAGGAATATGCAAAAGGCAATTACGTAGTAGCGGGCGGGGACTTTAACCACTGCTTAATAGCCGATCAATTCGACGGCGACGAGGTGGCGTTGCAGCATTTCCCAAGCGACCAAAAAACGCCAGACTGGGTAAAGAATTCGGTACTGCACAATGCCGAGTTGGCAAAAGGATTTTCCATTGCCGCAAGCGCCGAGGTTGCTACATGCCGCGGTGCCGAAATGCCGTATACAAAAGGCATTAATTACAGCACGGTCGTGGACGGGTTTATCGTGTCCGATAATATTACCGTAGTGCGCGAAAATACTATCGATACCGACTATGCTTTCAGCGACCACAACCCCGTGATTATGGAATTTAAGTTAATGCAGAATTAAGAATTAAGAATGCAGAATGAAAATAAGGTTGAGATTCCTCGCTATGCTCGGAATGACAAAAGAATAGTTAGCAATAATCAGTGAAAATACATTCGTTTAAAGTTTTCTTGCCTACTTCTTTTTCAAAAGAAGTAGGGCATATCAAACGCTTGCCTTTTTTTACCATATATGGTATAATTAGACCATATGAAGATTGGTTTATCCACATCAACATTTTTCAATACCGCACCGGCTGAGAATGTTTTTGACTTAATGCGCAAGATGCGCGTCGACACGACCGAGATGTGCCTGCATACCTTTTCCGACTACGAAAAAGCGTATGTGGATAAGCTCGCTCAGCTGAGGATGGGAGTAGAGGTGGCGGCGGTTTCGCCGTTGTCCACGCAGTTCGAGCCGCAGTTGTTTTCGCCCAACCTGCGCGTGCGCGCCGACGCGGAACTTATTTTCCGCAAGGTGTGTTATGCGTGCTTTGCGTTCGGCGCCAAGTTCTACACATTCCGCGGTCCGATCAACCTGACCGACACCAAGGAGTTCGACTATCAGCGTTTGGCGCAGCGGTTCAGCCAGCTGTCCGATATTGCGGCTACCTACGGCGTCAGTCTGTCGCTTAAAAATATGCGTTGGTCGTACGCGGCAACGCCCGAGTTTTTCAAAAAGATAATGGAGCGCTGTCCGAGGCTTTTCGCGTCGTTCAGCCTGCGCCAAGCCGAAAACGCGGGGTATGACATACGCGAGTTTTTGGACTCGTGCCCGCCGCAGCGCGTAAGCCTTATAGACGTGCAGGACTTTAACAAGTCGGAGTGGTGCTTGCCGGGAAAGGGTAAGTATCGGTTTGACAAGCTGTTTGCCGACCTCGACAGGCGCAAGATAACCGCGCCGGTTTTGCTCGCCGCAAGCAGTGATACGTACACCGACTTTTTGCAGGTGCGCGACGCGTTCGAATACCTTATTGCGCAGTACAGAAGTACGGTGCAGTAGTTATAAATAGGGACTAAGGTCGCCCCTCATCCGTCTGCCTTGCGGCAGCCACCTTCCCCCACGGGGAAGGTAAAATATTGCAAATAATCCCAATAAGGAGATAACATAACCATGAATAAAAAGACTGTTCGGGACGTTGACGTAAAAGGCAAGCGCGTGCTTGTACGTTGCGATTTTAACGTACCCATGAAGGACGGCGTAATAACCGACGAAACGCGCATAATGGGCGCGCTGCCCACCATAAAGTACTTGCTCGGTCAGGGCGCTATGGTCACGCTTTGCTCGCACATGGGCAAGCCGCACTCCATCTTCTCCGCCGAAGTCAAGCTTAACAAAAAGGACAAAAAGAAAGTCGAAGCGGGCGAAACCACCGCCGAGACTATTATAGAAAAAGCCAAAAAGGACGAGCCCAAAAAGCTCACGCTCGCGCCCGTTGCCAAAAAGCTTAACGAATTGCTGGACGGCAAAGTGGCGTTTGCGACCGACGTAATCGGCCCCGACGCCCAAGCCAAGCGCAAGGCGTTAAAGCCCGGCGAGGCAGTGCTTCTTGAAAACCTCCGCTTCCACTGGGAGGAAGAGGGCAAGGACGAGGCGTTCTGCAAAGCGCTCGCGTTTGACGCGGAAGTGTACGTAAACGACGCGTTCGGCACTGCGCACCGCTCGCACGCGTCCACTGCGGCTATCGTAGAATACGGCATTATCAAGACCGCCGTTTGCGGCACTCTTATTGAAAAAGAATTGTCGGTTATGGGCGCGACTATAGACAACCCGCCGCACCCGTTCGTCGCTATACTCGGCGGCGCAAAGGTAGCCGACAAGCTCAACGTTATTTCCAACCTTTTGGACAAGTGCGACACGCTCATCATCGGCGGCGGCATGTCCTACACCTTCCTCAAAGCCAAGGGCTACGAGGTCGGCACCTCGCTACTCGACGAGGAAAAAATCGGCTACTGCAAGGATATGATAGACAAGGCGGCTAAGCTCGGCAAAGAGCTTGTACTGCCCATCGACACCGTTGTAACCACGCATTTCCCCGAGCCTATCGACGGCCCGATTGAGGTTAAGACGGTACCGAGCAACGCTATCCCTGCCGACATGATGGGTATGGATATCGGCGAAAAGACCCGCGCGCTTTACGCGAGCAAGGTAGCAAACGCCAAAGCGGTCGTGTGGAACGGACCTATGGGCGTGTTTGAAAACCCGACGCTTGCAAAAGGCACTATCGCGGTTGCACAGGCGCTTGCCGACGTGTACGGCAAATGCACAACGATTATCGGCGGCGGCGACAGCGCGGCGGCGGTAGAACAGCTCGGCTTTGCCGATAAGATGAGCCACATCAGCACGGGCGGCGGCGCTTCGCTCGAATTGCTCGAAGGCAAGGTTCTTCCCGGCATTGCATGCCTTAATGACAAATAAGAATTAATAATAAAAGACCCTTTGCCGCGTGAGCGATGAGGGTCTTTTTTAATTCGCGTATACGCTTGCGTTTTGCGGCGGGGTAATGTATAATACAGTTATGAAAGACAAGACGGCAATGATAATAGCGATAATCGCGCTGGTATTTATGGCGGTGTTTGTGGTGTCGCTTACTATATCGCTTGCGGGCGTGTACAGCAATATATTTACGTATGTCGCAATCGGCGGCGGCGCGGTGGCATTGGCGCTGTTTATGCTCATCAAGATAAGCGGCAGGGGCTATTCCGTCACACAAATTAACAACGAAATAGAAATGGAAAAAATCCGCAAGGAGAACGAAGCGCAGCTTGCCGCCGAACAAGCCGAAAAGGAAAAGGCAGATACTCCCGAGGACGAAAAAACGGAGCAATCGAATGCAGAATTAAGAATGCAGAATGCAGAATTGGAAAACAAGGACGAGAAATAAATTAAGAATTCAAAATGCAGAATGCAGAATTATGGCGGCTTCGCCGCATTAAGGATGAGATTCTTCACTGCGTTCAGAATGACAAAAGTGGTGTGTTGGTCGCGTATTCGACTAAGCTTTTCTTGTCACTCTGAGCAACGCGAAGAGTCGCATCCTTTTTAAGTTTATGTAATCTATTTTCACGGTTGTGTACGGTAAGAAACTGTAAGCAATTATCGCGATAATTCCGAATTCAGCATTCCGAATTCCGAATTATTTTTCAATTCTTAGAATTTTCGGTGAGCTTTTCTAATGTAAATCTAATCTTTCTCAAATTGACATACAAGTATAGCGGTGATATAATTTAAGTAGACGAATTATAGTCTGACGACAAGGGAAATATAAGCGGCAATGTCAAAACAATCGGTACACATAGCTCTCGACCTCGGGAGCGACACAATCAAAATCGCGTATGCGTTTAACGACGGTGACGAACACACGGGCAAGATAGTGGGCGACCCGCTAACTATGACTGCCGTGCCGTCGGTGGCGTACTACGACGTCGATGAACAAAAGTGGCTGTTTGGCGACGAGGTCAACTCGGTCGGCGACAAGCCGTTTATTACCGTTGTCAAAATTTGCGATTTGCTTCGGTTGTTGCAGCCCGCGGCAAACACAGCAACGCAAAAGAGCAACCGCAATTACTACTTTAAAAAGACCAGGTTTCCCAAATTCTACTTTCCGCAGCGTGTTCGTTTGACAGACGATATGGACGAGGCGGTGCGCATGGACAGAACGTTCACCGCGCCGCAAACTCCGTCCGAGGTATGCGAATTGTTTTTCAAATACGTGCATGGCGTGGTGGAGAGTCGACTGGAAAAGCTGTTAAAAAAGTCGAATGCTACGGCGGAAATAACGCCCAGCCTTGTGTATCCCATGTTCTCGGACAACGCGTACATAAACGAGCTGAGACGGCTGGTAACGCTTGCGTTCGACACCAAGCCGCAATCGGTAATGAGTATGGCAAAGGCGTTGTGCGCGTACGCCAAGTATTCGGGACGAATGGCAAAGGACGATAAGTCGATAATATTCAATATCGGCGAGGAACGCATTTCGCTTGTTAAGGTTACCTTTTCGGGCAGCGGTATATCGGTGGACGGCGTCGACGGACACAACGAGCCCGCGCCCATAGGCGGCAAGGACATAGACGACGCGGTGGCACAGTACATAGAAGGTCAAATGTCGGGGCGTGAAACGATGGGCAGGCCGTCCAGCGGACAGGAAGGACACCTGTCCGAATCGGCGCTGAACACCAAGCAGTATTTGTTTGTCAAAGACATCAAGTCGGCAAAGATGGTGCTTGGCATGCCCATATACGACAGTCGTGCATTCCGCTACGGCGTGCCCATTTCGGCGTCGCGGGACCTATTGATACAGCGGACGATAACGCGCGAGCAGTTTGAAAAGTGCGTGGGCATTACTGACAACAACGGCGTTGCGCGCAAGATAGTCAACTACATAACCGACGAGCTTATAAGACCTATAAACACCGACGTGAAAAGGATTTTCATTACCGGCGGGCCTGTTGAAACGTACGGGCTTATGAAGTATATACGCAGGTTTATAGAGCCGCTCGGCGTAAAGGTATGCACATTTGAAAAGGACGACAGCGAATACGTTGGAGTTAAGAACGACGGATTCAACATTCTTGGTCACGAGGACGCGCTGTACGCGCCGTCGCTCGGTTGCGCGGTAGCGTCGATGTGCGGCATGACTATCGACATGGTGCTCGCGCTTACGTACGGCGTGCGACTGTTCCGCGTTGTAGGCAACGGCAATAACGTAATACCGTTTTTCCGCGTGCTTGTAAACAAGGGTACGAGGATCCCGCAAAACGGCGCTACGTACTACATGCCCAAGGACGGCGACAAGGGCGGCATAACGACTGGCGACGATTCCGAGCAGTCGGCGGCAATGCACATTATGAGCACGTTCTACTCGGCGCAGGATATAGAGCATTCGCGCAAAGCGCCGCTTATAACGTACGCACGGTCGGGCGGCGAAAACCTGTTGGTTGTGGACACCGATAACAAGACGATGCTTAACAAGCTTCAACGCGAAATAGGCTTGCGCGTACTTAACGGCAGCATAGACAATATGAATAACGGCAGCCGTGCCAAATACTACTACAACGGCAAGCGGGTGCGCATAATCAAAGAGGTGTATTTGCAGCTGGGCGTGGAAATCGACGGCGACGGCTACGCCAAAGCGTACGCCCGCAACGACA
The DNA here is from genome assembly GCA_947178255.1 of uncultured Clostridia bacterium. Taxonomy (GTDB): domain Bacteria; phylum Bacillota; class Clostridia; order Christensenellales; family Pumilibacteraceae; genus Anaerocaecibacter. The sequence continues at coordinate 49,204 of CAMWXP010000006.1, read as the reverse complement.
AAAAGCGCAACGGCGGCGAGTTTACGGTAATAGAGTATCTGGGCGATAGCAAATACAGCGGACGCGAAACGGTGCAAAAGCGTGAAATCGACTTTGCATTCAACATAGAAACGCAGTTGACTTAGTGAGAGAAGCGGATAAGGAGAGTGAGAAATGGACGAAAATTATAAGCTTACATTTACAGACACGGCGTTTTCCGCCGACATACAGCGCAGCAACCTGCAATACAAAAAGAAGTTTACAAAGCAGGTTGCGGAGGCACAGCAAAGCGTGGAGGCGTTGGACAGCCACGACGATTTTCACGAGCTTTTAATAGACTGCTCTCACTACAAAAGGCGCAAGGGCAAGGCGGAGTACGGCATAGGCGTGGACGCGGATATACACGGCACCGGCGGCAGCGTAATACTGTCGCACCAGCAATCGGCGGCTGAGAAGTTTTTGCGCGACCTGCGCGGGTTCGGCTTGCTTGCCGACGTCGTAGGCAGCGGCAAAACGTTTGAAGCGGGCGTAATACTCAGCGAGCTGGCCGTGCGCGGCAAAATGAAATCGCTTATTGTAGTCACGCCCGATCAGGTGCTTAACAGCTGGGTGGACGTGCTTGAAAACAAGTTCGGCATGGGCAAGGACGTCTTGTACAAGGTGCAAAAGTCCGACGGCGAATATCCCACGCTTCAAGACGTGCTGGCCGCTGTCGGCGTTAGCAAGCAGGGCAAGTTCATTCGACCCAAGCGCCCCATAATTGTGGACGTAGACATATTTGCGCAGTGGCGGTACAGCCCCGACTTTTTGGTGGACGTGGTTGTAGTTGACGAGGCGCACCATTTCAGCGAGGACGCGGGCAAGTACGCCGGCGCAATGCGCATGCTGTCCGAGATGATGCAAACAAAAAAGCGTGCGGGCGCAACGTACTGCCTGCTGCTTACCGCAACGCCGCACTCGGGCAATCTCGAAAACATGTTCCGCTTGTGGTACTTTGTGCGTTGCAAGGGCGGCAATCCGTCCGACTTCGACGAAAAGGACGACAGCGAGCGCACTACGCAGTACATAGAGGAAAAGCAATATTACAAGGACACGGTGTGTTACGGCGCGACCAATATTACCGACTTTATCCGCAGGGTAAAGTATTCGGTGGTTATGGAGCGATACTTAGACGAGCTGGGCTCATACCTGCGCGAAACGGGCAAGGTGGGTGACTTTAACGACAAATCGCCGTACGACAGGGCGCAGTATATAGACGACTTTTTAAACGCCGCAAAGTACGGTGGAAAAAAGGTGTCGACGGACAAAATTACCGGACTCACCGTCACGCTTAAAGACGACGTATTAAAGCGCATATCGGACGCCTATCACAACGGCGTGCTGCGCTCGATAATGATACGCCAGCCTAACAAGCTTTCCAAACGCAAATCGGTACATAACTACTTTTTCTATCCGATGTCGAGCATACCCGAAACGGTAAGCATAACGGGACTTAACGAAAAGAAGGTTACGGTCGATTTTTCGCACGTGGCGGAAGGCGGGCAACCGGTTGTCAAGGTGGGATCGGAGGAGTTGTCGCTTATAGACTACGTAAAGAACCTGCGCGGCAATCTTTCGGTGGAGCAGGCGTATTCGCACGTGCTCAACAGCATACTCAACAAGCTGGCGGCAAGCGACCCGCAAACAAGATCCATACACACAAAAAGCGGTTATATAACGTACTATGCCGACCGCCTGCGCAACACGCACGGCGCGGTCGCCAAGCAAACGTATTTTTTGCCTGTGCTGCAAAGCGAAAGCGTAAAGGACAGCAAGTTCCAAACCGCGGTGCGCATATTAAAGCAGCACAAGGACAAACGGGTGTTGGTGTTTTTCGATTACAACCTCGGAAAATCCGAACGCATATACGACGAGGTGTGCGATGCACTGTTGCGCGACCCCGAGCTTAAAGACAGGATAATAGTAGGCGACGACGCCGCCGATGTGCACGCGGTGGAACGCGAATTCAATTCGGAAAAGCGGTCGGACGCCATACTTATAGTAAAGGACGCCAAGTACACCGAGGGCGCCAACCTGCAAGAATCGAGCATAATAATAAACTACCAAGTAACGTACGATCCGCTGGCTATGGATCAGCGTATCGGGCGTATATTCCGCCTCGGGCAAAAGAACGACGTAACGGTTTACTCGCTTGCGGACATGAGCAAGCTGGAAGGCTTTGCGCTTGCGTACTTTGCCGAGATAGGCTTGCTTTCGGGCAACACGGGCGACGCGACAATACTTGCGGGCAGCAACTCCGACCAAATGGTGGCGCTAAGGTGCAACGCGTGCGGCAGGGTCGTTTTGATGTCCAAGGAGGCATACGACGAAAAGCGCAAAAAGAAGGACGCGCTTGTATGCCGCGCCGAAACGCAGTGCATAGACGCCTACGGCAACGGCACGGAAATGTGCGAGATAACCGTATACGACTTTAAGTGCGACAGCTGCGGAACGGTGCTGACGCGCTCGGTGTCAGACGGATATATGTGTTTTTCCAACGTGGAAAACGGCGAGCGCGGCAGGATGTGCAATTCGGGCGAAAAGGGCGACAGGTCTATATACTGCCGCAAGATTTGCGCAATATCGCACTGCAAGCGGTTCAACAAGGGCGGGCATATGTACGGCAAGTGCCCGGCGCTTAAACGTTACAAAGACGTCAGCAACGTATCGGACGTCGAGCTTATGCGCATTTGCGCAATGTGTGACAACGAGGATTGCTGGGACAAATGCAAAATCGCAGGCTTGCCCAAGGAGCAAATTATCGGCGAAGCGGGCGAGGGCGGACGGTGCTCGGACTGCGATTACGCGGGATGCAGCCCCAAGCCGTACGCATTGGAGTTTAACGACAAGTGGGAGGCGGACTGCCCGATGCCCGGCTGTTCGACTCGCCGCAACCACGGCAAGCTTAGGCCTGTCGTAGCGCGCACCTTTGCCACGTTCATATCAGAGCTGTGGAAGTTCGATCATGACGGCGGCGAGGGATTTTGCCAAAACCTCGGCGAGCAAGCGGAAATCGTCACCGACGTAAGACGCATTCTCGAACGCGACGACGGCGAAAAGGAGTAGACCATGGCAAGAATTAACGTAGGCTGCGAATACGAAAAGGAATTCAAAAGCATTTGCAGTCTGTATAAAAAAGGATTTTTGTCCGACAAGGTTAATATTAAGCGGGTCACCGATACCGAAATAGTAACGGCGACCAATGTATTTGTGTACTGCGAGGACGAGCACGGCTTAAACGGCGCAAGGGGCGGCGATGAAAACGAGCTCAGGTTTGACAAGGACGGCGCAAGCTGGTTTGCGGGGCTTCGCGGCAAAAGCTTTGACAGCAGCAGCGCGGACTGGGAGCAGCTTATCGCCGACGTCGGCGCGGACTATCATAAATACTATTCGCTTATAGAATTCCGCCAAAGCGCGGACAGCCGTGCGGCGGCCGTCGGCGGCGCGGTGGAAAGCGTTATCAAAAAGTTTTCGGACTTGTTTTTAAAGCGTGTTATCGACGCGCCGTTTGCCGTGTCCGAAAGGTATACGCCCGAGGCCGAAAACTATTATGCCGTTTCGATGCGTTTGGAAATAAACGGCGGCGCGGAGTCCGAGCCGCTCTTGGGCAAGCTGTACTTTCGCGTAGGGCGCGACGGCAAGTTTGTGCCTATAAAACGCGAAGAAGCCAAGGGCATAGACGATTATATAAACGCTGCGGTGCCGTCCGACGACGGGCAGGGCGACGGCGGGGAGCTTGTTGACGGTCAGCTTGTAAATTCGGTACTCAACCGCGCGGGCAGTCTTTTCGAGGACGCGGCATGCGCCGATTACATAATGTTCAATCCCGCTTACTTGCCCAAGATAGAAAAAATGTTAAAGCTGCTTGCGACAAGCGAGGAAAAGGAGCTGGAATGTACGCACGTAACGGTGCTCGGCATATCGCACGTGGAATGGCAAAACTTTTCCTATGCGGTAAGCGTAGGCGGCAAAAACGTGTTAAAGCTGGTTGTCGGGCTGAATAACAGCGTAAGCCTGTACTGCACAAATTGCAGTAAGGACGGCGTGCTTTTGGTGGAAAACAACAACGTGCTGTTCGATCAAGACGAGTTTGACGGCGGCTACGAGCTGGATTTTTCGGAGCGCAATCTCGGCCTCGCCGACGAGGATATAGCAATGATCAAGAATTCGGCGCTACTATCGCGGCACTTGTTTAAGATAGCGTGCAAGGACAATATGCGCAACAGCGATTGCTCGCGGCTTATATGTTCGAGCCAGGCCGTGGAGTACACGGACGGCGACGGCAAGGTTTACCGCAAGTGCAAGGGCTGTCCTTATCCCGAAGTGGTGTACTACAATATATTTTCGGGCACAGACGGCGGCAGCCTTACTTCGGCGCTCAACCTGGACGAGCAAGCGTTTGTGCTCACCGACGGCAAGGTAAAAAAGTGCAAGTGCTGCGGCAGGACTTACGGCGAGCATACCGGCAAAAACGGTTATTGCAGGCTTTGCGGCGACACTGAGGTCACCGACGAGGGCAAAAAGCTGTATCGCAAGTACGGCAAAATGCTGTCCCTGCATACAAGGTTCAAGCATGTCAAGGACAAAAAATGTTGTAAGGAAGACAGCAATATTATCATCTTCGAGCTGGGCAACGAGAGATTCGTGTTCAACAAGCTGGACGCGCGCGATTACGGCTACATCAGACCGCCCAAAAAGGTAAAGTGAGGGAGGGTAAAAAGCGGCAATGAAAAACGTTTCACATTCGCCCGTAACGGAAATGCTTTCGGGCAGGCATAAAATATGGTTGATAATCGGATTGGCGCTACTGCCGATAGCCGATTTTGCGGCGTGCGTTGCGCTGTGGGTGTTCGGCGCGGCAAGCTCGTACTGGTGGCTACCGTTTTTTATGACAGCAGTAGACGTACTGTACTTAGTCGGTGTTATACTGTCTAACCAACGGTTTAAGTACGCGCAAAAGTTGTTTTTTGTATATATAGCCGTCACAATAGTATTGCTGATAGTTTGGCTTGTAAAATTTGCCGACGATAGTGCGGTCGTACTTGCCAATACCGTGGAAGCGTATTGCGGATTGCTGCACGTTGCAGGCATACTGGCGGTAGGAATATCGTACCTGTACGCGTCGCGGCGTTTGCGCTTGGGACGGCATATTCAGCTCGTCTTGGCTATAATCATGTCGGCAGTCGTACTACTCGCTTTCGTAGTAACATACGGCGTGTTCGTAATAAGCGACGGCTTTTTCGGACAGGGGCACGGCAATCTCCCGCTCGTGTATGCGTACACCGAAAACAACGAGTGCACGGTCACGGACATAGTTTACGGCAGGGGCGACAGCGTAGTCATTCCGTACGAGTTCAACGGACGAAAGGTGACCGGGGTGTCCGCCAATATCTTTACGTATGCTTACGTTAAGAACGTAACGCTCAACTGCGACCCCGACGTCGAGCTTTGCGCCGATATGCGCTCGGAGGCATTCAACACAAACGTAAATATCTACGTAGACAAAAAAGACGTCGATACGATAAAGCAAAAGCTGTATACAAGAGACAGCGGCAACTATTCCCGATATCGGCATGAGCTGGGCAATCGTGTACAGCCAATAGGCCTCGATAACGACGAGGTGTACATAACGTTCAATTACGACCGCGACGCGTACGAGACCGCGCGTGGAAAAATCATCCCGACGTGGTTCGGCAAAAAGGGCGATACGTTCAGGCTGTCCGATATCGACGGCGTGGACTACGCCGAACATTCGGACGCCGATTCGGACGACGACTTGTACTACTGCTACAATCACGTAGGCAACGGCGGCGGATATATGATGTCCGAGCTGAAAGACGGCGACAAGGCGTTGGACGGTATAACGGTAGACCAAAGCCGTGGAATTGCGGTAAGCTTCCAAAAGATTTACAAGGTGTTTGCGGGCGAAAGCAACGACACTAAGTATAAAACCGACGAGTATTTTCCGTTCGCCACCGTAAACGGCGTCAAGCAAGATTACAAGCTGACGGTAATGGACAAAGCGGACGAACTGTTAGATTCCTTCGACCGAGGCGAAGCGTTTACCCGCACTATGCATTACACGTTGTTCAACGGCAATGTACCCCGTGAATTTACTTCGCTTTCGGCGCTGCTCCGCGAGGGGTACAGCCAGGTGACGATCGCGCCGGACTGGGAGCTTACAAAGCCGCAAGTAACTTTGACGTCCGCCACCGCCGCCGACGACATTATTTACGGCGACGACTTTTTACTGGACGCTGCCGTTACGCACCCGCTTGGCGACGTTCAAATAGAATACGAATGGTACGATGACACTCAACGCATCGGCTATGACCGTGTTTTGCAAGCCAATGCCGAATCGACGGGCATGCATACGTACACCGCAATAGTCAAGGTTAGCGCGCCCGAAGTTACATCGTGTATCTCGGGCAATGCCGCGGAAATCAAGGTGAACGTGAATAAACGCCCGCTCACGATAACGTGGGAGCATAAGAGCATTGAAACAATGGGCGGTGAAGCGCAAGTCTACGGCACGGAAAGTGTGTACGACGGCAAGCAAAGGGGAATCCAACCCAAGGCGCAAAACGTTGTCAATAATGATTATATATTCTTAATGGGTTATACCGGCGTACATGCGGGCACGTTTACCGAAAAGGCAACGCTTACTAACAACGTCATTGCCGCAAAATATTATATAGCCGAGGGCGAAACGTATACGTACACAATCCACCCTTATCCTGTTCAGCTCACTTGGGACAACGATACCGAATTCGAGTACGACGGCAACGTGCATGGTCCTACTGCGCATGCGTTGGATTTGTCGGGCGAGGAACTTGATATTCTGTATTCCGGCAGACAAACCGACGCGGGCGAAAACTATACCGCAACGGCTATATTGGCAAACGCCGATTATACCATTAACGAGTCGAGCGTAAAAAGCAAGGGCTTTAAAATTACGCCCACGCAGGTTAGCGTAACGTGGGGCCGCACTACGCTTACTTACAACGGCGATCCGCAAGCGCCTGAGGCAACCGCGTTAGGCGTGGGCGGCGTCAAGGTCAATCTCGATATAAGCGGCAAGCAAACTAACGCCAATAAGTTTGGTGAAGACGATGTGACAACCACTTACACAGCCACCGCGGCTTCGGCAAACAAAAACTACACGTTGGATCCGACCACGACAAGCACGGAATTTACGATCTCGCCGTACGAGCTTGTTTATATCCAATGGGCAAACTCCGTGGTCACGTACAACGGTCAAAGCCAATTACCCACCGCGACGGTTACCGGCGCTAAAAACCAAAACGTACCATTAACCGTTATCATCGAGGACCATCCGTTGGGCGCGGTAGACGCGGGACAGTATATTGCTACCGCTACGGTTGCCGACCCCAACTATACAATATATGACGGCCCGTTATTTGCGCTGGATGACGAAATACAAAGCACGTTGACCGCCGCGCAGTGGCAGTTTTATATCCTGCCTATGGAAGTGCGCGCGCAATGGGGTAATACTACGCTCACGTACAACGGCGCAGAGCAAACGCCTACCGCAACGGCCAAGGGCATTAACGGCGAAAATTTGCCGCTTACCGTAACCGGCGGGCGCCGAAACGTAGGCGGCGGCACGGCTACGGCCGCGTTTACTACGAAACAACAAAACTACACGCTTGACAATACGACTACAAGCTTTACGGTAGAGAAAAAACTATTATATATTAGGCTACACGTTGACGATATAGAGTACGGTCAAACTCCAAACTACACGCACGAAATTACCGGCCTTGTCGAGGGTGACGACGTTACGGTATCGTCGTACCAATTAACTTGCATTCACAAAGATGATGAAATTATTCCCGTAGGGCAGCACTTTGTAACCGCCGTTGTAGTCGGCACCGATATAGGTAACTATGCGATTGCTATTACCGTCGGTGTGCTCAACGTTACCGCACCGCCCGAACAGACGGAGGAATAGATTATGATTTGTACTAATTGCAACAGAAATATAGTCAAGCCGCTCGAGCTGTACAACGGCGACTGGGCGTGCCCGTCGTGCAAGACGGTTGTAGGAATAAAGTCTATCGCCGTCAAGGTCAACAAGGAAAACGACGAAACGTTTAAGCTGTCCGAGCTGTGCTATTTGCGTGCGCTCAAAAGTCAACAGGCTTTATCGGAGTACGAGCGCAATCTTGCCGTAGCGATAGAATACTGCCGCACCGCGGCGCGCATGGGCAATCCCAAGGCGCTTATCAGGCTGGGATTTTACTACGAGCATGGCTATATCACCGCCGACGTTACGGAAAGCTTCCGCATAGCGTACGAATATTACAAGCTGGTGTGGAGCAGCATGCCGGAGATGGAGGAGCGTCCCGCCGACCGCGACTACGCCGAAAGCTGTATCAAGCTGCGCTGCGCCGCGGCCAAGCATTACTTGGAGCTACTCAAAAAGCTTCCCGAATCGTTCAGGCGAGTGGGCGATCTTAACTACCACGACGAGCGCGAAAAGATTATCGCCAAGGGTTTAACAGTACCCGACGACGACGGCGCCGAGCGTGTTGTGGGCGAAAGCCGCGCCTTGCACGTGCTGTCGGTATTGCAGTCGTGCTTGGTTAAGGAGCGTTCGCCGCTGTTCGGCATTATGCGTTTGGAGCGCGGCGACTACGCCGAGCTAAGTGCAATTCGCACCGGCGCAAAAAACGGGGAGAGCAAACTATTGACTTTTGCGCGAAAATTGCTTATAGTATTATTTGATGCCGACAACGGTGAGTTCCGCACGATCAAGACGGCGGAGGACGTGGGCGACATCGAGCCGGACAGCGCCTACTACCTGTACTTTTTTAACGGCGGCGGCGAACACGGCATATCGGAAAGCAAGTGTAAGCGCATAGGCAAGACATTGCGCAAAAACACCGGCTTCGGCGAATACAGCGGCGTAAAGCGCATTATCGACGCTATGAGCGGTGCGGCCGTTCAAACGGACTATGTGTTCAGCGAGGACGACGTGCTTATGTACAAGAATTCGCGTTTGGAGTCGTTCGCTCACGCTACCGACGATCTTATCAATAAAGTAGCAAAACAGTAAGAGATGCTGATTAAGTTCGTGCGGTAACAGCCACAGGCTGATTAGTTGTAATCTGCACACAACTATGAGGTGAGCTAGTAAGCAATATATCGTGCAACATTTGGTTGCCGCGATACGTGCCACAATAGAACGCGCACGTAGCGCTGCTACGAGCGCAACCTATTGTGTTCGTCTCCCACAAATCGCTAACGCAATCTTACTCGCGTCACTTAATCATCATCTCTAATAGGAGTTACCATGACCACTATCGAAAAAGTAAAATCCATCCAAGACGTAGCGCGCAAAAACGGCTTGTCGTTAAACAAAAAGTTTACCGACAGCTATTTGACAGGCCATTCCATGTTCGACGGGCCCAAGGAGCTCGGCGACCGCATAGTAAACGGCATGTGGGATATGTGCGTACACGGCATAAACAACGGCTTTGACGGATCGTGCAAAAGCGCGCTGGACGGGCTTTCCGATATAGTGGTGGCGCTCACCGAGCTGGGTAACGAGCAAATAGGCAAGCTTACCAAATATTCGGTCAAGGCGGACGGCTTGCTTCAAAAGGAATTGCAGGCGCGTAAGGCGGTGATAAACGTTACCGAGCCGCTTAAAGAATGTATAAATACCAGCATTGTCGCGGTAAACACAATGACGGAGCTGCGCAGTAGCGGACAGGGACTACTCAACGTAAACGAGCGGCAGTTCGAGCTGTTGGAGCAAAGCCGTACGTTGTTGGAGCAAATGCTGACGGCTATGGACAACATAGGCGATACAAGCAGCCGCACGGCGCAAGCCCGTTCGGACGAGGCGATAGCCGCAATCAAAGTGTGGCGTGAGGACTGCTCGCGCAACAATCTTCAATCGGGCTCGATTGCCAAACTCAAAAAGGCGCTGGAAGCGGTGGAAGCGTGGGGTGCGCTCAACGTGGGCGTAACGCGCAAGGAGCGGGTAAAGGAACAGCACGCATTCAAAAACAACGACGCACTCGCGGCGGTTGTCGAGGGCAGAGCGTCGCTGGAAATGCTGGACACCTTCCTGAACAGAATGGCCACCGAACAGGCGGACATTGCCGCAATACGTAAGCAGATAGACGAGCGCGACAAAGCCCGTCAAGACAAGATAGACGAGTGCGAAAAGGGCCTTGACGATATTAAAAAGCAAAAGGCGGATATCGTTGCGGCTTTCCAAAACGGCGAGTTCGATCTTGCAACCGCCGACCGCAAAATAAAGAGCCTCAAACCCAAAGAAGACGACTTACTTTATACTGTGTCCACTCTGCGCGAGGTCAACGGCCCCGATTACTTAAAGGCCAGCCTCGAACAGCGCGAAGCGATATACAACGAGCTGGAAAGCGTTATCGGCGTGCTCGGTCAGTTCAAAAACGACCTTGTGCTTTTGGCCGACATCATTTACGGCGTGGACTTTAACGCGCTTATAGACATGATGGGCGGAAGGCTCAGCGACAAAAACCAGTCTATCGCAATCGAGAGCATACACAGCATTATCGCGGGCATAAACGACAGCATAACCAATCTTTCGGTGTCGGGCGACAGGCTCAAAATGGACGGGCTTGTGCGCGGGCGCCGTGCGGCTATACCCGAAACGGACAGACAGGCGATTATAGAGCGCGAGCGTAACAGCCGCGAGCAGGTGTCTTCCGAGCTTTCGCCCGAGCTTGCGGCAATTTTGCAAGCGCAGCAGCAGCCGCAAAAAACCGAGGAGGTAAAGCCCGAGGTCAAGGTCAAGCGCAGTACGCTGTTTTCGGACGACGATAGATGAAGAGCTTTAAGCAGGTTATTACCGACGCAAACACCGAGTACATATACTCGACGGATATAACGGCGCTGGACGGCGCACTTGCGGCAATAGAGGAGCTATTGCAAAATCCCGCGCTAAACGATAGCAACCGCGCAAACGCCGAGGCGCTGGGTATGCGGTTGGCGTGCAAAATTTTCGGGCTAAAAGCATTACAGCCCGATTTTTCGCTTTCGTTGGTAGACAAGCTAAACGCCTACGTCGAGCAAAATTTGCCGATAGCAAAAGAGAAAGGCTACAACAAGAGCGCTGCGGCAATGGAAAACACGTTAAGGTTTGTAACGCTGTTTTCAAAGTACGTAGCCGCCAAAAAGGAAATTTCCGCGCAGGCAAGCAGCGATCATACGCTTGCGCGCAACGGTAAAAAAATTATACAAAACGCGACCGAGCTTATAGACGAATTGCTAAATGCGGGCGTAACCTCGCCGTTTGAGGACGGCGTGGTTTTTCCCACACTTTCGGACGAAATAGCGGATAGTATGCAAAGCTGGAAGGCGGGCTTGTGCGGCGCGTACGCCAAGGCGCTGGAACATTCGGTCGCCGCAAAGCCGTTGAATGCCCGCGATTGCGATTACTTTCCCACGCCCGAGTGCGACGAGGGCGGCAAGGCCAACGCGCTTATACTTAACACGCCGTTTGTTGACGAAGCGCGGCTGTATGCAGCTAACGCCGTGCCGCGCGACATGGAAATTTACGAGTTCGGTATGAACGCCGACGGCGGATCGCGGGAGAACATAGACAAAATATTTTGCTATGCCGAATACAAAAAGTGCGCCGTGTTTATAGCGGGCGTCGACATGATGCCCGACGACAACCGCACCTATCTTTTGCGCGCGGCAATGCTTGCCGGCAAGGCGGGCACGCGCGTATTTATATCGGACGTGCAGGGCGGCGCGCTGTACGACGACGGAATGACGGCGGCGGTGCAATACGACGAGCTTAGCGCGCTGGACATAAGCGAATCATACATAACAATGCCGTCCTTCGACGCTGCGGCGGACGAGCTGGTCGCCCTGAAAATGGCGGACGGCACCACCGCGCGTGCGGCGCTTAGGGAAATGCCGTTTTTGGGCTTTGCCGGGCTTAACGAGATAGTTCGCCCCGAGCATCACTCTAACTGGATGACGCGCGGCAAAAAGATTTCTGCGGGCAACGCGCAAGCCGCCCAAAAGTATTTGGCGCGTATCAAAGACTCGATGCTGTTTATAGACGACGGCTGGGGCGAGTTTCGCGGCGGCGGGCAAAACGCTTCCGTCGGTGGTGAATTCGACTACGACGGTATTCCCGCGATAGATATAGACAACGTAAAAAGGATTGCGGAAAGCAACGCCACCGTATTCGGCAAGTGCGGAATGATAGCGCGGTATTGCACCACGGGCACGGACGATTATTCCGTTTGGAGCAGGCTCGACCGCGGGGAAATGCAAAGCCGTGCGGCGTTTGCGGTAAAGCTTGTATACCGCGTACTCGGCGTGCCTATCGACCCGATAGTGGAAATAGTGGACGAACCGGAAAACAGCACGGCGGGCGGGCTGTGCTACGACGGCGGCAAGCGCGTTGTGTTCAAGTACAGTTCGGCGCAGGACGTGGCGTGGATGCGCGACGCGATAGTGCACGAAAGCTTTCACGCGTTGCAGGCTCGGCTGATGAGCGGGCATTGGGCGCCGTGGTATTACGATAATATGGGCATTACGTACGGCAGGGCGTGCAAGTGGCGGGAAACGCGAGAGAAGGCTTACAACCACAACACCCGCTCGGATATTTACAAGGTGCACATCTACGAGGCCGACGCTTACGCATTCGAGATAGACTGTCGCAGAGGTCTTGAGGAATACTGGAACGGTATTGACTTTACGTAAGATTTGTGATATATTAACATAAGGTACTGTAATGGAATTTTTGGACGAATTTATCAAGGGATTGCTTCACACCGACGACGTACGCGGCAACAGGCTGCTTGACGTGGGCGTGATGGGCGAGGGCGGATCGGACAAGGCGTACCGCCTGTTTTGCGATAGCGGAAATAACAGCGCAACAATGCTTAACGTTATCCGCGCCCGTCGCGGCAAGCCGTCCAACAAGACTGTTCTCAGCGACAGCGCATTGTTAAAGGCTACCGTCAGCGGCTCGCTCACCGAAAAGTGGGATTGGGCGGATTTGTCGGGCGTAAAAAAGGCCGCCGCACTTGATAAGTTTATAACCGCCGCATACAACGCGCTCGACCTAAAGGGCAACAACCCGCTGTTTTTGGGCGTTGGACTCTTGTCGTGGTCGGTGGCGCACGGCGACGGAGTTCGTAACGTAAATTCGCCGTTGCTCATTTTTCCCATACGCCTGGTGCGCGGCACCAACACAAGCAATGTGGAAATAGAGTTTGTGGATGACGACGCGTATTTTAATCCGTGCCTAATTGCGCGTATGCGTGACGAGCTTTCCGAAAGTGTTTGTGCAAACTTTCCGCACCCCAACGGTGTAGGTCAAAGCTTTGACGACGCCATAGACTTGGACAAGCTTGGTGACGGCGCGGAATATATGGAACGCGTAAGCGAGTTCGTAACCGCGCTCGGCGGCAGTATGTCGTTTGATAAGGATATACTTACGATTGCGCAGTACAACCACAGCGATATTTGCATGTACTACGACGTGCGGCGCAACAAGCAAAAGATTTACGCGCACCCGCTTGTACAGCGCGTGTTCGGCGGCGGCGCACCGCTCCCTCGCGAGGACGACGGCGAGGTCGCTACGCGCCCCGTGCTTCCCACCGACAGCGTGCAGGATAAGATTATAAGCAAGGTTGCGGCGGGACGGTCGATTATAATAAAGGGCCCGCCGGGTACGGGCAAAACGCTCACCATAGCCAACATGCTTTCCACCCTGCTTGCGCAAGGCAAAAGCGTGCTTGTCGCTTCCGAAAAGCTTTCGGCGCTTGCCGAGGTGTACGCAAAGCTGCCCGAGCGCTTGCGTAAATTCGTAATGCTGCTCGATTACGAAACGGAGCAAAAAGCCGCCGCTGTCAATCCCGCAGAGGTGCGTGCCGAGTTTAAGCGGCTTATCAAGAACAAAAAAGAATACGTTTACGACGGCAAGTACGACCTAAAATACAGCCGTGCCGACCGCGCCAAGGCCGAGGCCATGATAGCGCTGGGCGACTATCAAGCTGAGGTATTCGGCGACGACGTAGCGTGGGGCTCGTACTACGACGCGCTCGATACGTACTACAAGGACGCCGATTTGCCGGTGATAGAATTTACCGACGGTTCGACTGCGGCTTCGATATCCCGCGAGGACTACAACAAGCTTTTGCTTGGCGTAAAGGAGTGCGCCGCACATTACGAGCGGCTGATGCAGGGCGGAAAGGTTTCGCTCAGTCCGTGGTACGGGGTCAGTGACAAAGCCGATATAGAGGGCGCTATCGTCGCGCTAAAATCAGTCGCCGCAGTGATGACGGAAATAAACGGAGTAACGGAACGGCTGGAAAAGCAATATCCCGATATTTCGTGGAGCGACTGCACGTACGGCGATTTGCACGACGCGGCGCTTCCAAACGCGATTGCGGGCGAGGATATAGTCAAGGCGGTTACAGGGCTTAAAAAGAGCGACGGCGAGCTGCTGACAATGCTTGCCGACAATTATGAAAAGGCCAAGCTTTCGGCGACGGATGCCGATAAGTTTATATTTACGGGCAGCGCCGTAAGCGACTGCTTTACGCGCCTGTCAGATATAAAAACGGTGCGCGGCTTACAGCTTTCCGTAGTGAATACGGTGGCAAATAACAGCGAGTTGTTTTTGGTCGGCGGAATGACCGACCAAGCGGCTGCAAAGTTTACTCAAACGGTAAACAACGTTTACGAGCTCAAAACCGAGCGCGATACGCTTGCCGCCGAAGTGCTTTTTGTGTTCGACAAAGCCAAGCTTAACGATACGCAGCTGTTAAAAGCATGCGCCGCATTGGCGCCGTACGCGAGTGGGGACAAGCCTTCCGTCGGGATGTTTGACTTTAAGGCGAAATCGGCGGAAAAGAAATTGCGCGCCGTGTGTTCGCGCACCGATATTACTCTGAAAGAGTTGGCGGCTACGGCAGTATCTTACAGCCGTATAGCCGAATGCGACGGCAAGATAGACGGGCTCAGCGGCGTGCTTACGCACGTTGTCGGGCTTAACGCATTGACCGCCGAGCAAACGGAATGTATATTATCTGTCGCTAAATATAGTGCGGCGCTCGGCGTGGATATGCGCGAGTTTGTGTCGGAATGTAAGACCGCAGCCGGTATTATCGCAGACACCAAAGGTTTTGTAAAAACGCCCGACGATTACGTAATAGACAGCTTTGTATCGGCGGTCGAGCTTGTGCGCGCGCAGTCCGAGCTGAACGTTGCGCTGTCCGCAATGTGCGGTAGGTGCGGTATAGCGGAAGCGCCCAATATGTTATTGCAGGTTCATTCGCTGTCGGCGCTGCTTCGCATTTACCATTCGCCGCAGTTTAATTGCGACGCGCAAAAGACCGAAAAGTTTGTGTCGGTATTACAGGGCGAGAGTACGCTTGTAGCAAACGTGGCGACTGCCGTAAGCAAGCTGAAAGACTTCGGCGGCAAGTATTTTGTAAACGCCTATGCCGCAGCGCCGTGGCATGTCACGCCGCGCAACAGCAAGATATTAATAGCGCAAGCGACTGATAGGTCGATGGCGGCCGCCGCGCTCGGCTACGACAATATTATTCATGGCAAAAACGCTTTGCCGCTTGATATGTTTTTCACGCCCATAGAGGACGGCAGGGTAGAGGTTGGGCCACAAAGGTTTGTCGACCTGTTTGTCCATTCTTATCTTGCGCTCGTTATAGACCGCAAAATATCGACTATGGGCAACGCTCGCAACGGACTGGGCAAGGCCGTCGAGCTTGCTATCAAGAATTTTATAGACGCGGAAAACGAGATATACGATTGCAACGCCGTTCGCGCCGAAAGCCTGTGCATGGCGCGTATCGACGCCGAGGACGACGACTTTGATTTTTTGGCAGTGGACAAGGGCATAAACATGTCGTTGCGCGTAATGTTCCGCAACTACGCAAAGGCCATACTCAAACTGAAAAAATGTTTCATCTTGTCGCCGTCCACGGCGAGCGTGCTGTTCCGCGGCGAGGCGTACGAAAACTTCGACGTCGTAATAGTGGACGAGGCGAGCCAAATGGAGCCTGTCGATTTGCTGCCCGTGCTGTTTAGGAGCAAGCAGTGCGTGCTTGTGGGCGACGAATATCAAATGCCGCCGCTTACGCACTTCAAAGCCAAAAACCGCAAGCGCATAAGCGACGAAGCAACGGAGCTTACGCTGGACACCGATATATCGGCGCTCAGCCTTGCGCTCGGCAATCTTGCGTTCGACGCGGAGGAGCTTGTTTGCCACTACCGCAGCAAGACCGAAAGCCTTATCGAGTTTTCGCAGCGCGAGTTCTATCCGTACATGCGCACCTTTCCCGCGACAGTGCCCGCTACGCCCGACCTCGGTTTTACAGATATTCTCGTCGAGGACGGATATTGCGAGGACGGCGTAAACGTGCCCGAGGCTAACGCCGTTATCGCCGCGCTCAAAGAGCATTTCGACAAGTATTACGACAAAAATAAGGGTACGCTGTCTACGTCGGTGGGCGTTGTAACATTCGGCGAGGCGCAGTTAAAGTACGTGCTCAGCCTTGTGCACGCCGACAAAAAGCTAAACGCTATGATAGAAAACGCGTGGCATAACTTTGACGATGTGCCCGACAAGCTGGTGTTTTTCCGCACTATAGAGAGCGTGCAGGGGCAGGAAACGGACAACCTTATTTTGTCGCTCACTTACGGCAAGGACAAGAACGGAAAGATAAAGCTTGCATTCGGCGAGCTCAACCGCGACGATACCGGTAAAAATATATTCAACGTGGCGGTCACGCGTGCAAAGAATAAGGTTACCGTTATCCACACGCTTACGTCTCGGCAAATGGCGGGCAACGCGCGCATAGCCTTTATCCGCAGCTATCTTGCGGGCGTGGAACGGTTTGCCGATAAGTCCGCTCAATTCGTGTCGGCGGTACCCGAAAAGGGCGAGCATTTTATTTCCGCTGTGGCAAGCTATATCGAAAGCTTGGGTATAGCCAAGGAACGCATAGTAACCGACTACGGCGTAACCGACGGCTCGGTGCGCATACCGATTGCGGTGCTGTCCAAGGATTTAACAAGAGCCGAGCTGGGGTTGTGGTGCGAGCTGCCCGTGCAAAAGAAGTACGATTACTTCGACTACAACGCGCGGTACGTCACTTCGCTTATCGGCAGGGGCTGGACGTTGCACAAGGTGCATATTCATGATTACTTTGACAACACCAAGGCCGAGCAAGCGGCAATCAATGCCGCAGTGCAAAAGTTCGTTACTAAATAAACAAACAGTAAAAAACTCACAAGGAGAATTTATATTATGGCAAGAGAACGGCAAAGAGAGGAAATGTCCGAAAGCGAGGAGCGCCGCGCGCGCATCCGCAAGCAGGCGGAGGAGCTGGACAACGAATACGTCCGAGCCGAGCAGGAGCGCAAGCTGGAAAGCTCCAAAAAGAATTTCGGCAAGCGCAAGGATATGCTTGCAACCCGCGCCGCCGATATGATTCAAAAGTACGGCAAGGACTACTTTATGTCGCAAACGCTGCTGACCTTTTTGGACGTTGCTATCCAAATGGAGGACACTATCGACATGTTGACCGACGTCAGCATGGCTGTGTCGTGCATTACCGACGCTATGCTGTGCATGGACAATATTTTGCAGCTCAATTCGTCGGCGCTCGATTCAACGCAAAAGGTCAATCACGGATTTTGGGCGCGCCGCAAGGCCAAAAAGCGCATGCAAAAGACGATAACAAACAAC
This sequence comes from uncultured Clostridia bacterium, assembly GCA_947178255.1. Lineage (GTDB taxonomy): Bacteria > Bacillota > Clostridia > Christensenellales > Pumilibacteraceae > Anaerocaecibacter. Next base: position 31,425 of record CAMWXP010000006.1, on the reverse strand, counting down.
CTCGGCAGGATCAAGGAAATAATGTTCATGCTGGAAAGCAGTCAGGATCTTGCGTTCTCCATTACCGAGGGCTTGCAAAAGTCTAACGTCAAAACGCAAAAGCGACTCGCCAAGAGCGCCGAGCGCCGCAAAAAGTACGAGGTCAAGGCAAACGGCGGTTCGCCGCTTCCGCCCACCAACGCCGAAAAAATGGTGGACAAGATAATCAGCGAGCGCAGCGGCGGCGACGGTGGAGCAGGCGGCAGTGCAGGCAGTGTGGATGCTCCCGCACCCGCGGGCGGCGGTAATGCAGCCGGTGGCACCGACGATATCAGCGACATTCTTTAAGCGGAGGATAAAACCATATGTCCGGATTCGGAAAGAAATCGGCGGCGGCGGACGGTTCGTCGCTCGAACAGCTGGAAAAAAATTACAGCGAGGCTGTGGAAAATATTCGTACTATTTTGGGCGGGGTAAAGGATAAGCGCGACCTGCGCACCGAGGACAAGCAGCGGCTGTGCACCGAGTACTTGCGCGCGTCGCAGTACGCGCAAAAATTGTCCGAGCGGCACACCGACGCGGTCAAGGCGGAGGAGTACGCCGACAAGGCAAAGAAGCTTGGAAAGAAAGCTACGGAATACGGCTCGTCGGTCAGCCACACCGTGCCTAAAACTACGTTCGACGACGTTAAGGGTTTGGACGATGTAAAGAAGCTGGTGGAAAGCTTTATCTATATCGCGCAAAACCCCGACGTGATCAAGTATTACAAGATAGAGGGCGGCTTGGGCATGCTTATGTACGGCGCCCCGGGCACGGGCAAAACAATGTTTGCCGAGGCGATAGCCAACAAGCTTCAGCTTCCGCTGTTCGTAATAACGCCCGCCGATATATTCAAGTCGTACGTGGGCGAGTCCGAGCAGGCCGTGCGCCAACTGTTTGACGAAATGGACGCTTGCGCGGACGGCGCGATACTTTTCGTCGACGAGTGCGAATCCATATTCAGCAAGCGCACTTCGGACACCAAGGACTACAAGGCCGCCGTTACCACCGAGCTTTTGCAGCGCATAAACGGCTTCGGCGTGGACGGATCAAAGCGCATAATAATAGCGGCTACCAACCGTCCCGACGTAATCGACCCCGCGTATTTGAGGTTCAAGCGGTTCTCGCACCGCGTGCACGTGCCGCCGCCCGACATCACGGCAAAGCGCGCCATAATAGAGGGCAAGCTGAAAGGCATTGCGCTCGACGGCGTCACCACCGAGGACTTGGTGGAGCTTAGCGAAACGTACACCAAAACCACGGTACCGGGCACAAGCGTAAAGGTGACTACTATGTACTATTCCGCCGCCGACCTTTGCGGTATAATAGAGGAAGCGTGCCGCCTTGCGTTAGAGGAAATGCAAGCCAAGGGACTGACTAAACCCATACCGCTGCGGCGCGATATGTTCGACGCTGCGTTCAAAAAGCTTCGCCCTAGCATTCCCGCCGAGCTGCTAAAAGAGTATGAGAATTTCTAAAATATAATCGGTGTAATATCAAAGTATTACACCGATTTTTCTTTGTGCTTTTTTGCCGCGCGTACGGCTGTCATTGTCACGCTTATTATAGCAAGCGCGGCGCAAATCACCGAGCAGGCAAAGGTTATTATCGATCGACTTATCCACGCCGCAAAGAAAAACGAAAATGCAAGAACGGAATATCGAAAAATCTTGTCGCGCGAAAATGCGTTTTTAAACGCGTTTTGTCGCTTGCCGCTATCCGCATACTTGCGCGGCGGCAGGGCGTTAAGGGATGCGAACAGTTTGTAAACGTCGTCGCCGTGCACCGAAGCTATTTCCATGTCTTCCACTTGCGGCGCGGGCGGCGGGGTTTTGCACAATATAACCAGCTTGCTAACTCCGTAGTGCTTGGCTTTTGCTATCAGTCGTGCGCAATCCTTTTCGTCGAGCGAACCAAAGCAGCAGTACGCGGCGGTAGAGTTCAGGAACACGCCGTTACCATGCCGCACTGCGTTTTCGCCCTTGGCTTTTAGCGCGTTTGTAAGCTGCATAGCGGGCGCGTTGTCGGGCAAAAACATAAACTCGAAAAACATATCGTCGGCGGCCTTGGATATTTTATAAGCTTCGCCCTTTTTCTTTCCTCGCAGCCTTGTCAGCATGCACAGCCCCGCGGTCACAGTCAGCGCGCAAAACACCGCTGTGTCCGTCGTAGGGATAAAGTACCGCAGCACCGCAAACGCGGCAAAAAATATCAGCAGTGCGCCAATCGTTCCGTCTATAAATTTTGCAAACTTGCTTTTCATGCTTGTAATTGTTGACGAAATATGATAATATTAGACGTGAATATCTTTGCTACCAAGGATAGAATTGTGCAAACGGAAATTTTAAAACCAACCGATTTGAATATTATGCGCTGTGCATCAAAGTTAAAGGCAGGGGAGCTTGTGGCGTTTCCCACCGAAACGGTGTATGCTTTGGGCGCGGTGGCCACCGACGGACAGGCGGTAAAAAAGGTGTTCGAGGTGAAAAAACGCCCTATGGACAAGCCGCTCATCGTCGCGGTGGCCAAAAAGTCGGACATAAAAAAGGTGGTTAAGTCCATTCCCGAAAAGGCGCAAATCCTTATTGATAGGTTTATGCCGGGGGCGCTCACGCTGGTGTTTGACCGCGCCGACGTTATTCCCGACGAGGTGACGGCGGGTTCCGATTCGGTTGCGGTACGCATACCGGACAACGCCGTTGCGCAAAAGCTTATCGAGCTTGCCGGCGCGCCGGTTGTGGTGCCAAGCGCAAACACTTCGGACAAGGCAAGCCCCACGCTTGCGCAGCATGTCAAGGACGACCTTGACGGCAAGATAGAATACATACTGGACGGCGGCGCGTCCGAGATAGGCATAGAGTCGACGATAGTGGACATGCGTACCGAGCCGCCCACCGTTTTGCGCGCGGGCGGAGTTACGGTAGAGCAGTTGAGGCAGGCTATCGGAGAGATAAAGTCGAAACGCGAGGACGCGAAACTAAGCGGATATATGCCCAACGCCGAAGTGCTGTTTTCGGCGTACTACGACGGCATGACCGATAACATTTGCAAGCGCTACGACGAACTTACTGCACAGCAAAAAAAGGTAGCGGTGCTTTGTCTCGACGGCAACCGTGGCGCATACGGCGACAGAGAGGTGTTCACCGTGGGCGACAGCTACGAGGCGTATGCGCACAATTTGTTTGCGGTGCTGCGCAATGCAGATGGCGAACATTACGACGCGGTAATAGCCGAGGGCGTAAATCCCGTCGGCTTGGGCGAGTCGCTCATTGCGCGATTGATTAAATTAAGCGGCGGACTAATCATATGACGGATAATAAGAAAGTAAAAGTAAGCATAATATTTGTTTGCACGGGCAATACGTGTCGGTCGCCTATGGCGGAATTTTTGTTTAAGGATTACCTGCGCCAAAAAAAGCGTAGCGGCGACTTTACCGTGTCGAGCGCGGGGCTGGAAGCGGGCAAGGGCGATAAAATAATGCCGCAGGCGGTGGAAGCGCTGACAATACTCGGCGTAAAGCACAACCCCGACCGCAAAGCCAAAGTGTTCACCGTGCAAATGTCGCTTGACGGCGATTTGATTATAGGAATGACCGACGAGCACGCAATGCGGTGTGACAGTGATAACGCCGTATCGTACGTGGATTTGATAGGTACTCGCATTCCCGACCCGTACGGTTACAACACGCAGGCGTACCTTATGTGCGCACAGCAAATGCAAACGGGCTTCGACGCGATTTTGGAGCTTGCCGATCGAAAACTTAAAGAGAAAAACAGCTAATTCGCGTGACAAAATCATTTTTAAATGGTATACTAAGTCAATAGAGGTGTTGTATATGACTGTATATATCGGCAGCGATCACGGCGGAATAGCGCTTAAAAGTGCCATAATAGACAAATTGACGGCGCAGGGCATAACCGTGTGCAACGTCGGTACGGACAGCGAATCCTCGTGCGACTATCCCGATTATGCGTTCAAGGTGGCGGAGGCTGTGGCAAACGGCAGTGCCGACTGCGGAATAGTCATATGCAAGACGGGCGTGGGCATGAGCATTGCCGCCAACAAGGTAAAGGGCGTCAGATGTGCTCTGTGCCTTAACGTCGAAATGGCAAGATTGTGCCGCGAACACAACAACGCCAACTGTTTGGCGCTGGGCGCGGGCAACACCGATATGGAAACAGCACTGCAAATAACGCAAGTATTTTTGACCACCGACTTTTCGGGCGGTCGCCACGCTAACCGCGTTGAAAAAATAACCGCTTACGAGGGTTCTCATGAGTGATACGACAGTAAAAAAGAATAATCAATCGGAAATCGTATACGAGGACCGCGAAGCGCTGGACGCTCAGCTTTCGGGCGTGATTGCGGATATACTTTCCGCCGAGCGCGAAGCCAAGCACATAATAGCCAAGGCGGAGGAAAACGCCAAGGCTATCCAGCTTGACGGCGCGACCCGTGCTAGGAATATGCGCGAGGTAAGCGCGCGCACTATTGCCGAAGCAAAGTCCCAAAAGACGGAGGACGCCGTTAAGCGCGCCGCCGCCGAACGCGAAAAGCGTGTGGAAAAAGCAGTGGCTAACGGCGAAAAACTGGTCAAGGAAAAAGAAAAGGAAATAGCTAAGCAGATAGACGTATTGTTTAAGATGCTCGGAGGCAAGGCGTAATGGCGATAGCCAAAATGTCGCACCTTCGGCTTGTCGGCCTAAGGAGCGATCAAAACAAAATAATGGACGTCCTTGTAAGCAGAGGATTGTTTGAAGCGCGAGCAACCGACGCGCTGCCTTTTGATTTGTCTTCGGGCGAAACGAATAGATATCGCGAGCTTAAACTTAAACAAAGCGAAATTTCCTTTGCGCTCGATTTCCTCAAAGCGCGGCACGCGGCGATGGCGGCGGAGCTTGAAAAGAACAAGCGCGACGTGCAAAAGAACAACGCACAGCCTATCGGGTACACGCTGTCGGGCGAGAAGTATTCTTCGGCGCGTAGGCTTATAACCAAGGCCGATTTTTCGGACGCGGCGGCGCGCGAGTACGAGCTTATGCACGTGTGTGACGACCTTAAACAGCTTTCGTTTAAAATCGTAGATTGCTCGCAACGTTGTGCTGAATTGAATTCCGCTGCCGAAAATTATAAACCTTATGCTGTCATGCCTATCAAGCTTTCGGAATTGCACCGCGACGGCGATATAGCGATAGCTATGTATTCTAACCGCACCAGCGCAAAGCCTAACGAATTGCTTAACGGCTTGCCGTGCGCGTACGAGGTTCGTAACAGCGACGGCGTTACAGTTGTTTTGATTGTCGCAAGAAAGAACAACGTTGCGGAAATAGATAAGCAATTAGGTGCGGCAGGGTATACCAAGTGCGAATACAGCGACGACTGCACCGCGGCGCAAAAGGTTGACGCGCTCAAAAGCGAAAGCGAGGACGTGCAGCGCGAAATTTTCGAGCTTACCAAAGCGGCGCTCGACTACGAAAAGCACGTTAACGATCTGCGCATACTGTACGACGTAATAGAGTTAGACATAGAGCGGTCTGAAGCCGAACAAAAGTTTTTAAAGTCCGACAGCACGTTTGTGCTGGAAGGCTGGTTGCCCGAGCGCATAGCGCAAACTACCGTGGACGAGGTGCAAGATGCCGCGCCCAAGGCGTTTATACAGCTGCTCGCGCCCGAGGAAAAGGACGCACCGCCTACGCTTGTGGAAAACAACCGCGTAGTCAAGGCGTACGAGCAAATTACAGATATGTACAGCTCGCCGCGGTACAGGGAGATAGACCCCAACCCGATAATGGCGGTGTTCTACTTCTTGTTTTTCGGAATAATGATAGGCGACGCCGGTTACGGACTTATACTCGCGATCGCGGGTTTAGTTATCGGAACGTCCAAAAAGTTTGACGTCGGCATTAAACGGCTTGCATTGCTCGTAGGTATGGGCGGTATATCCGGTATAATCTGGGGCGTGCTGTTCGGCGGGTATTTTTCCATCGACTTCGGCGAAGGCGTAAACGTCGCAATACTTCTCAATCCGTTAGACAAACCGCTAATGCTGCTAGTGCTAAGCATAGGCATGGGCGTTATACAAATAATGACCGGCTTTATTATAAAGTTTGTAGCGTTGTGCAAAGAGGGTAAGCCGTTTTCGGCTATATTCGACTGCGGCTCCATACTGCTGCTGTTTATAGCGCTTATACTGCTTGTTATAGGCATGCTGCCGTCGCTTGCGCCGATGCTCGGCATAACGATAGGTTTCGTGCCGCCCGCGGCGCTAAAAACCACCGCTATGGCATTTGCGCTTGTCGGCGTTGCGCTTATACTTCTGTTCGGCGGGCGCAACAGCAAAAATATTTTCGGCAAGATCGTCGGCGGGTTCAAGGGCTTGTACGGACTTGTCAATCTTTTGTCCGACCTGTTGTCGTACTGCCGCTTGTTTGGTCTTTGCCTTGCAAGCTGCGCCATAGGTCTTGCCTTTAACAGCCTTGGCGGAATAATAATGGACATTCCCGTCGCGGGCTACGTAGTGGGTGCGATAGTGCTTGTGGTACTGCATTTGTTCAACCTCGGACTTGGCGTACTCAGCGCATACGTTCACGACGCCCGCCTTCAATTCTTGGAATTCTACGGCAAGTTTTACGACGGCGGCGGCAGACTGTTTGCCCCGCTCGGTCAAAAGACTAAGTACATCAGGTACAATTAATACGGGTTTTGCCTTTTAAGGTCTACCATAAAAAATATTTCTCAAAAGGAGAAGGATAAAATATGTCTATGGGTAATGTTTACGCTATAATCGGTGCGGCGCTCGCCGTTATCGTGTCGGGCATCGGCTCGGCAATCGGTGTAGGTCGCGCGGGACAAGCGTCGTCCGCTTTGCTCAGCAAGCAACCCGAAAAGTTCGGCACGACGATGATTTTGCAGGTCATGCCGTCCACGCAGGGTCTGTACGGCTTCGTCGTTGCATTCATGATGCTCATCAAGCTTAACGCGTTCGGCGAAATGGTATCGCTTACCGAAGCGCAGGGCTGGATTATGTTCGCTTACTGCATGCCTATCGCAATCGTCGGCTTGGTGTCGGCTATCATGCAGGGCAACGTTGCAATCGGCTGCATCAACCTTGTCGGCAAGCAGGAAAACCAAATCGGTCACGCTATTCCCATGCTTGTTCTTGTCGAGATCTTCGCTATATTCGCGTTCATCGTTTCCATTCTCGGCGTAATGCTTTTGACCGTCGCGTAAAATCATGCAGGGCAAAGAAAAGATAATCGACGATATATTGTCGTCGGCAAAATCTACCGCGTCGTCAATCGTGGCGGAAGCGCAGGCAGAATCCCAAGCCGAATTAGACGAGCTTAGGGCGGAGCTTGACGCCGCGCAAAAGCAGGCTCTAGAAAAGGCGGAGCTTGCGGCACAGGAACTGTTTGCCGGTCAAGTCAAGCTGGGCGAGCTGGAAGCGGGCAAGGCGTTGCTTCGCGCAAAGCAGCAGTGTGTTGCGGCGGTGTACGACGGAGTAAAGAAAAAGCTTCTGTCGGCGCCCGACGAAACGTACCTGAAAATCATTCAAGCCGTTATATTGCAGTACTGCGAGGACGGCGACGAGGTTATTGCGGCGGCAAGCGACGGCAAGCGCGTTACCGCGGCGTGGGTAAAAAAGGTGGCGACAGCCGCTAAAAAGAAGCTTACGCTGTCGAGCGAAAAGGGCGACTTTGACGGCGGCGTTATTTTGCGCAACGCTAAGTACGACCGCGACCTCACCGTGGACGCGATAGTGGACGAGCTTAAAGAACGCACCGTGTACGACACGGTTGCAAAGCTGGGACTATAAATGAACACGACCAAGGTTTTTGCCAATATGTCGGCGGTATTTAATTCCGGTCGACTTAATACCGAACGGCTCCGCCGCGTCGTCGAATGCAAGACGGTAGCGGAGGCGTTTAAGGTGCTGGGCGATTACGGCTACGCCTACTCGGAAGGAGTGAGCGTGGACGGATTTATCGTGGGCGAAACCAACAAGCTTATAGAGTTCGTTGCGGAAAACTCGGCTAGCGAAAAACTTGCTAACGCGCTGCTTGCGCGGTTCAAGTACAACAACGCAAAGCTGGCGTACAAGTCACGGTTTACCGCAGTACCCGACGACGGATATTACGCGGTGGACTTCGACAGCAAAAAGATAGCGGACGGCGACTATTCTGACGCCGACCCGTTTATGGCAAAAGCGCTGGAAGAATTGGACGAGAATAACGAAACTCATCCGCAGGCAATAGACCTTGCGCTTACCCGCGCTATGTACGCTTATATATTGTCGTGCGGCGTGCCGCTCGTAAAAAAGTACGCGCGTGCCGAAATCGATATGAAAAACATTCTCACCGCCGCGCGTATGAAAAAGCTTGGTATAGCTGAGGAGCAGTTTATATCGGGCGGAAAGATAGGCGCGGAAACGCTTACCGAAGCGCTTGCAGAGGACGATTTTGCATCAATCTTCGAGCATACGCCTTACGCAGAGTACGCCGAGCGCATAGCGGAAAACGACTTCGCCGATTTGTGGAAATCGGAACTGGAAGCGGACGACTTTTTGTACTGGCTTTCGTATAGGGAAGTGGTGTCGTACGTATCGAACACGCCATTTTTAAATTACTATACGGAAACGCTGATCGAGCTTAAAACGGTCAAGACCGCGCTTGTGTGCGTCAAAACCGATTCGCGCGATATGTTCTATAAACGTATACCCGAAATATACAGGTAGAGCAAGGGGTAAAAAAATTGGAAAAAATCGGAAAGATAGCGGTAATAGGCGACAGCGAAAGCGCAACGGCGTTTTTGGCGATAGGTGCGGCTGTGTACAAGGTGGACGACGAGGTTAAGGCGGCGGAAACTTTGCGCGAGGTAGCCAAGTCGGACGAATACGCCGTAATACTGGTTACCGAAAACTACGCCGCCAAAATGGAAGCGCTTATGCAAAAGCTAAAACAGCAAGCCTTCCCCGTAGTGCTGAGTATTCCCGGCTCGACGGGCTCCAACGGCTTCGGCATGGCGGGAGTAAAAAAGGATGTCGAGAAGGCTGTCGGCGTAGATATATTATTCAACTAATCGTTCAACTAAAATAGAAATATACACTCGCAAACAAGGAGTGATACATGGGTAAAATCATCAAAATAAGCGGACCGCTGATTGTTGCGGACGGCATGCAGGACGTAAAAATGTACGACGTCGTCAAGGTGTCCGAAAAAGGACTTATCGGCGAGGTCATAGAATTGCGCGGCGACAAGGCTTCGGTGCAGGTGTACGAAGAAACGAGTATGCTCGGCACGGGCGAGCCCGTCGTATCTACCGAGCAACCGCTGTCCGTCGAACTCGGCCCCGGCCTTATCGGCAGTATTTACGACGGTATTCAGCGCCCGTTGGAAAAGCTTTACGCGCTGTCCGGCGATAGAATCGACCGCGGCGTAAGCGCGCCTGCGCTCGACCACGAAAAAAAGTGGAAGTTTACGCCCGTCGCCAAAAAGGGCGATACCGTTACTGCGGGCGACGTAATCGGCACGGTGCAGGAAAACGAGGTTATCACGCACCGCATTATGGTGCCGTACGGCGTCAGCGGAAAGATAGAAAAAATCAATTCGGGCGATTTTACAATCGACGAAACGGTTGCCGTCGTATCGGACGGCAAGCAAAAGCACAACGTGGCTATGCTTCAACGTTGGCCTGTGCGAAAGGGCAGACCGTATGCCGAAAAGCTTCCGCCCGAGGAACCGCTTGTTACCGGTCAGCGCGTTGTCGACACGCTGTTCCCCATAGCGCGCGGCGGCGTGGCGGCGGTACCCGGCCCGTTCGGCTCGGGCAAAACCGTTTTGCAGCACGCTTTGGCTAAGTGGAGCGACGCGGACTTAATAGTGTATGTGGGCTGCGGCGAGCGCGGCAACGAGATGACCGACGTTCTTAACGAGTTCCCCGAGCTTATAGACCCTAAGACAAATCAGCCGCTTATGAAGCGCACGGTGCTCATTGCCAACACCTCGGATATGCCTGTTGCGGCGCGCGAGGCGAGCATTTACACCGGCATAACCATAGCGGAATACTACCGCGACATGGGCTATTCGGTAGCTATCATGGCGGACTCCACTTCGCGTTGGGCGGAAGCTCTGCGCGAGATGAGCGGCAGATTACAGGAAATGCCCGGCGAGGAAGGCTATCCCGCATATTTGAGCAGCCGTCTTGCCGAGTTCTACGAGCGCGCCGGTCAAGTAAAATTGTTGGGTTCTACTGAGCGCGCGGGCTCTGTTACGGCTATCGGCGCGGTTTCACCTCCGGGTGGCGATATGTCCGAGCCTGTCAGTCAAGCGACGCTGCGCATAGTCAAGGTTTACTGGGGGCTTTCAAGCGCGCTTGCGTATAAGCGGCATTTCCCCGCAATCGACTGGCTTGTCAGCTACTCGCTGTATAGCGACAGGCTTGCGGACTGGTTCGGTCGCAACGTCGACGAGCAGTTCGGCGCGTACAGACTGGAAATAAGCAGACTGCTACAAGAGGAAGCGCGATTGGACGAGATAGTAAGGCTTGTCGGTATGGACGCATTGTCGCCCGCGGATAGGCTCACTATGGAAGCGGCAAAGTCGGTGCGCGAGGACTACCTGCACCAAAACTCCTTCCACGAGGTGGACACCTACACTTCGCCCAAAAAGCAGTTCAAAATGCTCAAGCTTATTGTTGACTTTTACTATGCAGTATTTACGACGGTATTCAGCGCCCGTTGGAAAAGCTTTACGCGCTGTCCGGCGATAGAATCGACCGCGGCGTAAGCGCGCCTGCGCTCGACCACGAAAAAAAGTGGAAGTTTACGCCCGTCGCCAAAAAGGGCGATACCGTTACTGCGGGCGACGTAATCGGCACGGTGCAGGAAAACGAGGTTATCACGCACCGCATTATGGTGCCGTACGGCGTCAGCGGAAAGATAGAAAAAATCAATTCGGGCGATTTTACAATCGACGAAACGGTTGCCGTCGTATCGGACGGCAAGCAAAAGCACAACGTGGCTATGCTTCAACGTTGGCCTGTGCGAAAGGGCAGACCGTATGCCGAAAAGCTTCCGCCCGAGGAACCGCTTGTTACCGGTCAGCGCGTTGTCGACACGCTGTTCCCCATAGCGCGCGGCGGCGTGGCGGCGGTACCCGGCCCGTTCGGCTCGGGCAAAACCGTTTTGCAGCACGCTTTGGCTAAGTGGAGCGACGCGGACTTAATAGTGTATGTGGGCTGCGGCGAGCGCGGCAACGAGATGACCGACGTTCTTAACGAGTTCCCCGAGCTTATAGACCCTAAGACAAATCAGCCGCTTATGAAGCGCACGGTGCTCATTGCCAACACCTCGGATATGCCTGTTGCGGCGCGCGAGGCGAGCATTTACACCGGCATAACCATAGCGGAATACTACCGCGACATGGGCTATTCGGTAGCTATCATGGCGGACTCCACTTCGCGTTGGGCGGAAGCTCTGCGCGAGATGAGCGGCAGATTACAGGAAATGCCCGGCGAGGAAGGCTATCCCGCATATTTGAGCAGCCGTCTTGCCGAGTTCTACGAGCGCGCCGGTCAAGTAAAATTGTTGGGTTCTACTGAGCGCGCGGGCTCTGTTACGGCTATCGGCGCGGTTTCACCTCCGGGTGGCGATATGTCCGAGCCTGTCAGTCAAGCGACGCTGCGCATAGTCAAGGTTTACTGGGGGCTTTCAAGCGCGCTTGCGTATAAGCGGCATTTCCCCGCAATCGACTGGCTTGTCAGCTACTCGCTGTATAGCGACAGGCTTGCGGACTGGTTCGGTCGCAACGTCGACGAGCAGTTCGGCGCGTACAGACTGGAAATAAGCAGACTGCTACAAGAGGAAGCGCGATTGGACGAGATAGTAAGGCTTGTCGGTATGGACGCATTGTCGCCCGCGGATAGGCTCACTATGGAAGCGGCAAAGTCGGTGCGCGAGGACTACCTGCACCAAAACTCCTTCCACGAGGTGGACACCTACACTTCGCCCAAAAAGCAGTTCAAAATGCTCAAGCTTATTGTTGACTTTTACTATGCGGCTCGGCGCGCGCTCGACCGCGGCGTGGATATAAACGACGTGCTTAACATTCCTTGCCGCGAGCGCATAGGCAGAGCAAAGTACGTCAAGGAAGAGGATATCGCACAGCTTGATGAATTGCACGACGAAATGAACAAGCAGTTTTCCGAACTCAGAGAGGCAGAATAATGCGTAAAGAATACCGTACAATAAAAGAAGTAGTCGGCCCGCTTATGCTTGTCGGACAAGTAGAGGGCGTCAAGTACAACGAGCTTGTCAAGATCGCGCAAGGCAACGACGGCGAGCAACGGCTCGGCCGCGTGCTGGAGGTCGACGGCGACAAAGCGCTTGTTCAGCTTTTCGCGCCGAGCAGAGGCTTGAAGATCGCGGCGGCTAAAGCGGCGTTCACAGGCAAGGCGATAGAGCTTAAGGTTTCGCACGACATGCTTGGCAGGGTGTTCGACGGTATGGGCAATCCCATAGACGGCGGCGCGGAAATACTGCCCGAAGCCAGTCTTGACGTAAACGGCAGCCCCATAAATCCCGTTGCGCGCGACTATCCCAACGAGTTCATTCAAACGGGCGTCAGCGCGATAGACGGACTTAACACTCTTGTCCGCGGACAAAAGCTGCCCGTGTTTTCGGCGTCGGGCTTGCCGCACGCCGACCTTGCGGCGCAAATAGCAAGGCAGGCGCAGGTAAAGAACACCGACGATAAATTCGCAGTCGTGTTTGCGGCAATGGGCATCACGTACGAGGAGAGCGAATTCTTCACCGCCGATTTCCGCAGGACGGGCGCGATAGACAGGACGGTCATGTTCCTCAACCTCGCCAACGACCCCGCGGTCGAACGCATAAACACGCCGCGTATGGCAATGACGGCGGCGGAATACTTGGCGTTCGAGTGCGACATGCACGTGCTTGTAATAATGACCGACATAACCAACTACGCCGAAGCCTTGCGCGAAATTTCCGCGGCGCGGCGCGAGGTCCCCGGTCGGCGCGGCTACCCCGGTTACTTGTATACCGACCTTGCAACCATATACGAACGCGCGGGGCGCATACGCGGCAAAAAGGGCTCGATTACGCTCATTCCCATACTGACCATGCCCGAGGACGACAAAACGCATCCCATTCCCGACCTTACGGGGTACATCACGGAAGGGCAAATCATACTGTCGCGCGAGCTGTACAAAAAGGGCTTTAACCCGCCCATCGACGTATTGCCGTCGCTGTCGCGTTTGAAGGACAAGGGAATAGGCAAGGGCAAGACGCGCAAAGACCATGCCGACACTATGAACCAGCTTTTCTCGGCGTACGCACGCGGCAAGGACGCAAAGGAGCTTAGCTCCATTTTGGGCGAAGCGGCGCTGTCTGACGTGGATAGACTGTATGCGCGGTTTGCCGAGGAGTTCGAAAAGCAGTATATCAATCAAACGTTTACCGTAAACCGCACTATCGAGGAAACGCTGGACATCGGTTGGCGACTGTTAAAGATATTGCCGCGTTCCGAATTGAAACGTATACGCGACGAGAACCTTGAAGAGTTCTTCGACAAAATGTAAACAACAAAATAATTCGGAATTCGGAATTATGAATTCTAAATTATCGGTGGTAATAGCACGACATCAATGCGGCGGTTCGCCTAGACCCCTCCGCGTTGGTCGGGGTGATGGGTGGTGTAAACGTTGCCATTTTTTATATAGAATAGTAACCTCTAATCCCATCATTTCGAGCGAAGTCGAGAAATCTAGGCGCAGCCGCACAATTAATTAAATAAAACCTTTTCCACAATTCCGAATTCCGCATTCCGAATTCCGAATTAAACGGAGTTTTATGGCAAGACTTAATGTAAACCCTACGCGCATGGAATTGCGTAGGTTAAAAGATAGGCTCAAAACCGCAGAGCGCGGACACAAGCTGTTAAAAGACAAGTCGGACGAAATGGTCCGTCAGTTTTTGGCACTCATAAAAGAGAACAAGCGGTTGAGAGAGGAAATCGAGGGCGAGATAGGCGAGGCGCTAAAAAGCTTTTCGCTGTCCGCTTCGTCGCCGCTCGACGTGGTGCAGGCGATAGCGTTGCCGTCGCTTTCCGCGTCTGTCACTATCGGTACTAAGAACATTATGGGCGTGGACGTGCCGTTTATGGAAACCAAGCGCGTGGGCGAGGTCAGCCTGCCGTATGCGCTGTGCTCGGCGCTGGCGGAGCTTGACGACGCAGTGCTCAAGCTCACGGCGCTCACCGACAAGCTGTTGCATCTTGCCGAAGTGGAAAAGACTTGTAACATGCTCGCCGACGAAATAGAAAAGAACAGACGCCGAGTAAACGCGCTTGAATACGTAATGATCCCGCAGCTTCAAGAAACAATCAAGTATATACTTATGAAGCTTGACGAAAACGAGCGCGCTTCCATAGTTAGACTTATGAAAGTAAAGAATGATTAGTAATACACGGTATTGACCGCACGACGAATATTCGCCGTGCGGTTTTCATATTTTGTAATATGAAAAAATTGTGTATGCTTTTTGCGGCGATAATGACCGTGGTGACTATTATTCTTTGTTCGTGCTCAACCGACCCTATGGAGAGCGTTAGCGAACGGCGAAGCGGCTACTACGCCGCCGACGGCGACGGATATACGCTGACTGCCGTGTCGGGCGTGCGCGAGCATACCTTTAAGGCGGACGGCAAGGTGGGGAGCGACGGCAAGTTAAAGCCGTATACGCTCATCACGCTCGTGCCGACTACTTTCGATATCGACGCGGTCATCACGTTCACCGCCGAGGTGGACGGCTGTACGTTCGGCGGCACGATGATAGTGCACCCGTTTGCGGCAAGCTTCTCTGCCGAATTCGAGCACGAAACTACGGCTAAGCAGTTTACCGTCACAATCAAATGCGGCGGCAAGACGACGGCGCTCAGTGCGCAAAGCCAAATAACAGGCGAAATGATTACCTACGACCGCGCAATATCGGCGGCAAAAACGGCAATTCATCCCAAAGGCGAGTACGAAACGCGCGCGCGCATAATCAAAAATCCGCTGGGCGCTGACGGCTTGTGTTGGCACGTGTCGTTTTTAACGTCGGACGGCGGCAGTACCGGTGTGTTGCTCGACCCCGTTTCGGCAAAGGTAATAGCAAAGAAGTAATTCGGAATGCTGAATTATGAATTCGGAATTGTCGGACTGCGCTGACGCGCCCTTATTAGAGTAATATAAATTTTTGCAATAATTCCGAATTCCGCATTCTGAATTCCGAATTATGCTCCAAAATACTTGTGTGACTAAGTTTTTTGTGTTATACTATTTTGTAATGAATTACTCGGATGAACAACTGAAAAACGGTGACAGCATAAATGGCAGAACAGGCGCCAATACCGACGCCGATAATGAAGTTATGCCTAAAATCGTGCCCGCGCGTGCACCTGCGCCCAAGCCCGTTGTCGAGCCTGCGGAGGAAGTCGGAAACTCGTTTGCCGACGATTTAATTTCCGCAATATTCAAAACAACATTTATCGCGCTTTCGTTGATAGCGATGTTAGCGTGTATTATTGCGTTCGCGCTTCCGCTTACTTCCATGCGGTTATTCAATTCGATGGGGCTTAGCGAACGCGCTGTGGACTTTGGCGAAAAGTATATTTCGCGCGAGCTGAAAAGCCACAAATCTACGGACGGCACGCACACGGCGGACTACGTGGATAGCGACGGCAATATGCCGGTGCTTACGTCTACGTCGGCGCTTACCAACGACGACTTTATGGAAGCGCTGTATGTATGCAACAATCTTTCGGACAAGCTGATGACCGAAGGTCTAAAAGCGGGCGATGATGTGCGTGCTAAGTATTACGCCGAGCGGCTGGAAAAGTACACAAGGATGTACCTGTCGTTAAGCGGACTGAGCGCCGTTACGCTCATAAAGGACATGGAGAACATCGCCAGTGTGCCGGCCGCGGTGCGACCTGCCGTGTACAGCTATGAGCATGACATGCACGTGCTTAACTACCGCGCTCGTGCGGTGCTTGGCACGACAAATAGAATTACACACAACAATCATAGATATACCGACGGCGTAATGATAGATCTCAGCACGCTTTCCAATACGTATAGCGATAGCGCGTTGGACACACCTACCGTGCAAAGAATGGACGAATATGTGGATTATATAGCGCAGCTCGGCGCGTACTTGGATATCGAGTTTATGCGTATCGGCGTAGAAACCGATTTGAGCAAGCGCGACAGCGAATCCAAAATTCCGGTGCTCAGCGAAACATATATACGCCAAAACTACGGCGATAAGCTGGACGGCGACGAATTTTCGTTGTTTATAATGCCGCTTAAAGAGGTTACGGAAACGTCCAACGGCTTTACTCGGTTGTACAGTCAGCTCGGCAGTTTTTCGCGTTATGCGCAGTGGGCGGTGACGGATGAAGCGATACCGCCGGAAGAAAACGGCAAGCTGCACCAGCTGTACTGGTTGCGAACGTTGTCCGACGTGTCGAGAAAGCTGTGGTATATGGAAATGCTGTTATACTACAACAGCGTCAACCTCGGAAATAACCACGACGCTATAAATCAAGCATACGGCACATGCCAAAGCTATATGTTTGTCAACTACAAGCTTACTAATATGTCAAGCATGACGTCGTGCCAGCTTTTGGAAGTCTATGCCGATAAGCTCGCAAACTATATCGGCGGCAACAACTAATAAAATTTAACCTTATCATTAATTCTGGATTCATAATTCCGAATTCCGAATTAATCTCCGAAGGAGATTAAAATGCCTGAATACACCATTCCAATGGACTATACGCGTCAAAAGATAAAGGTCACCGTTATCGGCTGCGGCAGATGGGGATCGTTTTTGGCGTGGTACGCCAACCAGCTCGGACACAAAGTAACGGTGTACGGCAAGGCCGGCGAAATATCGTACGAGCAGCTTGTAATGACGCACAAAAACGAGTACGTAACGTTTCCCAAATCGATTGAGCTAACCAACGATTTACAGCGAGCTGTGCGCAGCGCAAACGTGCTGCTTGTCAGCGTGCCGTCGCAGGCGTTCCGCAGCGTAATGGGCGATATACGAAGCCAATGCGATATGACGGGCAAATACCTTGTAACCAATATGAAGGGTATAGAAATAAGCACGGGCAAACGCCTTAGCGAGGTCGCGCTGGAATTCGGACTGGAAAGCTGGCAAATAGCGGTATGGGCGGGCCCCGGGCACGTGCAGGAATTTACGCAGGGCAATCCCAACTGCATGATTATTGACGGATACGAGCGCACGACGATAGAGCGCATAGTGGAATACTTCAAAAGCCCGCTTATCAGGTTCTACTACGGCAGCGACGTAATAGGCACGGAAATCGGCGCGGCGGCTAAAAACGTTATGGGTATCGTCGCCGGCGTGCTGGACGGAATGAACCTTACCACGCTAAAAGGTGCGCTTATGGCACGCGGCAGCAGGGAAGTAGCTCGGCTTATAAAGGCGCTTGGCGGCAATCCGCTTTCGGCGTACGGCTTGTGCCATATCGGCGACTACGAAACAACGCTGTTTTCCGAGCATAGCCACAATCGGATGTGGGGCGAAAATTACGTGAAAGGCAAAAAGTACGACAAGCTTGCCGAGGGCGTTCACACCGCGCGAGCTATGTCCATACTTGCGGACAAGTACGGCGTAGATATGCCTATAACAACAGCAGTGAACACTATGATACTGGACAAGGTTCCTCCCCGTGAGGTAATGGAACAGTTGTTTGACAGAACGCTTAAAGACGACCTTGTATAACAAAAAACCCCGCTATTGCGGTTTTTTTTGTTAGTGAATAGATAATAGTGAATAGTGAATAATGTCGGACTGCAGCTACGCCGCCCCTTATTTAATAAAAATTTTCCGTAATTCCGAATTTGCCGAGTGGCGTTGAGAAATTTTTTCAGTAACGCCATTAATTGGGTGCCAAGTAAACAACACACAAAAGTAAACACACAACATTAAAAGTTTTCTTGCCTACTTCTTTTACAAAAGAAGTAGGGAAATTTGTGCCGAAAAATATCATATACTGTATTGACAACCATTTTTAATGGTGCTATACTTAATATGATAGGGATATTGTGCCCGATTAAAATATTAATAGAGAGGGAAAAATGAAGAAACGCAAATTATTGTTGTCGGTAGTGGCAGCAGCGGTATTTGCAACGGCTACGGGCGCGTTAGCCGCGTGTAGCGATGTCGAATTGCCGAAGGGCAGCGACAAAAATCCGCCGTCGAGCACCGTTGACAAAACGTATACCGTCACGTTTGTTGCGGGGCAGGGCGCCACGGTAAAAGGCATTGCCGGCGGCGGCACCACGTTGACTACAGACAAAAACGGCAAGCTGACGGCAATAACAATGCCCACTGCGGAAAAGAACGAGAACCAGGACGATTACACGTTCTTGGGCTGGGGTCTTACTGCGGGAGCAACGTCGCCGACGCTCACTGCAACCAACTTCAATGCGCACGAGTTTTCGGGCAACACGCCCGTTTATGCCGTATTCAAGCCGAAGGACACACCCACTCCTCCCGGTCCCATTCTCGGCGATGAATACATGATCACGTTCTATGCGGGTTTGCACGGAGTTTTAAGCGGCCAAAACGAAATACAAACGTCAAGCAAAAAAATATCGAAGTTCCCCACCGTTAAGGAAGACAACGGTTGGAAGCTCGATTATTGGGCGCTTACCGACGACGAAACGACGCACGTGGACGAAAATTATACGTTCACGCAAATCACTTCCGTCACGGCGCACTACAAGGAAGACGAAAACTACAATCCCAACATTGACGCCGATACATACTACCTTATCGGCTCCATAACAGAGTGGGGTGTAGATACCGACGCGAAGTATGTGTTTACAAAGACAGAGGACAGCTACGGCAAGGACCAATACATGCTCACCGCCGAGCTTAAGGCAAATGATACGATTAAAATCGTAAAAGGCAACAAGACGCAGTATATCAGCTCTTGGGAAGAGAACTGGGACTTTGCCGATATAGATACTACCGAAACCGCGAACAAAGGCAACCTTACGATAACGCAGGACGGCACGTACGAAATTTACCTCAAAGTAAATAAAGAGGATCCCAACGATACTTCCGTTTACGTTGCCAAGAAAGGCGGCGGCGGTGGTGGCGGCGATGAAACAACCGGCGCGTACATACTGGGTATCGGCGGTACGGAAAGCGACTGGGATCCGTCCACGTGCGAGTACACGCTTGCGATTAACCCCGATAATGATTATTGCACCGAATATTACGCGGAAAACGTAACGGTGTCCGCAGGCGAGCATATTAAGCTTTGGCTCAACGGTACGTATTACGCGCACCTTCAAGAAGAGCCCGCAGTGCCGGAGGATATCGCAACCGACGGCGGATTTGACAACAGCGCGCCCGATATTACTATCGTCGAAGAAGGTACGTATAACTTCTACCTGAAAATATACGGCGAGGGCAACGGCGCAGGCTCGCACGACATTTGGATTTCCAAGGTCGGCGGCGGCGGTAACAACGACGACGAAGGCTCCAACTTCTATTTGTTCGGCAAAATCGGCGGAGTTAATAAGTGGAGCATATCGGCGGGCGGCATTAAATTCGTCGAGACCGAGCTCAACCGCTACGAAGACTCGCAGGTAGAAGTTAAGTACAAAGCGGAAGCCACTTTGAGTGTTAACGACGAGGTCAAGATATTCAAATCGAACGACGGTAACGCTTGGAATTACAGCAATTTCGAGGAAGGCTCCGTCGGCGTAAACTGCGAATTGACGAGCGACGGCAACATCAAAATCAAGAGAGCGGGTAATTACACGGTATACCTCAGAATACATAAGGACGGCGGCACGAGTGTACGCGTATTCTACGTCGCGCCTCAGCCCGAGGAAAGCGCCACTGCAAAACTGAACACCACGCCAATGGTCGACGAATCCGCAACGAGAATTCCCAACGACTCGGATAAAGACAAATTGGTCAAGTGGTATGTTTTGGAAAACGTTACGCTTCAAGACAATTCCAAAATCAAATTCTATGTAAACAACCAAGAAGTTTCGGGCTTGTTCAGAGTAAGCAGCCAGCTGATAAACGGCGGCGTAAGCGGCGATAACACGATGGGCGTCGAGTTCACAATGCCTAAGGCCGGTACGTTTGAGTTCCATTTGAAGTACTATAAAGGCGAGGGCTGGAAGGTATGGATACACGGAACACTCGACAATCCCACACCGCCCATTCCCGATAACGACCCGAATGCGGGCTTGGTGTACACGGGAATAGATGATGATTCTTCCGGTAGAGCGTTCTTAACAGGTAAGTTTACCGCAAAAGGACATACTGAGTTTATTTGGAATAATGGCTATGAGATGACAAGGCAGGAGGATGATAACCACTTCAAAATTACGGTCTATCTGAAATCCGGCGATGAAGTAAACATTAGATCCAAATGGACCGAATACCGTTATGATAGCATTAGGGATAATCGGTATGCAGACACTACCGGAATCACTACGGAAGGCGGCACTAATATCGGTATTACCAAGGACGGTTACTATACTTTTGAGTTATTTAAGGAGTATGGCGGTGAACCGTTGATTTGGATAGACTACTCTGCAACCAAACCGAACGGCGGCAACGAAGGCGGCGGTGGTGGCGGTCAAGACGACGGCAACATGGTTGATATAGTTAAGGGCAACCAAGCAGATAACAAGCCTAACGTATACGTCATTAAAAAAGGTAACACGTCCAAAGGCTATTTTGCTACGTATACAGGAACAAACGGCGAGGGATTTGACGAGTATTCGGTAACTGTCACGCTTAACCAAGGTGACGAGGTAGCAATGTACGTTCCGACTTGGGGTGATGACGGTAATGGCTGGGAATGCGCTACGCTTAATCCTTACTCCAATGATGGTGTGGAAGAGTCTAACGGCTACATCCGCGTCAAAACAAGCGGCACATATACCTTCTATTTCCAGACTAAGATGGGTGAAGATAGAGTATATGTCGGGGCAGCGTAATAGTTTTTCATAATACAACAAACAATCAAAAAGCCTTATCTCAAAAAGATAGGGCTTTTTAAATTCTGAATTTAGAATTACATAGTTGCGTCGAGCAATTTTTATCGAAACGTTACTATACGGGTGTAACAACAAATCAATCACAGAGTAAACACACGCATGACCCTACTTCTTTCAAAAAAGAAGTAGTAAAACTATGTAAATTTTTTTCATATAATGTATTGACAACAGTACTTCTTAGTGGTATAATTAATGCACTTAGGAGTACTGTACCTAACAAATTATTTTCATAGAGAGGGAAAAAATGAAAAGACGCAAATTATTGTTGTCGACATTGGCAGCAGCGGTGTTTGCAACGTCGGCGGGCGCATTGGTAGCGTGTGGCGACGGTGTTGAATTGCCGACGGGTGGTGTACAACCGGGCAACACGCCTACGGACACGTCGTATACTATTACGTTTGTACCTGGCGCCGACGCTCAGCTCACCAAAATCCAGGGCAACTCGTTGACAACCAACAAGGAAGGCAAGCTGGAGGGCACAATGCCCGAGGCGGAAAAGAAAGAGAACAAGGACGACTATACGTTCTTGGGCTGGGGACTTGCGGCGGGTCAAACCGTTCCGACTATTACGTCAAATACTTTCAACAATCATAAGTTTGACGCAAGTATTTCCGTTTACGCGGTATTCAAAGAAAATGATACCCCTACGCCTCCCGGACCCATTGTCACCGATGAATATGACATTACGTTCCTTGCGGGCGAGAACGGCACGCTCAGCGGCGAAACGTCCGTAAAGACGGAAAACGGAAAAGTAAAAACGTTCCCTACGGTCACCGCCAATGACGGTTGGGAATGGACTGGCTGGAAAGACGCCGACGGCAATCAGGTCACGTCATACACCACGTTCACAAAATCGACTTCAGTCACGGCACAGTATGTCGAAAAAGTAACACCCGGCCCCGGTCCTATCGTCGACCCCAATGCACTTACTATACAAGTACTTGTCGGTGGCACGAATAAGGTAGCTCTTGACAGCTACGACGCATACTTGGAAGAGCAGACCGACGGCAGACTGCACGACTACGGCAAAGCGGATATAGCGCTTAACGCAAACGACGTTATTACGTTTACCGTTAACGGCACGGCGATTGACTTCTGGCCTGACGGTTACAGCGAAACGATAGCCGGATTGGTCACGTACAATGCGGGTGTGAAAAACACTTCCGTTACAGTCAAAGCAGACGGCACTTATGCTATCTACTTGAAGGAATACGACACCGGCTGGGTGCTTGACGTACAAGGCGAGGCCGACGAGCCCGGCCCCGGTCCCGGCCCTCAACCCGAAACGCTTGCTATACAGGTGCTTGTCGGTGGCACGAACAAGGTAGCCCTTGACAGCTATGACGCATACCTGGGAACTCAGACCGACGGCAGACTGCATGACTTCGGTAAAGCGGATATAGCGCTTAACGCAAATGACGTTATTACGTTCACTGTTAACGGCACGGCGATTGACTTCTGGCCTGACGGTTACAGTGAAACGATAGCCGGATTGGTCACGTACAATGCAGGCGTGAAAAACACTTCCGTAACTGTCAAAGCGGACGGCACTTATGCTATCTACTTGAAGGAATACGACACCGGCTGGGTGCTTGACGTACAAGGCGAGGCCGACGAGCCCGGCCCCGGTCCCGGCCCTCAACCCGAAACGCTTGCTATACAGGTGCTTGTCGGTGGCACGAACAAGGTAGCCCTTGACAGCTATGACGCATACCTGGGAACTCAGACCGACGGCAGACTGCATGACTTCGGTAAAGCGGATATAGCGCTTAACGCAAACGACGTTATTACGTTTAACGTTAACGGCACGGCGATTGATTTCTATCTTGACGGATTCAACAAAGAAACGATATTGTCTTTGGTAACGGTAGCTGACGCTAACGCGAAAAACACTTCCGTAACTATCAAAGCAGACGGCACGTATGCTATTTACTTGAAGGAATACGCCAGCGGCTGGGTGCTTAATATAATGGGCGAAGTTGACGAACCAGACCCCAATCCGAACCCTCAGCCCGGTGAATCCAAGTTCTATCTGTACGGCGACGTAGGTGGCACAAGCAAGTGGGATACGGAAACCGGCTACGAGTTCGGAGAAATAGATCCCGATGCAAATGAAACCCTTGCTAAAAAGTACAAAGTGGAAGTTCCGTTGGCTGTCGGCGATCAAGTTAAAATCTTCAAAACCAACGACCAAGAAAACGAATGGGCGTTCAATAACGTTGAGGAAGGTTGCTTAGGCGAGAATATCGACTGGAATGACAGCAATTTGGAAGCTTTAAAAGCCGGCACGTTCACGTTCTACCTTAAAATAGGTACGGACGGTGGCAGCAGCGTTTGGATTAACTTCGCGGCGAGCGAGCAACCCGGACCTAGCCCCGAGGATCCTGACGATTTGGATGTCGGACAGTACATCAAAGTCGGCGATGAGTTCACGAAGCTCACAGCAGGTACGCCCGATGCCACAAAAAATGAAGCCGAGTATTACAACGTGCAGTTAGAGCTTACAAAAACTACCACAATCAAGCTTTGGGCTCAAAACGCAACCGGTGGCGCAGTGAGAAATATAAATGCGCTTAAGATTAACGGCGTTGAGAAGTTTGGTTATAATCAGTATGGTCAAACCGGTACCGACCATTACGATCTCGAAGCGGGCAACTACGAAATTCACTACAAGGTTTACAAAGATGGTTGGGTTGAATTAGATATATCAAAGGAAATCGAAATAGGCGATGCAATAGTTATTTCCGCGGCGGACGCCGGTAAGTGCGCAACCATTACTGTCAATGGGCAATCGATTAAGCTCTATATTAAAGAAGGCGATAATATAGTAGACCTTGCTAATAACTCTACTTTCCGTATATATGCATGGTCCGGTTTGAGCACCGCTGGTTATCCCGGTACAGTTATTACGTCGGAAATGAATACGCTAACCGGTTCATTCTCTAACGTTAAGTTCCTTATCAACAAGGGCGGCGATTCTACTAAAACCGCAGATTTGAGCGGAATTAGCGGAGATGTATGGGTTATAACATATGCCGTCGGCGGCGGCAGTGTTGCGCCCGGCGTTGTTCAGGCATAAAATGTAACAGCTAATCAACACAAAAAGCTCTGTCTTATGACAGGGCTTTTTTAATTCGGAATTATGAATTATGAATTCGGAATTGTATTGACATATTCAAATTACAGTGGTATAATAATTAACAACAAATAAGTTTTATCGAGGAAAACAATGAAGAAATCTAAGCTCTTAGTCGCGGCGCTTGCCGCAACAATGTTTACGACTGCGGCTTGCGCGCTTGTAGCGTGCGGTGATGACGATTCAACGGGCAACACGTACACGGTTACGTTCGACGCCGACGGCGGTTCGATCAGCGGCAGCAAAACTTTAACGACCGACGCAAGCGGTTTCGTTCAAGGCGATATCCCTGCTGCAAGCAAAGCCGACTATACCTTTCAAGGCTGGTCGCTTTCTAAGGGCGATGACACTATTATAAATTTCAAGTCGCAAAAGTTTACTGACGACAAAGTCGTGTATGCTGTGTATACGCCCGGCGCAGGCGAGGTTACTGTTACGTTCGATTACGGCGACGGATCGGGCGCGCCCGCATCTGCGCAAACGGTAAACGGCAAGCTCACTTCCTTGCCTACTCCGACAGTGCCGCAAGACTGCGTGTTTAACGGATGGTACACGGCGGAAGCGGGCGGCGAGTATGTAACCACCAATACATCGTTCAGTCAATCGTGCACTATTTACGCGCGTTATAAGTCGACTATAGCCGAGCGCAATAACTACTGTTATGTCGGCAGCACCAAGCATATGCTTACGGCGACAACGGTTGAAGGTGCGGAACAGGCGTATACCGTACACGTCGAGCTAAACGAAGGCAACGCTATTTCGTTCTACGTCGACGTAGAATTGATAGAAGCGCAGCGCGGTGCCATTTGGCTTGGCATGGAGGCTGTTACCGAAAAAACAGGCGAGTTTACTGCGGCAAAGCAGGGCACGTTTGATTTTACGCTTGCGTACTATGCCGAAGGCGGCGATTGGAAAATAGAAGCCGACGACGGCACAATACCGTTCCAAGCAAACCACTTCTATCTTGTAGGCGCAGCGTTCGGTTGGAACGAATGTTCGGCAGACGGGTATATAGGCGCGACCTCGGGCACGTACGAGCTTACCGTAGGCGATAGCCCCGTCGTGTTCAAGATTGCCAAGTGCGCCAACGGCAAGACGGGTGCAATATTGTGGGACGACAGCGTGCTCGACGTGAACAGTGTAACCGAGGGCCTTGGATATCTTTCCGCGGCGAGCGACCAAAATATCCGACTGGCGATACCCGGTACGTATACGATAACGGTTGGCGTAGACGGGCATATCGAAATAACGTCCGACACGGAAGAGCCCGCGCTGACCATACATAAAGACCATTACTATATGGTAGGCGAAGGTTTGGATTACATTAATTGGGGCGCTTGCACCAAAGACGGTTATTTAGGCGCAACCTCGGGCGAGATAGAATTGACTGTCGGCGAGGAGCCTGTTAAATTTAAGATTGTAAAAAGCAGCGATATGTTCGGCACGATAGACTGGGATACTGCGCTTAACGCAGGCGACGTAACAAAGGGTGCGGGATATCTTACCGTAGACCATGATCCCAATGGCGACGTTAATACAAACATTAGACTTGAAACCGCCGGTACATACAGGATTAAGCTTGTCGACGGCAAAATAGAAATAGAGAACGACGATTTTGAAGAACCGCCCGTTGCCATTTTTGTAGGCCATTACTATTTGGTAAATGCCGACTTTGGCTGGACTTGTGTTGAAGACGGTCACTTGGGCGCAACATCCGGTCAAATAGACGTTAAAGTAACCGAAGACGCCGATGACACCGAGGAACCGTTTGCTTTCAAGATTGTTAAATGCAATAGCTTGGCAGGCGGAGTAGATTGGAGCAGTGCAGTCGGCATGAGCACAGTCGGCAAGGGTTACGTTACCACCGACGGCGACGGAAATTTTGTAATCAAAAAAGCAGGTGATTACACAATTAAGCTTGTTAACGGCAAAATCGAAATAACCTCCGAAAATGTAGAAGATCCCGGCATCGGCGGTGGCGAATCGAGCGTAGACAACAGCAGTCTTACATTTGAAGAATGTTCGGGCGAGGGTGCGTGGTTGGTCGGCGTTATTCAGGAAAAAGACCAAACGTGGACCACGGGTTACGGCAACGGCTTCAAAATGGAACGCGCCGATGATGATAACAACCAGCAATACAAGATCGAGGTCTATTTGCAAGCGGGTGACGAAGTTAAAATTCGTTTCAACAAGACTGCCGACACTAACGAGGGAGTAGGCTATTCGGAAATCTCAAACAGCGGCGACTTGGATTGCATTGAAAACGCAGACGGCAATATTGCAATAAAGACGACAGGTAAATATACATTCTATTTCAAGTTTACATGGACTTCAAATGATAGAATTTACCTCATATTTGAGGCGGCGGAATAGATAAAAAGAGTGGCGTATCGCCACTCTTTTTAATTTTAGAATAGGATTAGATTTTAGTATATTTGCCCTCCTATGAAGCAACCGCATGTTATCCGTCACCTCGGCGAGAACTTTCCCGTGAGGGAAGGTATTCATGTGGAACGGCTTTGCTACTGATGACCTTCCCTTGGGGGAAGGTGTCGCGTTAGCGACGGATGAGGGCTTTAATTCTGCATTCTTAATTACATAGTGGCGTCAAGCAATATGTATTGTCACGCAATTGATTGGGCGAAAAGTAAAACAAATAACTAAGTAAATACACAACACTAAAAGTTTTCCTACCTACTTCTTTTCCAAAAGAAGTAAAAAGCAGGATGCAAGAAAGGCGCGAAAGAATATAGTAGCAAAACGAACAACCAAACCACACGTTTAAAGTTTTCTTGCCTACTTCTTTTTCAAAAGAAGTAGGTAAAAATTTAGTCGAAATTTTTCTTTTTGGGTATTGACATATTATACAAGTAGTGATATAATAACAAATACAGTAGTAAACGCATAAAAAGGGATAGATGTTTTCTTTTTGAGTGTTTGCTAAAAAAATTTTTTTCATGAGGGAAATATGAAGAAATCAAGACTCCTAATCGCGGTACTTGCCGCAACAATGTTCGTACTTGCGGCATTCGGTTTTGTCGCGTGCGACAAAGACGCCGGCGACATTTTGGGTGGCGGCAACGACCCGACCACAATTACCGGCGGCAAATACACCATAACGTTCGTGTACGGTGAAGGCACCGGCACTCCCGCTACGGCGCAGACGACCAACGGCAAGCTTTCCACTTTGCCCACGCCTACGGCGCCCAACGGCAAAAAGTTTGACGCATGGTACGACGCGGCTACGGGCGGCAACAAAGTAACGACAGCCACAACGTTCACCAAGAGCGGCTCGATTTACGCACGTTATACCGATAACGGCACGACGCCGGGTGCGGAATACACCATAACGTTTATGGTAGGCACTGACGGCACAATGTCGCTAACGCCCAACTACATGCAAACGACCAACGGCAAGCTTACAAGCCTGCCCCGCGTTACAGCAAATAGCGGTTACACGTTCAACGGCTGGTACACTGAGTCAACCGGCGGCACTGCCGTAACTTTGGAAACGATATTCGATAAGAATACTACGCTGTACGCGCAGTACACGTCCCAAGGTACACAGCCGCCTCAACCCGAAAGCGACGGCGAATTGCTTGTCGGCGGACAGGTAAAGATGTATCTTACCGACAACACGGCAAACATTCAGGCTCCGCCCGAAGGCGCTAAGGCAACGTACGAATATTATGCTACCGGCGTACAGCTCAACGCTGGCGACGTTGTTACGTTCAGGATTAAGGGCACCGTTTTGGCGCACCACAACACGCCTGCGGAAGGCCCCCGTATGTTTGATACCGATAAGCGTCATGGTGCGACATGGAACCAAGCGACAGGTGCGTTCACCGTTAAATCCAATTCGACGGGTGTGTTCAGCATCTATGTTCGTTACTACGATACCGGAGAAGGCAACGAAGAGCATCCCTGCTGGTCTATAGAGTTCACCGACGGCGGCGTCGACCAACTTGTTCCCGGCGGCTTGTACTTGGTAGGTGAAGGCTTTGCAAATGCGGGCTGGGCGCCCTCTACCGATTGCTATATCGATCCCGATGAAGGCTTGACTATCACATTAAGCGCGGGTAATAAAATTAAGACTTGCCATAGCGACAGTGCAGGAACGGGCGCCGTTTGGGATATGGGTGATAATACCAAGTACAAAGAAGTAAATGGCACGTACATAGACTTCTCGACGCTCGACTCGGGAATGGGCAATGCCAGTGTCACGAGCGGCACTCATACGTATAGAATTACGTTTGAGGACGGAATGGTCGTATTCACGTGCTTAGACTAATCAATAAATAACTCAATCAAAAAGCCTTGTCTTATGACAGGGCTTTTTTAATGCCGAATTCATAATTGACTAATCAATCCTTGTATGCTACAATGATTAAGTTAAATACTACATATAGGTGATAAAGTGTTCAGAAAACTAATCAAGCTTCTATCCCAAAAAGCGGCGATTACCGTACTGTCGTTTTTTGTACAAATAACGCTCATAGTGGTGGGCGTGCTGTACGCCGCCGCGCAAATTTGGTGGGTGTGGCTGGTATTCGAGTTTGTCAGTTTCCTTATATGCTTGTACATTGTGTCGCGGGATATCAACCCCGCATACAAATTGAGCTGGTGCGTATTGATACTGCTTGCGCCGGCATTCGGGTGGCTGGTGTATTTGTTCATAGGCAGGCAGCATACGCCGCGGCGGGTGCGCAAGCGCTTACAGCGCGCGTCCGACGTGTCGCAGGTATTGCTCAACATGACTAACGGCACGTTGCTCAGCGAGCGCGGCGTTGCCAATCCTACCGGCACGACTTGCGCGGACTTGGTGCTTAATTCGGGATCGTATCCCGTGTACGGCGGCACGACCACCACGTACTATCCGCTGGGCGACGAGTTTTTTCCCGCAATGCTCGCCGATATCAAGGCGGCAAAAAAGTTCATCCTTATGGAGTATTTCATATACGAGCATGGACAGGTTTGGAGCGAGATAGAAGCCGCGCTTATCGAGCGCGCGGCGGCGGGCGTGGAAGTTAAGGTTATGTACGACGACGTCGGCAGTATGTTCACTTTGCCCAAAAAGGGGATAAAGCGCTTGCGCGCGGGCGGCGTAGAGGTTTTGCCGTTCAATAAGATAACGCTGTCCTTCGATATGCGGCTCAACAGCCGTTCGCACAGAAAAATTACCGTAATCGACGGCGAAATAGCGTACACCGGCGGCAACAATATAGCCGACGAGTACGCCAATAAAGTGGAGCGGTTCGGGCACTGGAAGGACACGCATATGCGGTTTGTCGGCGACGCCGTGCTCAGCTTTACGATAATGTTTTTGTCGTTTTGGAGCATTATTTCCAAAAAGGGTATGCTCGACTACCACTCGTATCTTACCGCGACCAAAAAGACGGAAGCCGTCGGGTTTGTGCAACCGCTGTCGTCGGGACCGTCGGGACGGGACGAGCATCTTATACAAAGCGCGTTTATAAATATGATATCCACCGCCAAGCGGTACGTGTATATTACCACGCCGTACCTGATACTCGACAACGAGATACAAACCGCTCTCGTCGGCGCCGCGCTTGCGGGCGTGGACGTTAGGATAATAATTCCCAAAAAGCCGGACAAAAAAATAGTTTACCAAACTACCAAGTCGTTTGTGCCCGTGCTTGTAAAGGCGGGGGTTAAGGTGTACAAGTATTCGCCCGGGTTCATTCACGCCAAAATGATGATTGTCGACGACGAACGCGCGTTTATCGGCACGTGCAATATGGATTACCGCTCGTTCTATCTTCACTTCGAGGACGGCGCCATACTGTATAACGTAGATACCATTGCCGATATGAAAACCGATTACATGAATACGTTGGAAGTAAGCGAGCAAATGACCGCCGAACAAGTAAACGACGTTCTTCCGACAACGCGGTTAGCGAGAAGCGTATTGCGATTGATTGCGCCTATGATGTAGCGCAAATTAAGAATTAAGAATGCAGAATTAAGAATGAGCCGCTTGCGCGGCATTAAGGTTGAGATTCTTCACTGCGTTCAGAATGACAAGAAAAATAATTTTGTCCTACGAAGCACCGAAGGTATTCCGAGCAACGCGAGGAATCTCAACCTTATTAATTGACTTGACAAACTGTGCGGATATATCATATAATCTTTACGATAATATTACCGAGGTGCGGTTATGAAGGTTACAATGGATAAGCTGGTTGCGCTGTGCAAGTCGCGCGGAATCATCTTTGCGGGCAGCGAGATTTACGGCGGCTTTGCCAACACGTGGGACTACGGTCCGGTCGGCGTCGAGCTGTACAACAATATCAAAAAGGCGTGGTGGCAAAAGTTTGTTACCGAAAGCGAAAACAACTTCGGTCTTGACTGCGCTATACTTATGAACCCCAAAGTATGGGAGGCGTCCGGACACCTTGCCGGATTTTCCGACCCGCTTATGGACTGCCGCGCGTGCAAAAGTCGTTGCCGCGCCGACGACCTTGTGGAAAACTACGCCAACAAGCACAAGCTTTCCGTGCCGGTGGCGTCAATGGACAACGACGCGCTGTCGGCGTTCGTGGCCGAGCACAAAATTCCTTGCCCCGTGTGCGGTAAGTCCAACTTTACGCCCGTCAAAAAGTTCAATCTTATGTTCAAGACCTTCCAGGGCGTAACCGAGGACACGGTGTCAACGTGCTATCTCCGGCCCGAAACGGCGCAGGGCATATTCGTCAACTTCAAAAACGTAACGCGTTCTGCGCGTGCTCGCGTGCCGTTCGGCATTTGCCAAATCGGAAAGAGCTTCCGCAACGAGATAACCCCCGGCAACTTTATTTTCCGCTTGCGAGAGTTCGAGCAGATGGAAATGGAATTTTTCTGCAAGCCCGACACCGACCTCGAATGGTTCGAGTATTGGAAAAACTACTGCTTCGACTTTTTGCAAAAGCTGGGCATCAAAAAAGAAAACCTGCGTATCCGCGACCACGACAAAGCCGAGCTTTCGTTCTACTCCAAAGCGACGAGCGACTTCGAATACCTGTTCCCGTTCGGCTGGGGCGAGCTGTGGGGCATTGCCGACCGCACCGACTACGACCTCAAAAAACACTCGGAGTTCTCGGGCGAAAAGCTCGACTACACCGATCCGGTCACTAACGAAA
>CAMWXP010000005.1 GCA_947178255.1 uncultured Clostridia bacterium | reverse complement strand
ATTTTGGCATAAAAAATGCACAAAAACGGGCGTTTTTGTGCATTTTCCGTTTAGAACATAAGTGTGTCGCGCAGCTCGCCGAGGTACCAACTGGGGCCGTCGGTTGTTACGGCGTCGAATTTTGATTTTAATATTTTTGTAATTTTTAATATATAGCAATACGGTAAAATATCGAAATAATAATTTGGATTTTCTTCTATTAATGTTTCCAACTGGTCTTTTTCGGCGTCAAGTAAAAATTGTTTAAACGCGCTTATTCTGCCGTAAATCGCTATGTCCCTTTCCGAGCGAATGTCGATATACTGGGATAATACGACGGTTGCGACCGACGCCGCCATGCCTATGCTTAACGTTATCGCGCTGTCTAGCGGCGCAAAGGACAAAAATGCGCCGAACGGAACCCCGCCCCATGCGCAGATAAACGGGTATTTTATCATTGTCGCAATCGGCTCGTCGTTGGGTATTGCCTTGATCAATATCACTGCGATAATCGGGAAAAGCATCATTGCATACATTCCGCCCCCGCCGAATACAACCGCATTTATTATAGTTATTAATATAATCGAGACTTCCGCCCAGACCAAAGCGAGTGCGGAAAGCTTCTTTGTCCTTGAATTTCGTCTTTTTTCCGCCTTTTCCTTGCAGCTGTCCATCAGCTTTTTATTAACGTCCTTTACGGACGAAGGTGCGGCAAGCGTGTAAAATTCTATGCTCGCCTCGAACAGACCGTCGAAAAACTCCTTTTCTATCTTGAAGTTATTCTTCATTTGATTGGTCATTTGGTCTTCGTCGGCGTTTGGCTCGATATCTTTCAGCTTCGTTATTTTAAGTCCGCGTTTGCAGTCCTCTTCGATTTTTACAAATCCGCGCGCCGCCCAATACAGCATGAGCGGATTTATTATTTCGTGCGCTCTCAGCCGATGCGAATAATATTTGCCCATTACGTCTATGGGCGAATAGCCGCGCGGCGGGTAGAATTCTATCGGCTTTAACGCGCGTTTCAGTTTGAGCTTGCCGATTATAACCGGCACTGCCGCCGACAAAACCGCCGCTGCGGAAATAATTACGCAAATTACAAATAACCAAAGCTTCATAGCAGGACCTCTCTATCGGGATCGTTGCTGTACCACTTGGGCGGCGGCAGATCTTTATATCTGCGCCCAACTATCCATTTAATATTGAACGTGTGCAAAAACGGCAGCGCGTTATAGTAATCGTCGCCGACCTCGTCGGCAGAAG
Organism: uncultured Clostridia bacterium; assembly: GCA_947178255.1. Classification (GTDB taxonomy): domain Bacteria; phylum Bacillota; class Clostridia; order Christensenellales; family Pumilibacteraceae; genus Anaerocaecibacter. Next base: position 60,353 of record CAMWXP010000005.1, on the reverse strand, counting down.
CCTTTAATAAATACTTTTTGTAATTGGTCAAATCGGAATAATCGGACAGATTTATCTTTTCGCGGTAGTCGACAAACCGAATGAGCACGATCGGACCGACAAACAATATTGCCGCCGCTACGTAGATGACGCCCAAATAATCGTTCACGCCCGAGCCTATCCATATGCCGAGCGACCCGCCGACCGACGCTCCCAACCACATCCCGCACCAAACGGCTTTGAAAATAATGGGCATTCCCCTTACGAATATCAAAACTATAAGCCCGATCACCGCCATAAAAAACATCATGATCAGCATATAGTTTCCGGTGAGCGCGCCGAACAGTATTGCGGAAAGCAACAACGGCAGTATGGAAAGCGCAAAAGTTATTACCTTCAACGTATAGTGCATGGACGAATACACGCCCTCGTCTTCCCTCGCGGCAAACATTTGCGATATATTTTTAGCCGTATCTTTTGTCACGAGCGGCATGTGAATGTTTATCGGCTTGCCGCCGGCGGCTTTTTTCATAGCCGCTTTAAACAGCTCGCGCTCGCGCACGTACGTGCCGCGGTCGAAAAACACGGCGTCCTTATCGAAGTGCATGGGCATATCCTTTATTTTAGTCAGCCGTACTGTGTGCTTCGATAAATATTTAACCTTTATATATCCCATTTGCGCCCAGTGCGTAATAAGCGCGGCGGTCAGTCGCCTGGGATAAGTCTTGCCGATAAATATACGCTGAACGTCGAGCGGCGAAAAACCGTCGGGCAATTTTGTAACAACTTCCTTTTTTACGTTTCGCTTTGCCCGCAGTCCGAAAATTAGCGCAAGCAAAAGTATAATCCCGACGCAGCCGTATATACCTGCGGCAAAACCGTTGTATATTATTGAATTGTTGCTTGACAAAAATGCCATAACCGATTTTGCTTTTCCTTTTTTGTCTATTTTTGCTTGCGCGCCTAACCGCACCGCCGATAATGATATAATCATTATACTACATTGCGTACATTCCGTCAAATCGTATTAGCTCAAAGTAATGGTGCGGCTACGCCTAGATTTCTCCGCTTCGTTCGCTGCGCTCGCTTCGGTCGAAATGATGGGGATACTTGTTAAGCCTTTACCCCCATCACCCAGACCAACGCGGAGAGGACTAGGCGAACCGCCGCATAGTGGCTACATATTATTACTTATCTACATTTTTACTCAAAATGATGTTCATAGCTTGTCCGCAACGCGATTTAAACGCCGCGTGGAACACTCAAAAATCCTGATTTGCTAAACCGACGGTTTAGTCGAGCGCGAGGGTATTGAAATTCATGCGTTCGCCGACTGCCGCGCCGAGTAAAACCGTCTTGATTTTTTGTCTGCAACGTTTTTACCCATCAGGATTTTTATCATGAATTTTGCGCAACAAAAAATCGCCGACGTTGTCGACGATTGATTTTTACAATATTATTTGTCGCTCTGCTCTTGCTTGTCGCTTACGGTATCGGTTACGTCCCCATTCGTTTCGCTCGTTTCGGATTCGCCCGCTTGTTCGGCGTTTGTTTGAGCTTTGTCGGTATTTTCCGATTGCTCATCCTTCTTTTGCTCGTCCGGCTTCTTTTTTCCGCTGAAAATGACGTACACGGCAAGCGCACCGAATATGGCGAGTAAAAACAGCAATCCTATCACGTAGTACCACGGATTGGACGGATCGTTAAAAGCATTACATAAATATTGAAGCATGGTTAATAACCCTCTCTTTTGTTAGATTATACTAAATTTCGCCGATTGTGTCAAGTTTCATACGTTATTTAGCGTTCTTATTCGGAAAAATTGAACTAATTTAAATAATTTTCCCGCGATTTTGTATCGATTTTTTGTAAAAATTCTGTATAAAACCGCCAAATGATGTTTATTTTATAACAATATTGTACTGCCTGAGCTATCATCAATTCCGAATTCATAATTCCAAATTCCGAATTAACCGAATATTTCTCTTTGTGCAGTCCTGTTGATATCGCGTTCTTTAATTACGTTTTTCTTTTCGAAATTCTTTTTACCCTTTGCTAAAGCTATCTCCACCTTGACGAATCTCCCTTTCATATACATTTTAACCGGGACGATAGTAAAGCCCTTTTCCGCCGCCTTGGACGCCAGCCGTTGTATTTGGGTCTTATGCAACAACAGTCTGCGCGTCCGAGTAGGGTCTGGAGCGAATGCGCCCACGTTCTTGTACGGCGTTATACGGCAGTTTTTGAGCTCGAGGTTGCCCTTTTCCATAAAGCAAAAGCTGTCGCGCAGCGATACGTCGCCCGCCTTTACCGACTTTACTTCCGATCCCTCCAAAGCTATACCCGCCTCGAAGGTTTCAACAAAAAAGTAATCGAACGCCGCTTTTTTGTTGATAGCAACAACTTTCACCGTCGTTTTCGGCTCGGATTTTTTAGTATTCTTTCTTTCAACTTTGCTTTTCATACTATTTTCCTACACAAAACCTTTCAAAAACGGTGGATATTATGCTTTCGTCCGCCTGCTCGCCGTAAAGCTCGGCTATTGCAGAGTACGCTTCGTATAGCAGCGCCGCTACAATTTCCAGTCCTTCCGCCTTTTTGGCCTCGGTTTTGACCGCGTTAAGGCTGTCTAAACAGCGTTTAACACAATCGTACTGGCGGTGGTTACAAACCGACCCGAAATCATTGGGGCACAAGTCATAAAGCTTTTGTTTTAGCGCAGTGATATTTATGTTTTGCTTGGCGCTTATGCGTATCGATTGCCCGTCGTACGCTTGGTTGTAGTCTTTTCCCACATCTTTTTGGTCGTCACACTTGTTTTTTACCGTTACAAACCGCGAAAACGCACTTTCGTCTACCGCAATTTGCCTATCGTCGGTCACCCAAACCACCGTATCAGCGTCTTTTGCGGCGGCAAGCGCGCGCTCTATACCTATTTTTTCCACTTGATCGTCGGTATCGGTGTTGAGCCCCGCCGTGTCGGTTACGGTAAATTTGCGGCCGTTATACACGTAATCGCCGTCTATTGTGTCGCGCGTCGTGCCGGCAATGGGGGTGACTATGGCGCGGTCGCTGCCCACCAATGCGTTGAGTAGCGTCGATTTTCCGGCATTGGGCGCGCCGATAAGGGCTACTTTAAACCCGTCGTTTATTATTTTTCCGCCCGCAAAGCCTGCGATTTCCTTTTCCAGCATAGCCGCCGCGCTGTTCACAGACGCCAAAACTGCGCATACTTCCGCGCCGTCTACCTCGTTTTGCTCCATTTCGTCGCTGTAATGCAGCACTGCCTCTATTGAGCTGAGCGCATTTTTCAGTAATTGCTGTACCTGTTCAAGCGATTTGAACCCGCCAAAGTACCGTTTGTTGCCGTAATCGAGCTGTTCGGCCGTTTGCGCGTCTATAATATCGGCCAAAGCCTCACACTGCATCAAATCGAGCTTTCCGTTCAAAAACGCGCGCTTGGTAAATTCGCCGCGTTCGGCCAGGCGTGCACCGCTATTAAGTAAAGTCTTTATAATTATATCGCAAATTACCGGATTACCGTGCGGAAAAAGCTCCACAATGTCCTCGCCGGTATACGATTTGGGCGCTTTGTACGCTACCGCCATCAGGTTTTCGGTGAAACTTCCGCTTTTAAACTTATTAACGCACAGCCTTCCCACTTTTAGCGGCTTTTCCAAAAACGCATTCAAAAGCTCGGTACAGCCTTTGCCGCTTACCCTTATTATCGCCACCGCCGACTTGCCGTTTGGCGTTGCAAGCGCGGTTATAATGTCGTTATTGTTGTTTAAAGCGTTCATAATTTATTATAACTTTGTGGAAAAGTGTGGTTTTTGTTATGATTTACTTCCGTTTTTTGTGGCTTTTTCTGACATTTTTTAGCTTTGCATAATGTTTTGCACAACGTTATGTGTAAATCTAAGCCTACTTATGTGCATTTTTGTACACATATTTAATAATAAGCTTTTCTACCTTTTGTCGGTCTTTTGACTATTTTCCACCATATCTTGTGGAAGTCGTAGGTTATGCACATTTGTTGTGCACCTACTATATATAACTACTAATAAATAATATATAAACTCAACTACTACAACTTCTCGTAGATAAATACTCGTCTTTGAATATCGGTGTTTAAAAGTGTGTAGTCTTTGGATTCTATAAGCCTTACTTTAACCTTTGCTTGTGTGGAGTTTAGTGCAGGATTATCGTTTTGAGTTTTGTACAAAACTATTTTTCCGCCTTTTTTGGCGAGCGGAGCGCAGTACGACAACGTTTTGTCTACGTCGGACACAGCTCTCGCGCTTACCGTATCGAATAACTCGCCTTGTTTTGCCAAATCCTCTGCCCGAGAATGTACGGCGGTTATGTTGTTTAGCCCCATTTCCTTAACGCAGCGGTTGATAAGCGTCAGCTTTTTGCCTATGCTGTCCAGCCCGACAAACTCCAATCCGGTGACAATGGCCAGCGGTAGGCAGGGAAACCCGCCGCCGCAACCGACGTCGCAGCACCGCCCCGAAAAGTATTTGTACGGATAAATACTGTCCAAATAGTGTTTGATATATACGTCGCTTTCGGTGCGGATAGCCGAAATGTTTATAACCGAATTGACCTCGAAGTACAGTTTTGTCAGCGCTTCGAACTTGTTTATTAAGGTTCCGTCCGAAAAGTTTTCGAGCAAAAAGTCCGAAAATACCTTTTTTCCGTATTCTTTATTTATTAAATCAGTCATAATTATTCCTATTTAGTTATCAATATATAACTGATAGCACTTTGTACTTGATTTGGGAGAGCGGGCGGGTGCCGTAGTACCTTGAATCGCGGGACACGTTGCGGTTGTCGCCCAAAAAGAAAACGTTTCCGTCGGGTATTATAATCGTAGATTTGATGACTCTATCATAAGTATCCGAATCGAGCGTATTATCAATGTTGTAGGTTGTAAGGTTGGGGTCGTACCGCATAATTACGTCATCGTCAAAATACTTTTTGTTAAAGTTCATATTAACATACTTCATTGGTTCTTTTATATACGGTTCGTTTACTTTGCTGAAATGATTTTCGCCGTTTTTGCAAATATATACGTCCACGTAACGGCTGTCCTCGCTGTGCATAAATATCAGTTTATCGCCTGAAACACCGATCACGCGTTTTACAATGTCGTGGTTGTTTTTGCCATCCTCGTCGGCAACTTCTATTATAACGATATCGCCGCGGCGAATGGTGTTGCATTTTCGTTGCGCAAGGCAATACTGCTTGTCGAATATGGTATTTTCCATACTTTCGCCCTCTATCGGTACAAACGAAAAGAAATAGAAAAATATCAAAAAGGCAAGCAAAATAAAAACAACAATCAAAGTTAAAACATATGACTGCTTCTTTCTGGTAAACAGCAGTTCGCCGGTGCCGATAAAGTTCATAATTTTATACCCAAATCACCGAGCCCAATACAAATTGTTTATCCGAAGTAAATTCCAATACCAATATGTTCGACCAGTTGGCAAGCATACCTGCCGAACCCTTAAAATTCATATGCGAAAGCGAAAATTTGTGCCAATCGCTATCGTTATTTATATTAACGGTACATTCGTACTTGTTTGTTTCGTCGCTGACGGAAACGGTTACTGTTTGAGGTTCGCCGCACAGCATTAGCTGCAACAAAGTGTCGGGCGGCACGCTGAACAACGGATCGCCCAGCTTGAACGTCATGAGCGACCCGCTCTTGCTGGTTACGCCGTCTATGTCGTATAATCCTTTTACTTGCATTACCGAGCTACCGTCGCGTGTTGTCCAGCAATCCTCGCCCATACTGCCGTCGTAAATCTTTCTATGGCTTACGCCCGGCTTTGCCTGTACACCGAGTGATTTAGGTATTATGCCGAGCAAGTTGGATGAGCGAACGGTTTTTCCGTCGTAAATTACGTTAGCAAAGGCATAAATCGGTCTGTTATCCTGGCAAACGTTGATTTTTGCCATATAGTTGTCATTACCTAAGCTGATAATGGGTATGGTCATCCAGTTGCGGTACGGCGCGTCCTCTATGCAAAATGATACGTACAGCTTTACCTGTATATTACGCTCAACTTCCGCAGGATTGTCTATCGCAATATTGATGTAAAGATTCTTTTCGGAATTTGACGGGGATATTTGCGGTATCGGCTCGCATTGAACGTCGTTTGCGCGATCGTCGAAAAACTCAAAAAGGTTATCGTACGCCGCTTTTATCCCGCCTGTCAACGCGCGCTCCACTATTCGGAAGTGTTTCAGCGACGCCGTGTTTTTTGCAAGCTCCGCCATGTCGTCGAGCGAACCGTCCGCGTCGTTGGACGAAATCGCCATAAACATAGGTATTTCGCAAATCGAAGCGTATGCGCTGTTATCCAGCGACGCGCGGTAGTTTATCAGCGAGTTGCCCTCACCTACTACGTTGGGGATGATATTAAGCAGCGTTGCGCACGCAGTAAGTCCGTCGTTGAACGCAGCCAGCTTGTACACCGTGCACCCGCCCAGCCCTACGCCAAGCGCAAAAATATGCGTTTCGCCGTACAGTTCTTGGAGCAGCTTTATTGCGCGGCGCGAAATACAAGTCCAAATGTACCAGTTACTGGTTGCGTCGTCGGGTATTGAAAACTCCTCTACTCCGTCAAGATTGCACGCTTCCAGCGATTTGGGATAAAGCGTATACCGCTCGCGGTCGGATTTGCCCAGGTAATCCAAAACTGCCACCGTATATCCGTTTTCGTGCAGTTTTGCAAGCAGTTCCTCGTCGGGCTTTGCGGTTTTGTCCGCAAGGTACAACACTACGCCCTTAGCGTCCTCGCGCTCGTAAATCTTAATGTATGTGCGCGTTCGTCCGTCCACGGTAGTATACCCGTCAAAATAATACTCTTTGACGGTAAAGCCGTTTTCGGTTTTTTGGGAAAGCGCCGACTTATTGAGCGGAAGCGCCAAAACGTCGTAGTTTTTCCATAGATTGATGGGGCTTGTAATATCCACCGTACACACTCCAAGATAATACTGCCCTTTATTATATATCATATAGCATTGTTTGTCAAGTATAGACGGGCAGTGCGTCTACATATATATTTTGCCGAAATTTTTGCATAGCGCTACCATAATTTACCTATTTGCTTGACAATGTTTTAATGTACGTATATAATATTGATAATAAAAAAACATACACGGAGGTCATTACTATGACACCTATTAGAAAAGGCGGACTTGGGCGCGGCCTGGGCGCACTGCTCAGCGATATCGAGGAAGAATCGGTTATAAATTCGGTCGAAACGTCGGAAATGTTGCTATCCAATATCGAGCCGAATGTAGATCAGCCGCGCAAACAGTTTAACGACGACGCACTTTCCGCATTGGTGGAAAGCATTAAAACCCACGGCGTAATAACACCGCTTATCGTCACACCTAAGCCCGACGGCAAATATATGATTATCGCAGGCGAACGCCGCTACCGTGCAGCCACCGCCGCAGGTCTTGTGTCCGTACCGGTGTGTGTACGCGAATACACGCAGGTGCAGATTGACGAGCTGTCCTTGATAGAAAACATCCAGCGCGAGGACTTGAATCCTATGGAAGTAGCCCGCGCCATAAAAAAATTGATGGACGACTACGGCTACACGCAAGAGGAAGCTGCCGAGCGCATAGGTAAAGCTCGTCCGACGGTAGCCAACCTGCTCCGCCTTATGGATTTGACTGACGCCGTGCAAAAAATGGTGGAAAGCGGTCAGCTTTCGGCAGGACATGCCCGCTGCCTTGTGACTGTAGCGGATAGCGAATTACAGTGGGACCTTGCGCAAAAGGCTCGCGGCGACAGAATGAGCGTGCGCGACTTTGAAAAACTGGTTAAAAACACATTAAATCCCAAAAAGAAACCCGACGCTACCAAACAAAGCCTCGAATTGCGCGATATGGTAGTACGCATGCAACGCACTTTCGGCACAAAAGTATCGCTTTTGGGCAACGATAATAAGGGACGCATATTTATAGACTACTATACCCCCGACGATTTGAGCCGTATCGAGAGTATGCTCGCCTACTTGGAAAGCAATTATAACAAAGATTAATGTTCCACGTGAAACATTTTTATATCCGTCAAAAAGCAAATGTTCCACGTGAAACAATCCAATAGTCGGTAAAATAGTGTTTCACGTGAAACAAAATAGAAACAATCAAAATACGCCACATAATAGTGGCGTATTTTGATTGTTTAAATAATAGTTTATAAGGTAGCTGTTACGGCTGTTTTTTGCGACCTAAGTCGACGTTGTCCTCTTTTCTGTTGCGCAGTGCCTTTACGGGGTGTTCTGCGACTGTAAAGCGGTAGTCTTGTCCGAATTCGGTAATATAGTTGTCTATAACCTTGTGGCTGGCGACCGACGACGGCGTTTTATTAACAGTGGAGTTGTAGCGGAAATACTCGTAATCGTCGGGCACGTTGGTTATATCGGTGTATTCCTCCAATACCGCCGTGTTGTTTACGGTGTTTTTAAGCACGTTACGCACGTAATGCTTATTCTTTTCGCAGTTGTCGTTAAAAGTGAGCAACGTGGGGAATTCGGCGTTGGGGATAACCTGCGCCCATTCTTTGCCCTCGTACTTTTTAAGGAGATCGGCGGCGTAATGCAAATGCGCCAGCTCTTGCTCGAAGTGCAGCGTCCAAATCTTTTTGGCTACGGCGTCCGTTTCCTCGCTCATGGCGGAATAATACAAGTAGCATTCGCAGTATTCGTGCATAAGCAGGCATTCAAGCCACGTTGCGGTAGAATCCATAAGCGATTCGTATTGCGTTACGTGCTGCTCCTCTATCATACCGATTTCGAGGAATAGCCTGCGACCGACGTCAGATGCGGCGTAGAACGTGCCGAGGTTCATATAAAAGTTCATAGTCTGTTGCTCGGCGGCGGTTATTATCATGGTGTGCAGCTTTGTGGCGAGCGGCGCGTTTGCCGGAATAGGACGGCGCACGTCGTCAAACGGGTGTCGGTGTTCGGATATAGTCGGGCGCCCGGGCATAATTTCGGTATAGCTGCCTACCAGCTTTTCACCCTTAATCCCCTGCTCCATTTCCAAAAGGTCGCTGAACCTGTAAAGGTGATCGAAGTCCTCCAAAAGCGCAAAGTCAAGCGCGGCCTTAACGTACTTGTTTTTTTCTGTTTGAGCGAGTACGGCGGTCAAATCGACGGCGAGCTGCTCGTAGGATATTGTTGTTTCCAGCATAGTTTCGTCTTTGGGCTTAAAGAATGATATACGTTTTTGCTGTTGCTGTTCGAGTCGGCGAAGAAATGCGACGTCGCGGCGAAGGTTGTTGTCCGTCGTGTGGCGTGACAGCTGATGCATAAACCAGTTTTCCTCGAATTCCGCGCCGTTAAGCAGAATAGTGCGCACTTTGGTGTAGGCGTCGGTTTCGTTTTTGTCGTAAGCGGTGGGGTAAATCTTTCGCCAATCGCTTACGCACTTGTCGATTTTGTAGGATTTCTCGTTAAATGGATTCATTATGACCTCCGATGTTTGTTGGATAATTTAATTGTTGGCAAGCAAGATAAGATTTAAACAGATGAATTTATTCGTTTTTTAAGCAAAGAGTAGATTTTTGATTTTGAGTATGGTATAATGTGATTATCGTAATGAAAACACTGTATAAGAAAAAAGCGATTGCTTTATACGAAACGCATATGCGCGTCGGGTACGTGATTAAAACCGTCGTGTTTTACTTGCTTGCAGCTGTGCTTTGGTACGTAATAGCCGTTATCGCACCGTACATGGCCACGATAGAAATTAGTTCGTCGCAAAATATCGTGCTTACAAGACAGGCATTCTCCGCGAGTGAGCAAAGCAAGGACTCCCCTATTGAACAAAAAGAACGTGCACTGCTATTACCGACAAGCGAAAGCTCGTTTTGCCGCAGGCTGCGATTGATAGAGGATGCTCAAGAGAGTATAGATTTTATGGTTTATTTTGCATCCCAAAGCGCGTACTCCGACTATTTTTATACCGCGCTTGTCCGCGCAGCCGAGCGCGGCGTTAAAGTTCGCATTATTCAGGACGGCAAAATGGGCAAGCTCGCCGGTTATGTTTCGGACGGAATTGCAAATATAATATATAATCATAACAATATTGAATTATATTATTTTAATAAAATAAATATATTCGATCCTGCGGGGCTGGCTACCATTATGCACGACAAGGTGTTAATAGTGGACGGTGACAAAATGATTGTTGGCGGAGCAAATATGGGCACGTCGGCGTATCTATATAATTACGATATGGAAGTGCTTGTAACCAACAGCGGCGCGGATGGCAGCGTAGGACAGGCGCAAAGATACTTTAATAAAATGTTAGGTAGCGACTTGACAAAGCGCGAAAAGCGCAAAAAACGCGATTTTTCGGCAAAAAGCAGGTTCGAGAGCGAGTATTTGGACTTTTACCAAAACAGCGAATTTGCGCAAATAGATATGGATTACAAGGCTTTGGGCGTGCCGGTAGATAAAATTACGTATCTTAGCAACCCAATAAGCTCGACCAAAAAAGCGCCTGTCATTATGCAAGCGTTATACAATTTGATGGAAAGCTCCGAAAAATCGATATTGATTACGCCGTATACCCTACTGGAAAAAGACAAAATCAACCGTTTACGGCGCGCGTCGGAGCGTAACGACCAATTCATATTGATAACTAATTCGCTGTATAATTCCAGAAACGTAGGCTTTGCGGACTACTATTATAATAGGGATAAGTATTTGGATTCCAATATTACGCTGCTTGAATTTCAGGAAGAAAACCAACTGCACGCCAAAGTGGCCTCGTTTGACGATAGATACAGCGTAATCGGATCGTTCAACTTTGACGAACGCAGCGCCCATGTCGATACCGAAAGCGTGCTTGTAATCGATTCCGAGGACTTTAACGCTGTGCTGACAGAATATATTAATGAAACGTTTATTGCCAACAGCCTGCAAGTCGGCAATAACAACGAGTATCTGCCGAGCGAGACAGTTGAAGCTCACGATGTTCCGGCTAAAAAGAAGTTTCAGTATTGGCTGTACAGCGCATTGCGCGTAGTACGGTGCCTGATATAATTTGGAATTCGGAATTATGAATTCGGAATATAACTGAACTGTATTTCGTGGCACTCCTACCCCATACTTCGATATAAATAATTGATGGCGGCTATGTCGCATTATGGTTGAGACTCCTCACTGCGTTCGGAGTGACAAAAGAATTTGTCCAATCGACAAACAATCTATTTCTTTTGTCACTCTGAGCAACGCGAAGAGTCTCAACCTTATTTTAGTATGAGCATAACGATTGTATTATTTAATTATAATCAATCGGCGGTTTTATTTGCAATTTCGCAAAATTGAAGATAATTATTCATATACCCTACCGTATCGCAAAACCGACGGTTTAGTAAATAAGGATTTTTAAAAAATTACTCGACGCCGATAATTTTTCGCCGAACTTGAAAATACCTTTGATTGAGCAAAAATGTGACTTGATGAATTGATGGTAAAGACTAAGCAACCGTGCGGCGGTTCGCCTAGATTTCTCCGCTTCGGTCGAAATGATGGATGGTATGTTAGAGTTTATCGTTCTATATAAAGAATAGTCATGCTTATACTCTCATCATCCCGAGCAACGTCGAGGGATCTAGGCGATCCGCCGCATACAAGTTTGGCATTACTATCACTAATTCTAAATTCTGCATTATAATCGCCGTTCTCATTCGGAAAAATTTTCCGAGTAAGCAAAATTTCGCATACCCGACCGTTACACTAAACCGTCGGTTTAGTAAATCAAGAAAAATGACGAAAAATGTCGGCGGCATTTTTTGCCCGATATTATTTCCGACGGGTAAATTTACTCGATTTTGCCACAACCGAAAATGCCGAGCGTATATGCTCGACATTTTCGGTTGCGTAAAATGTAATTTTGTCTTGAGAGAATAATTACTTTACGTTGTTAGACTTTTTGCTTTGAGTGCGGGCAGTCGTTTTGGTGCTCTTCGTGACAGAACTCGACTGTGCGCTGCTATCAGACTTTTTCGATCCGCAGCAAGTGCTCTTTTTTGTAGCAGTCTTTTTGGTGTTAGCCATTGTAATCCTTTTCCTCCTTTAAGTATTACATGCATATGCGTTCGTCATATAGGCAATCGCTTATGCGGTTACGCATTTATAGTTTGTGCGGCTACGGCGGTTTTATACAGAATGCATGATTTTTTTGGCGGAAAATTCGACAAAAATTTTTGAAAATTCCAAATGCAACCGCAAGTTGCGCAAAATAATAATATTGCAAATAAAAATTGGTTGAAGTTTAGTCTGTGCTACTTTACAATATTATTAATTGATTACATGTGGAGGATGACATGTATATAGCAAAAAATTTGCAGTACCTTAGAAAGCGCGAAAAAATCACGCAAGAGGATTTGGCGGAAAAATTGAACGTGTCCCGCCAGTCGGTATCGAAGTGGGAAACGGGCGAGGCCTATCCGGAAACGGACAAGCTTATTGCTCTTTGCGATTTGTTTTCCGTGTCGCTCGACGGATTGATGCGAACAGATTTGACGGAAGGCGCTATCGATGCCGGCAACAGTAATGACAATAATAATATAGATAGAATCTCGCAAAGTTCAGACGCAGACGAAAACGAAGCCAATGCAGCGACCGACTATTCAATTTACGAAAATCATATCAACAAATTTTCGCGCGGGATAGCGATTGGAGTGCTGCTGATAATTTTGGGCGTCGCCGCGTGCGTTGCGCTCAGCGGTTATTCGTTTATATTAAGTGGAGCAGCTGCGGAAATTACAAGCATAATGGGCGGCGTCGCAGTTATATTGTTTATTGCCGCGGCGGCATTCCTGCTTGTGTTTTTCGGACAGCGTAACGAAAGCTTTAAAAAGAATCACCCGATTATAGCGGAACCGATTGCGCCGAGTGAAATCAGCGGGTTTGCCGCAAAGATGGCGGCGCTTGTGTCGGGTATTCTCATGGACGTTGTGTACTTGATAGTAATGACTTCGCTTATAGGTACGCAAATCATAATAACTATTAATGAGGATATGGCTACTTGTTACGTGACTTCGGCGTTTTTGGCGGTGCTGGCTTTTATAGTAGGCGGACTTGTATACTTGGGTATACAGCGCAGCAAGATTTCGGTAGGTGAGTACAACCGACAGACCGCGAGGGAACAACACCCCACGCAAGGGGATAAAATTACGGGCGCCATTTGCGGCGCGGTCATGCTTACGGCAACGGCGGTATTTTTATTGTTGGGATTTATAGGTAATTATTGGCATCCCGCATGGGTTGCATTTCCCACAGGCGGAATTATTTGCGGAATAATTAAATTAATTTTAAATATTAAAAATAAATAAAATATTAAATTAATTAAATAATATTTTTATTCTACGCTTCGCTCGGAGTGACAAAAATTGTATAGTCAAATATTACTAAAAATATGAAAAACCGCAAAAAATCGATATTTTGCTGTCAAAAATAACAAAAACTGCGCATTTTCGGATAATTTCGATAATGCGCAGTTAAATATATTTTATTTATTTGTAAAAATTAATAATAATTAAAATAAATATAAAATTAAATTATTTAATTAATTTTTATATTTTTTATTGTAATTATCAATACATTTTTTAATTATTTCTATTGCGTGTTTTTTGTGTGCAATTTCTTTTACCGTGGTAGTTTTGTGCTCCAACACCTTGTACACCTCGAAAAAGTGCATCATTTCGTCGAATATGTGCTGGGGAAGCTCGTGAATATTGTTAAAATCCTTATACGTCGGATCGGCAACGGGGACGGCTATTATTTTTTCGTCGAGTGCGCCGTCGTCAATCATCTTAATAACGCCGATAGGCTCGCACGTAATAAGCGTCATTGGGAATATAGATTCGTTGCACAGCACCAGCACGTCCAGCGGATCGCCGTCCTCGGCGAGCGTGCGCGGGATAAATCCGTAATTGGCGGGGTAGACGGTGGAGGTATAAAGTATTCTGTCCAGCCGCAGTAATCCGGTCTGCTTGTCCAACTCGTATTTTGCCTTACAGCCCTTAGGAATCTCGATAAGCGCGTCAAAATGCGTTTCGGTTATTCTGTCTTTGTCGATATCGTGCCAAATGTTCATAATTGCTCCGTAATTAATTTTGGTTAAGTTTGATAAATTATACCACACGAAAATTAAAATTACAATGAGTTTGGTCAAATTTATTATATTACGAATGCAAATATATCGGCAATGCTTGATTTCCGCATTTATTTCGGTTATAATCTATTTAATAATGATATTTAGGAGCGTATTATGGCAATTTTGGTTACCGGCGGCGCGGGATATATAGGATCGCACACTTGCGTTGAGCTGTTAAATTCGGGACACGACGTCGTGGTTGTGGATAACTTTTGCAATTCTACAAGCGAGAGCGTCAACCGCGTGCAAAAAATTACGGGTAAAACCGTAAAGCTGTACGAGGGCGACATGCGCGACAAAGCCGTAATGAACAAAATATTCGACGAAAATAAAATAGACAGCGTAATACACTTTGCCGGATTGAAGGCTGTGGGCGAGTCGTGCGCCAAGCCTATCGAATATTACGACAACAATCTTATTTCCACATTGGCGCTTTTGGACGTTATGCGCAACCACGGTTGCAAAAAAATAGTGTTTTCGTCGTCGGCTACGGTGTACGGCGAACCTAAATATTTGCCTTACGACGAGGCGCACGAAGTGGGCAACACTACCAACCCGTACGGAACGAGCAAATATTTTCAAGAGGTAATGCTGCGTGACGTGTACAATTCGGATAACGAATGGACGGTTATACTGTTGCGTTACTTCAATCCCGTCGGCGCGCACGAAAGCGGACTTATCGGCGAGGATCCCGCAGGTATTCCCAACAACCTTACGCCGTATATAGCTAAGGTGGCAATAGGCGAGTTGAAGGAGCTGGGCGTGTTCGGCGACGATTACGAAACTCCCGACGGAACGGGCGTGCGCGATTATATTCACGTGGTAGACTTGGCAAAGGGACACGTTGCGGCGATTGATAAGGTAAAAAAATCGGGCGTGTACGTTTACAACCTCGGCACGGGTAAGGGCAGCAGCGTTATGGAAGTCCTTCATGCGTTCGAGCGTGCGTGCGGCAAAAAGCTTCCGTATGCCGTAAAGCCCCGCCGCCCGGGGGATTTGCCCGCATACTACGGCGATCCGAGTAAGGCAAAACGTGAGCTAGGCTGGGAAGCAAAGCTCGATTTGGACGATATGTGCGCGTCGCTGTGGAATTGGCAATCCAAAAACCCGAAAGGTTATAAAAGTTAAACAATCTGTAAAGAGGCGGCGCTATGGCGGAAAAAATCGAAGTCAACGGAAAGCCTTACGAGGCGATAAAGCTTTTGGGTAAGGGCAAAGGCGGATATTCGTACTTGGTGACCGACGGGCAAAATCGCTATGTTCTTAAACAAATTCATCACGAGCCATGCGAATATTATACTTTCGGGGATAAATTGCAAGCCGAATTGCACGATTACGAGCGGCTTAGTAAATTAGGATTGCCCATGCCGCGACTTATAGAGTACGACGAAAGCGGCGAGCGACTGCTCAAAGAATATATAGAAGGCGACGTTATTTCCGATATTATCGAGCGTGGCGAGCTGACAAAAGAGCATATAAAGCAAATAACCGATATGTGCGACAAGCTGTACCCCGCTGGACTGAATATAGACTATTACCCGACAAACTTCGTACTTATGAACGGGATAATATATTATATAGATTACGAATGCAACGAGTACAGCGACGAGTGGAATTTCGAAAACTGGGGCAAACAGTATTATAAATTGAAATAGTAAAACGGCATTTATATCACCGAGATATAAATGCCGTTATTGTTTGCGGTATATTTGATATTTTTTATAATAAATATTATATCAATATTAGAATTTATGAATTTTTACTGACGGGCAGCAGCATTTCCAACTGATACGGAATAATTGTCGGATTATCGGGGTGGAAAAGCTCGATTGACGCATACCCTTCGACACAGCCCAATGTTTCTAACTCAATCAGAGAAGTATATTCGGAGTTCGGTAGCCATTGACCCCAAACTTCATCACATAAATCGTTATAGGATTTGAACACGTTGGAATGATTATTGCACTCATTTTTAAATACTGCAAACGTTCCTCCCTTTATTTTTAAATCCTCAAATTCAGTATTTACAGCGTTATTTTTATTTTCGCACGCTATATGATAAGAAAAAGTATGATTTTCGGCATCACATCTATAACAGAAAATGCCCACGACTTGCTCACTTCCGCTCAACGCTTTAAGTTTTTTAATTAATTGAGAGGAAACAACTTTTTTCCATAAACCAAACTGCATTTCTAAATTATTTTCCCATGGCATCATAATTCCAAAGCCTAAATATCTTTTTTCAGGAAGTTGAATTATTCTTTCAAACATATTAATACACCTATAAATTACTGTTTATCGTAAGCGCATTATATCACAACAGTAATAATAAATCAAGAAAAGATTTTATTATCTTCGCCGTGCTGCTCATAATAGCAAATAAAAAACACTCACGATGGGGAATGAGTTACCGGGATTGCCCGCGGACTGCGCGGGCGGGCTTCGGCGGAACGCCGAGCGCCTAGCGAACTTCACGCCAAATTACGATACAATTTATTATAGAATATTGTTTAATTTAGTGTTAGCAATATATATTTGCTAATAATGTGGCGCGTCGAATCCGGTACAGCACACAACAAAACAGCACCCTGTAATGGGTGCTGTTTTGTTGGAGCTGTTACCGGGATTCGAACCCGGGACCTCCACCTTACCAAGGTGGTGCTCTACCGACTGAGCCATAACAGCATATTATAAATAGTTTACTTGCTTTTTATTGTTATCTTGCAAGCTTGACTATTATACAATATTGGTTTATCGTTGTCAATCTTTTTAGTAAAGATTTTTAGTCGTTGTTTACTTTGTTCTTTATCAGCTCGAAAATCGTGTCGTCGATTACGTGTTCTATGCGGCAGGCGTTGGATTCGGCAAGTTCTTCGTCCGCGCCGATGTTCATAAAGAATTTGGTTAGAATATTGTGCCGCTCGTAAATGGCGTTGGCTTTTTGTTCGCCCTTGTCGGTAAAATCTATAAAACCGTCGTCGCCCACGCGGATATAGCCGCGGTCTTGAAGTAAGCTCACTCCGCGCGATACGCTGGATTTGGCGTAGCCCAATTTTTCCGCAATGTCGATAGACCGCACTGCGGGGCGTTCGCCTTTCAGGACAAGTATGGTTTCAAGATACATTTCTTCCGATTCGTGGTCTTTCATTTCCAAACCTTTATTATATAATGTATATATATCTTATCATTTTTTTACCGTAATGTAAAGGGATTTATTCCAATTCGGAATTCGGAATTATGAATTCGGAAATGAGAATAAGGATTAGATTTAAAATTGTGCGGCTTCGCCTAGACCCCCTCGACTACGCTCGGGGTGATGGGTAGTTTGAGTTGTCTATTCTTAATTACTTTGCAATAGAAAGAATAGTTCAGCTCTTACTCCCATTATTTCGACCGAAGCGGAGAAATCTAGGCGAACCGCCGCATAGTTGTGTGGCTGTTCATGCTAAATTCTGCATTCTTAATTCTTAATTCTGAATTAAATAACATTGACTTTTGTTTTCGGCTGCTGTATAATATAGAATAGAAAAATATCGACAGGAGTAAACAAATGAAAATCGAATGTAACGGCAATGATTTGTGCGACGCGGTCGCAAAGGTTATCAAGGCGGTGCCTGCGCGCTCGACCAATCCGGTATTGGAGGGCATACGCTTGGTGGCGGAGGACGGCACGCTTATCGTAACGGCGACCGACCTTGAATTGTCTATTGAACATATGATTCGCGCCAGCATTATCGAAGCGGGCGAAGCGGTTGTTCCCGGCAAGCTGTTCGGCGACTTCGTTAAAAAGCTGACGTCGCAAAACATTGTCCTTACCGCCAATCAATCGCGCTTGAAAATAGACTACGAGCGCAGCGAAGGCGAATTCGGTTGCTATCCTGCCGAGCAGTTCCCCGAAGTCAACCGCATCGAGGACACGCAGCACTTCGAGCTTAAAAGCTCCGACCTTAAAGATTTGGTTGGCAAAGTCGCGTTTTCGGTATGCACGGACGACTCGCACCCCACGCTTAAAGGCGTGCTGCTCGAAATCACCGAGGAAAACGTTGTTGCCGTTACCACCGACGGCTATCGGCTCGCCAAGTGCGTAAAGCCGCTTATTTCCACTACGGCTACGACAAGCATTACCGTTCCGGTACGCGCAGTCATGGAAATTTCGCGTTTGCTTCCCGACAACGACGATCCCGTCAAGCTGTACCTGCACAAAAACTATCTCATGGTGCAAATAGACGCCACTACCATTACGACGCGGCTTATCGACGGCTCGTTTGTCAACTACCGCCAAATCATACCGCAGCACTTCGACACGCAGGTGTACATTCCAAAGGCGTTTTTCGAGGACGCTATCGACCGCGCGGTGCTTATGGCGCGTTCGGAAAAGAACAACAATCTTGTACGCTTCGACATTTCCCAAACCAATATGACGGTCAGCTCGCACAGTGAGGCGGGCAACGTCGAGGAAAACATTCCCGTCAACACCGACGGTACCGACCTTGCCATATCGTTCAACGCGCGTTACTTCACCGAATTTTTGCACTGCATGACATGCGAAACGGTTGTGCTTAACCTGACCAACTCGACTTCGGTGTGCGTTGTATCGCCCGTAGGCGACAACGAGAACTATATCTACTTGGTACTGCCTGTAAGAAGCATTTAATAATAATTCGGAATGGTGAATTCGGAATTAAAAAGGATATAAATTATGAAAACCGATATCAACAGCATAATCAACAAGCTTACCGCTTACGCGATAGACAATCTTTTGCTCGACCCGCTCGACCAAACGTATACGCTCAACCGCCTTGCAACTTTGTGCGGGCTTGCCGAGCCTAAGCTCGACGAGGACGCGGAGTACGGAGACGCTACATTTGCCGAGCTTTTGAACGAGCTTGCCGCGGCGGCGCCTAAGGCCGATAAGGAAGCGGTGGCGGACGTTTTGTTCCCCATGCCGCGTACTATAAATTACTACTTGGAAAACAAGCTTGCGCGTGGCGCGGACAAAGGCTTTGCGTTTTTGTTCGACCTGTACGCGAGCGGCTACAACGCGGTATCGACGAACGCCGCGGTAGGCGAAAACGGATATACGTGCTACAACGCCGATAATATTTCGCCCGCGGTCGGCGCGGCGCTCAACGTCGGCGGCGAACAGCTTTTGTACACGCCTGTTGCCGTGGGCAACCGCATTGCCACTCTTCAAAATCCCGATATTTTGTCCGATGATATAGTGCGCAGACTGGGCGCTTACGCTTCGGAGTACGGCGGCACGATTGCTGCGCGTATAGGCGAGGGCGCAGACTACATGTGCTGCGCGGCTTCCGCGCTTACCGCCGCCAAGGCAAAAAAGCAGCTTGCGGACGGCGCGACAAAGATTGCGCTTTTGGACTATCCCGTCCCTGCGCTCAGCTTTAACGGCATTGCCAAAAACGCGGTTCAGCGCGAAGTGTGCGCCGTTATAAAAGCCGCCGCCGAGCATGGCACTCCTTGCGTAGTAGCGGCGGACAACACAAACGGCGTTACCTATTACGTGGTATTTGCGGGCGAGATGAATAAGGATGAGTTCATTTTGGGTGGCGACGCGCTTGCCGCGTGCGGCGTTGTTCGCACCAAGGACTGCACACCGCTTATGTCCGTACTCGAAAAAGGCACGGCACTTTCCACCGACCTTGCCGCATTCAAACCGATTTACGATAAAATAGGCGGCGTCAAGCATGGAAATAAAGCTGCGGCGGCGCTGGGCGGCGCGCTTGTAGCTATGTATTTACCGCTTTTGAAGGCGGCGGCTTCGGCTACGGAAGAGTACGCGACAACCCTCGTTTCCGCCCGGTAAGGAAATATGACCGAAAAAGAACTTTCGCAATTAAAGGAACGCGTGGCAAAGGACGATCCGATTGCCATGTACGTTTACGCCAAATATATCCGCGCGACCAATCCTGCGGAAGCGGATAAGTATATCGTGCTTGCCGCACAGCTGGGTAATCCGGACGCGTCCGAAGTGTTGGGCGATAAATACCACGCGCTCGGCGATATGGAGCGCGCGCGGCACTATTACAAGACTGGCGCAAAAGGCGGACTGATGGACTGCGCCGTCAAGATTGCCATTATGAACCTCGACGTGGACGAATACACCGCCATGCGCGAGCTGGAAGAGCTTGCCGAAAGCGGGGTCAAATCCGCTTGCGCCGCGCTTGCCGCATACTACAAGTCCAAGGGCAACCGCAAAGAATATAACTTTTGGAAGTCGTTGGCAAAGTGAAAAACCCGCACGATAAATCCGAATACGTCAAGGTGGACGATAAAGCTCCCGAACAGCCGCAGCAGCAAGAGGCGGCGGAGCAAGACGGACAAAACGTCGAAAAGAGCGAAAAACAAAAAATGCCCAAATATTCGGGTGCGTATTACTATGTAGATAAGGACGAAAAACGGTTGGCGACAATGTCGCTGATTCGTACTTCGCTTACAATTTTGGCGTTCATGCTGCAAATGATTGCCTTGACTTTTCCGGAGCAGGCGGGCGCAATGTACGTAAGCAACAACATAGCCTCGTACGGGTTGTTTTACGTGGTGCTTTTATTCGTAATTTTTATCGCCTCTATTTGGCTGATGGTAATGAACCAAATAAGGTACAAGATAACCAAGCGCATAACCGCAGAGTTCGCGCCCAAAAACGGTTTTAAAAACCGCGCGTATTTCGGACAGGAATTGTACATGGCGTTAACTGCGGTAATGGCGGCGTTCCAGCTTTCGTTTGTGTGCATACGCTTTGACGGCTGGGGCTTGGGTGAGTTTTTCGTTTGTCTTGCTTCGTTAGGCGCGGCTGTCGCCGCAAGGCAAATTACGCACGTGACGTTAAAGGACGCCGAGCTTATTTCCGCGCCGACGGAAAGCACAAGCGAATCCGAAGCAAAATAGCGTGTTGCCATGTTACTACGATAAACAGTAATTTAGCGGAGGCTTGTTCTCAATGAAAAAAGCATTTATAACAATAATGGCTTGCTTAATGGCTGTTGTGGCTTTAACGTTGACCGCATGTGATGATGGCATAAACGGCACTTATTATCCTACTAACGAGGAAATGAAAACCAATCTTAGAAATAACGGTTATACCGTGGAAGTGTGTGACGATTTAAATTATCATGAATTTTTTGAAACGTTTAGCTCGATTGTTAACGGCACATTAATAAAAGCAGTCAAAGGTAATGATTATATCTATTTTGTTAGGGTGACCGATTCTTGGCGTTGTGATACGGTGTACGAAGTTTTGAATGAGAAATGTACGAACTACGATACGCTGGTTAAAATAGAAAACGACGAAAAGTTTGGAAATATTGTATATTGCGGAACAACAAAAGCAATAAAGGCGGCTGGAATTAAGGTTGTTAAAGTTTCGGTTTAGTTTCTAACTTCAATTTATCGTTACAATGAGCAAAATAAAAAAAGCCCACTAACTTGATTACGAGGTTAGCGGGCTTTTTGCTATTGCTATTTTTAATATCATTCTACATTCTTAATTCTGCATTACACAATATTTTTCAGCATTTGCATTGTGTCGAGCAGGGGTAGTTTGTTGGCGGGCAGCTCGGATAGGCGGGCGAGGGTGCGGTATATTTGGTGCTGCGTTTTGCCTGCCATTATCGCGTCGGTGTAGTAGCGTATGTAGTCCGAAAAATCCTCGTCGTCGGTGCCGCGCTCCAAGGCGAAGTAGATATGGAAAAATGTGTTCAGGTAGAAGTCGTTATTTATATCGCGCAAAAACAGCTTGGCAACCTCGTCGTACGTGCCGTCCAGCTTGGCGGACAGCGTTATGTCCTCGCCGATAGAAATTTTGTTGTAATCCAATTCGCGCATCCATTTCATTAGCGCCACAAACAGTCCGCCGTAGTTGTCGTCGCTGAACATAATGTTGCGCGCGCGGTCTGGCGCATTGCCGTCGCCGTAAGCTACGTCGGTTATTTTTTCGGTCATTGTTTTCAAAAACGATTCGCCGACCATGTCGTTTGTATACGTCGAGGCGGTGGTCAGGTATTCCACAATGGCGTCGGTGTATTCGGTAATGCCGACAGATATTCCCGTGTTCGCCTTGACAATGGTGGTGAATACTTCGTTAAGCCCGAGCGCGAGCATGTTTTTCAGCTGCTCTTGCTGATTGACTATGGCGTTGCCGGATAGACGGTTGAAAATAAGATTGAGCTGGTGGTCTATGCCGGACAAGCTTTCATGCGTGTAGTTGAGCATTTGCTTCATCAGGTTGTCGAACTGATTGAGCCTGTTGTTTTTATAAATGAGTTTGTGCTCGATTTCCGACCAAAAACTGTTGACCAGCGATTTTATTTGAAGCTCGAAGTTGTACTTTTCGTTGCCGTATACTACGTTGCCGTCAATGCGGTAAATGGCATAGCCGTTCTTTTGGTATTCGGGCTGGGGCGAGCCGAGGTTTAACCGTATCGTCTTTTTGCCTTCGGGGCAAAACATACCGTCGCCCAAGTCCACGCAAAACACTTCCCGCAGGCGATCGAACAAAAACGCCTCGTCCTTAAAGAACCGACATTCTATCTTTACGCCTATAATATCGTGCATTTCGAACACCAACCGTTCGGCGGAGGTCTTGCGGTAAAGATTGTTGCGCAATATTTTTTCTTTCAGGCTGTCGCGCGTCTTTATGCGCGAGGTAACGCCGATAGTCGCGTCGATGTCGCCGAACTTGGACGTAAGGTATTCGGTCAGCTTGTCGGCGGCGTGTGAAAATCCCACCAAGTTGTCGTCAAGCACTTTTGCGGCTTGCTCTATGTATTCAAATACTTCCAGTTTGGACAATTTGCACCTCGGATAATTCGAAATTATGAATTATGAATTCGGAATTAAGGAAAATATAAAGTGAGCTTTTTGAAATAATCAAAGCTCACTTGTTCTTTTTTAATATTGTTTTAAGCCCTTTAAAAAAGTGCCCGTTAGCCATTTCCACTATGCCTTTGGCGGTGGATATGGGCATGTCGCCGTCCGACATTGCGCTTACCGCATACAGCGGAGTGAACATTGCCGAGGCTATAAACGCTTTGTGTTCGACAGACCCGACTGCGCCTGCGGCCTTTGCTCGGCGCATAACAATGCGCTTTACTATTTTTCCTATAAACGTGTCTTTTATATCGTCCACGCAGCAGTCGAGAGTAAAACTTCCGCGCTTAGGGCGCTCGGATACTGCGGGGAGCGGCGCGCCGTAAATGCGTTCGAATTCCGCGTCGGTAATTTCGGTGAGGTTGGGCTTGATGTACTGCGTGGCTTCGCGCCCGAAAAAGTTTCCGTTTACCTTGACGGAAACTTCTCGTTTAATATCTGTCGCCGATGCCGCCACTATAATTTTGTATTCGCCGTCGCATATATCAAAAGCATTCGCTTGCGCATTGAAAAATTCAAAAGCGCTTTTATTCAGCCGTACGGTGGCAGTGGTCGTTGTTTGACCTTCCACAAACACCTTGGCATAGCCTGCAAGCTGTTTTTTGGCGCAAATTATTCGGCCTGTTCGGTCGGATATGTACACCTGCACCGTTTCGTATGCGTCGCGTGCCGATAGGTTGGTAAGAGTTACCGTAACGTCAAAACCGTCGTCGTCACGCCGTTTTACGTGAACGTCGTCGTACTGCACGTTGCAAAAGGTTAACCCATGCCCGAACGGGAACAGCACCGGCTTTTCCACGCTGTCGTAATAGCGGTAGCCTACAAAAATGCTTTCGCGGTACACCGCTCGGCTTCCGCCGAAGTCGTCGCCGAAATTCTCTTGGGTAAGGGGAAATGTTTCGGCAAGTCTGCCGCACGGATTGATTCGGCCGTACAGCGCGTCCACGGCGGCAAGCGCGCCGCACTCGCCGTTAAGTCCGGCGTACAGCACCGCTTGCACGCGGTTGATCCACGGCATAAGCACGGGGCCCGCGGAGCAAAGCACAACTACGACGTCGCGCCCCGCGGCGGTCAGCTCGGTTATAAGCTCGTCCTGCTCGGCGGGTAAGGATAGCGTTTGGCGGTCGACGCTCTCGGTGGGCGCGGGTTGACCGGCGAATACGACAACGGCGTCGTAGCCTTCCGTTTGCCCCACCGCGTCCGAATAATCATCGATATATTTCACTTCGATCGCGCGTTGCACAAACGCACTCAGCGGCGTAATGTCTTTTATGGCTGTTACGTGGGAACTTCCGCCGCCCTGAATGGGTGCGGAAATAAAGTAATCACCGCAAACCGCCACCTTCAAGTTTTTGGTAAGCGGCAACATTTCGTTTTCGTTTTTGAGCAGGACAAGGCTCGCGGCGGCGGCGTTGTACGCTACGCGCTCGTGCATTTCGCTGTCAATATCACCGTACGGCTCCAAGTACCTGTCGTCTATAAGCCTAAGTATTCGGGCAAGCGCAGTATCAACGTCTTGCTCGGTTATTTCGCCGCTGTCCAAAGCGGCAACAAGCGAGTTATAATATTCGTCGTCGGCGCAAGGCATTGCAAGATCGAGCCCCGCTTTAAGCGCTTTTGCGCGGTCGTGCACCGCGCCCCAGTCGGAGAGCACAACGCCGTCGTACTTCCAACCGTCGCGCAAAATAGTTTTTAATAGGAACTCGTTTTCCGAGCAGTATGCGCCGTTAAGCCTGTTGTATGCGCACATTACGGCGGCGGGTTGGACTTGCATCGCTATTTCGAACGGTTTAAGGTATATCTCATGCAGCGCCCGTTCGTCGACGATAGAATCGGAATACATGCGCAACGATTCCTGACTGTTGGCGGCAAAATGCTTAACGCACGCGCCAACGCCGGTGGACTGAACGCCCGCGACGATTGCTTTGCCAAGCTCGCCGGCGAGCAGGGGGTCTTCGGACAGATACTCGAAGTTTCGCCCGCCGAGTGGATTGCGTTTAATATTGATCGCGGGCGCGAGCAAAACGTTTACGCCCAGGGCTGTCGCTTCTCTGCCGATAGCCGCGCCCACGCTGTAACACAACGCTGCGTCCCAGCTGTTGGCAAGCATGCAGGGCGTGGGAAAGCAGGTAGCGGGCACGGCGACGGACATGCCCGCACCGCCCGTCATACGCAGCCCGTTAGGCCCGTCGGACATTCTAAGCCGCGGCAGCTCGCCCGTACCGAACGTGTGCCACATGCCGTCGCCCGACAGCATCCTCAGTTTTTCCTCGCGCGTAAGATACGCCAAGGTTTTATCTATATCAAGTCTTTCGGCTTCCATTAAAACAAGTATAACATAGTATTATATAATAAGTCAAGAACGAACGGAAAATTATCGAACGTGTTGCCCCTTATAAATATTCAAAAGCGGCAAACCCATACGGCCTGCCGCTTTTGCGGATTAATAATACAGCTTTTATTTACAACGGCAATAACAGCAACGACGGCAGTTACAGCAATATTTACGACAACAACAATGGCAATCGCAACAGCAGTCGCATTCGCAGCAACAGCAACAGTAGCACGGCGGCATGGGCGGCGGGTCGTTTATTACCGTCGTTACCGGATTGCTCGGCGTGATGATGGGCGGATTGCCGCTCAAATCGGTCACGTTTGAAATATTGATTATTTCTGCCATGTCAGTTCACCGTAACGTCGAATTCCACTGTGACCGCTGCGCCCACGGCAAGGTCAGGTAGAGCGAATCCCGCTTGCGGGTCGTAGGCGGGGAACGCCGCGCCGTTTATTTTTACACTGCCGGCCGTGAACGTAGTGCCGACGGGAATAGGATCGGTAAACACAAGGTCGCTCTTTAACAGCGAGCCGGTGTTGGTGATAACCGACGTGTAGTGCAGTGTGTCGCCCGCAACGGCGAAAGCTTTATCCACGCTTTTCACGTTGGTTATGCGGTTGGAAATAATCTGCACCGACACGGTGTTGGTGTTTTCCGAAAAGTTCACAATGCTGCGCGTCGGGTCGTTCACGCTGTAATTGAGCGTGGCGTAGTCGGTAACGGGCGACTGCGTCATGGGGTTGTTGGCCTGTATGGTGTATGTTACCGTCACCGAAGCGCCCACGGCGAGGTCGGGCAATATGAAGCCCGCTATCGGGTCGTACGTCGGTTGCGATACGCCGTTGACGGTAACGCTGCCCGCAACGTACGTCGCGCCGGGAGACATATTGTCTTTAAGCGACATGTTTAAAAGCGTGGTGGTGGAATTGTTGGTGATGACGACGGTGTGAACGGAGGTTTCGCCCTCTTGCATAAACGTTTTGTCGCCGCTCTTGATTTTGGGTACGGAGTAGGTCAGTATTTCCGTATTGACGATATTGCTGTCCAGCTCGGCGGCAATCGTTTGACCGTCGGGCAAAACGTAGTTGAACGCAACGTTTGACTGATTGGGTATTATCATGATATTTTTCTCCTTTGGTAATTTGTTTGTTAGTTTACTTGCACTTGGAAGGTGACGGTAACGCTTGCCTGCGGGGTCAAGTTAGCCGCGAAAAAGCCTACTTGCGGGTTATATGCGGGGTAGCTCACGCCGTCTATCGTCACCGAGCCGTTTACAAAAGTCGTGCCGACGGGGATACTATCCTTAAATACAACGTCGGTTACGGGCACGCTGCCAGTGTTTTTTATGACCGAAGTGTAGGTCAGTATATCGCCAGCAACGGCGAACGTCTTGTCAACGCTTTTCACGTTGGTCATTTGCCGAGAAATGATATATACGGCAACGGGGTTGGAGTTGGAAAAGCTGGTGGCGGGATAGCCCGCGAACGGAAAGAACTCGTAGTCGGCGCGCGCAATGTTGAACACGGGATTGACGGCGGGGAGCGCATTTACCGTCACCTTAAACGAAATGCTTACAGTTTGGTCGGGCGCAATCTCTGCGATTACTACGGGGAGTGCACCCGCATACGGAACGCCGTCCACGGTGACGGAGTTTGGCACAAGCGCCGTCTCTAGCGGAAGCATGTCGTTTACCGTCACGTTAAGCGCACTGACCGCGCCGGTGTTTTGAATGTCGAGGGTGTACGTTATTTGTTCGCCCACCTCGGCATACGTTTTGTCGGCGGACTTGGTTATTACGGGGTTTGCGCCCGTGCTGTCTATTTGCAGCGCAAGCGCATTGGGCACGTACAAGTCGCCGTCGCTGGTGAATCTAATGACCGCGCCCGTCTGGGCGGCGGCGAGAAGCGGCGAAACGTCGACGGCGGTTATGTCCCAGCCTTGACGGCAAGCGGAAGTGTTTGTGCCGGCGGCGGCATTTGCGTTGCGGTTGCCGAATGTGCCGCTCGTGTCGAGCGTGCCGTTTTCATTGTTTATTTGCGATGCGAAAAAGTTGCTTTGCGGGTTGTTCGCGCCGGACAGCGGAGCGAGCGTCGCTATGCTTTGCCCGAAAAGCATGCGGTCGCCGGTCAGCACCGCGTCGCCCTCCTGCGCCGAAACAAACAGCTTGCCCGTTATAGGCTGCACCTCGGGCGTGAGAAAGTCGGACACGGTTATTGTAGTGCTGCCCGTGTTGGGCGATACCACGTTGCCGCCGCTCCACACCGTCATGTTGCGCAAGGGGAGCGAAGCGTTTTCGTACGCGACCGCGAGCGTCCACCCCGCATGGTTGGTGTCGGCGGTGCGGTTGTCCAAAGCCTCGATTAGCGCGGGAACCCCTTGAACGGCATAAGTGCCCGACAATGCGGCTTGAACGAGCGAAGTCACGTTTGCCGAGCGCACGTAAAACCCGACGGTTATGTCGTTTGCGGGAATGTTAAAGTTTTGCGCAGTCGCGGGGTCGGGCGCTACGGTGAACGTTCCGTTCGGTGTGGTAAAGGTTATGCTGTTGTTTGTCACCGCCGAAATGTTGTTGACCGACGAGCGAAACAGTCCGCCCCACACCAGCTCGGCGTACAGCACCGTCGAGCCAGCGGGCATGTTTAGGATTGCACGCGACCCGTTTTGCGTGTAGTCGAGCGTGGTGCCTGCAGGGAACATTCCCACCTGCAACGCCGTGTTCAGACTTGTGAACGCGCCAATCGAGCCGAGCGTCCCGGGCGCGTTCTGGTTGGACGCTTTGCTCAGTCCCAGCGTGTTGCCGGTAAAAACGATCCCGCCCTTTTTCACGTCCGAATACCGTTGAACAAAAGGCATATAAATACCTCCTTTGTATAATAAAAAACTACATATCATCGCCGTGGTACGACGGAAGATATGTAGTAAAAATCGATGTATCTTTTTTATATTGTATGAGGTAATTATGCGATTTGGTTACCCATAATTCCGAATTCCGAATTCATAATTCCGCATTATTTTCTGTCGCCTTTAAGCGGCGTTTCCTTGTCGGTCAGTCCGCGGTGGTTTTGGCAGTAAAACAAATAGTCTATGTACGACTTGTCGTAGGGGATAAAGGTTTTTTCGTCAATCATCGATTTTATTTGCTCGGCGGTCAGCCACTTTACCTCCGCAACCTCGGACTCCTGCAAGACAATATCTTTTTCGTTCACGTCCATCGTTGTGCAAAAAACATCGTCAAAACCGTAGTTAAAGTAAACGGTAAGCGACGGCGTTATGTCGGCGGGCAGGGTCAAACCCAATTCCTCGCGCGTTTCGCGTATTGCGCCTTGGATCGAGGTTTCGCCGCTGTCCACGCACCCGCCGCACGATAAATCCCACATGTTAGGAAAAACCTTTTTGCTTTTTACACGGCGCTGGCACAGCATTTTGCCGTCGCTCGAAAATATACAAATATGCACGACCAATCGGTACGCGCACTTCGGCTGAACGCCGCCGCGCATCATTTTTGTGCCGAGAGGTCTGCGGTTTACGTCGTATAAATCAAATAATTCCATATTTCAATCCCTCCAAACAATTATCATTTGTGTGTTTTGCGCGATAGTATTTTATTTATTTTCGGGTTTGCTTTCACACCGAGGAAGTCGGTAAGCCGAACAAGCTCGGCGGCTATCATATCTATATCGCCGTCGGTGGGTGAGTAACCGTTTTCCCACCAAACGTTTTTTATCGTGAATTTTTCGTTGGGCTTGTACTGTGCAGGCTCTAACCGTCCGACAAAGCGGTTGCCTATAACGATAGGCAATACGTAATACCCGAATTTGCGCTTGGCGGCGGGAACGTATACCTCCCACGAATAATCGAAGCCGAAAATGTTTTTGACAAGCTTCCTGTCCCAAATCATATTGTCAAGCGGCGCGATCAGTATTGCACGGTCGGCGGCGGGCGGCGGAGCGTCCAACACCGGCAACGCCTCGCGGCAAATATAGAACGGCGCTTTTTCGCCCTCGACGCGGACGGGGATTATCTCGCCGCGCTCGACAAGCTCGTTTATTATCGGAGTGCGCCCTTCGCCCTTTTCTATGAATAAACCGAGCCAAGCCCCGCCGTTTTTATCCCACACCGCGCCGACAGCGGCAATGCGGCGCTTAACGTACCACAGCAAAAACTCATGCTCGTCGGCGAACACCATTTGTGCGGAAAGGTCGCCCAACAGCTTGTCAGTTGTGTCGTAGTATTTTACCACGCCCTTTTTGTCGGCCACGGAAATCTTGCCGGCATTCCACAGGTATTCGCAGCATACTCCTGCTACCTTGGACGGGCCCCAGTTGCAGTTGTTCGTTTTCGGGGATGGAATGTCGGTTACGAGAACGGGCCCGTTGTTTTGCACGTATGCGTAAATCTCATCCATGTACGCATGGCAATCTTGTTGCTTGCGCCACGCCATCCAGCATTCGTATTGCTTAACCGATTGTTCGCGCACATGACAGAAATGCGGAAAGAATTCGGACGGAAATATGCTCATCATCTTATCCCAGCCGTCCACAAGTACGCGGCTGCGGTAAAGCGCGTTATACAGCGTTTCGCGCGTAACGTTACGGTTGCGCGAAAACAAGACGAGCTCGGCGTTTCGCCCGCAAACGTTCAGCGGGTCGAATTGAACTGTTTGTATGCGGTCGAAAATTCCTTCGATTGCCGCTTGCTCGCTAATGTCGAACAGCCCGCCGAAGTGGTAGTTTATGTAAAAATTTCGAAGTTGCTCTTTCGTGATTTCTCTCATATCAACATTGTACCATAAACCAAAGTTATAGGCAACGGCAAATATAAATTTTTCAGCTTGAAATTTTGCGCCGAATATGATAGAATATTTAGGCAGGAGAAAAATTATGGTTATTTTTTTGACAAGCTTATTGCGCACCCATTACTACGACGACAACGGCGGGCGAGTACCCGTTGCGCTGGGCGATGAAAATAATATACTCACCAATATCCGCAAGTATTTAAAGCGCACGGATAGGCTTGTCATTGTTGCGAACAATCCCGACGATACAGAGGACAACGACGAAAAACTCGCTTGTGTTTCCGAAAGCTTTCGCTTGACGGGACTGGGCTTTAAGCAAAATATCATGCTCGACAGCCGCAACGAAAAGAACGCAAACGAAATTGTTTCGGGCGCGGATTTGATTATACTAAGCGGCGGCAAATGCGTGGGGCAGTGCAAGTTTTTCGAACGGATAGGATTAAAGGATATTTTAGAGAACTATGACGAGATAGTCATAGGCATATCAGCGGGGTCGATGGGGCTTTGCAGGGCAGTACCGAATTTTCCCGAGGAGCTTGCCGACCTACAAGACCCGCGGTGGGTGACAGGCATGGGCATTGTGGACGAATTGCTTATTCCGCACTACGACGGGCAGACTGACAGCTACCAATTCCCGTGCGAGGACTTCGACATAGCCAAGGATTATATTTTGCCTATGTCTATGGGAAAGAGAATGATAGGCTTGCCTAACGACTCCTATATATTAATAGATAAGGATGGCACTAAACATTTTTACGGCGACGCATACGAAATAGCGGACGGAAAGAGCAAAAAGATACATTAGTGAGCGCGAAAGAGCAAAAAGTAAAACCGAAAAAATCCCCGCGATTTTACTTTACAAATGAAATTTGTTGTGCTAAACTATAAACTGTTCATGGGGATATAGCTCAGTTGGTAGAGCGATGCGTTCGCAACGCATAGGTCATGGGTTCGAGTCCCACTATCTCCACCAAACGAAACCTAAAACGAAGCTCGTTTTAGGTTTTTGTATATTAGAAACAAATGGGGAAAATATGGCAATTACAAGTGAAGAAAAACAAAAAGTTTTAGCTGCGATTTTAGATTATCTTTCTTTTAATAAGGCCGAGACGCGTAAGCAAGTTATAGAAGGGGTATTGGATATGTATGGCTTTTCTGATAAAGAAAAGCAAAATCGATCCTGTAACTCAAAATGTAATAAAATACGTAGTTACATAGGCACTGTTTTGACAGATATGATTACAAATGGTACAATAGTCAAAACAAACAATTACTATTCTCTTTTAAAAGAAAAGGCAGTAGTAGTAAAAGAAGAGAGATGCCGAAACGCAATACTGAATTTTTTAGGGAAAAGGGCTTATACAAAGAAAGATTTATATACTGCTTTGCAAAAATATTTTCAAACAGATAAAACACCGACGATTGATGACGATAACGCTTTAAAAGGATTAGCGGGAAATGTATTGCGCAAGCTCGTAGATGACGCTAATGTAATTTTGGACGATGGCAAATACTCGCTAGCTGCGCAAATAGCAAAAAAGACTTACCCGAAACACCCTGTAAATGAAGAAACTTTTGAACATATTTTTATCGAACGGCTTTGCGATTGCGGAGGAAAATTTTTCGAGAAATTTATAGCGAGCTTACTTGAAAAGTATTTTGTACTCACGGGAAGAGATGTTATAAATTGCGATATTGTCGGAGGTGTCAACGACGGCGGAATAGATGTTGTAATCGATACGGTAGACGAGCTTGGGTTTACGGAAAAAATTATGATACAGGGGAAGTGTCGTAGAAATGCGCAGATTACCGAAAAGGAAGTTAGAGAATTTTATGGTGCGTTAAGCGCAAAAGGCGGAACAAAAGGTATGTTTGTAACTACGTCTACGTTCCATCCCAGTGCGCAACAATTTTTATTATCGATAGACAAATGTGTCGGAATTGACGCGAACAAATTATTCGATTTGGCAAAAAGAACTACATACGGAGTGCGCAGCAATAAGGACGGCTATTTGTTTGACGAGGCGGTGTATAATATTTAGATATATTTATACAGTGCGTATTTGACACATTGTATCGTTAAGCTTGTTGCGCAGTTCGCTAGGCGCTCGGCGTAGCCGAAGCCCGCCCGCGATTTCCGCGGGCAGTCCCACTATCTTAACTAATTCAAGCATAGTCGAACCACAATGACTATGCTAGATTTTATTGACGTGTACTCGCAAAAAAGATATAATAAAAGTATTAAATCATTGCGTTAGGAGCATTTATGAAAGACACTGTTATTATAAAAGTTTATAGAAATGATATAGCCTGCGGCGAATATCACGATATTACTCTTGATGAGTTCGATTTAAAAATCAAAGAGCTTAAAAACTTTGCCGAACAAATAGGCAAAAAAGTTTACTTTACGGTTTGCAATGCTTTGGATTGTGCCGATTTCGATTGCTTTGCCGAAGTTGTATATAGTGGCGAGCTTTCTGTGCAAGAGAAAGAAAAGTACACAGAAATTATAAAGTTTTTTGCCAAAGACGGCAGAATAGAGAACGGGGCATTAAATATTTATGATTTATCGATTTCAATAATTTTTATTAAGGCGCAAATTGAAACCGTATAAAAAATCCATTATATGTTTTTAGTGTTAACTTAAACAACACGGCACGTTACGGCGTGTCTTTTTTATTGACATATATCGGTAAAGTGATTAAAATAGTATTTATGAAAACTAAGAAAAACATTTTAGCATTGATAGTGTTGGTTGCCGTTTTTGCGTGCATGTTCCTTTCGGCGTGCGGGACGAAGGCGAACACAAAAAGCTACGTTCAGCAATTAAACTATGCGGAAAGCACCGAAAAAATCGACAATCCCGATCAAGGGTTTTACCGTCCGATTTACGTGCGCGTGACTGAAAATGGCGCGTCGTACAACGCCAATATAATTAACGCCGCTACGCAGCTTTATCATTTGCGTATCGATATAAGCGCGTTTTCGGCGGCGGTAAACGGCGATACTGATAAACCGCTCACGCCCGTGGCGTTGGACGGTTTAAACGATTTGCTTTCGTTTCTTAAAAATCAAGATAAAAACGCAGTCGTGCGATTTGCCTACGATCCGTCGTACGGTGGCGCAAAAGATAAGGAGCCTTCGTTGCAAAATATTTTGCGGCATATCGAACAAGTGTGCCCTATTCTCAACGGTTATGAAAGTACGATTACGGCGATAGAAGCGGGCTTAATCGGGCCGTGGGGCGAGATGCATTCCAGCGCGATTGCCAACGCGCAAAATATTTCCCCGATTATCGACAAGTTTTTAGATAGTGCGACAAACGTACCCGTGCTTGTCCGCACCCCGAAAATGATTTACGACTATCTTGGCATTACTCCGAACGATGCGGAAAATCACACAATCGGCGCAAACGAAACGGCTTACCGTCTCGGGCTGTATAACGACGGGTATTTAGGTTCGGACAGCGATTTGGGGACTTATACGAACAGAGCGCGGGATATCGAATTTTTGAGCAGGCAAACAAACCACTTGCCGTACGGCGGCGAGGTGGTTATACCAGACAGTCCGCTGCACAATATAGAAACGTGCTTGCACGAAATGAACAAAATAAATTTGAGTTATCTGAATATCGAGTGGAACAACAATGTAATCGATAAATGGAAAAACAGTTATTATACGCGCGATTGCGGAACGGATAGTTTGTATTACGGCAAAACCGCGTTCGATTATATTCAAAACCACATGGGGTATCGGTTCGTGCTCAAAAATTCGACGTTTAAGTATTCAAATAAACTCGACGAGTTGAATATTGAATTGATGCTGCAAAACGTAGGCTTCGGGAATTTGAATAAAAAGAAAAACGCTCAGCTTATTATAACGGGCGAGAGTGGGGACGTTGTTTTTTCCAAGCTCGTCGGCACTTTTGCGGGCGATACCAAACTCGAATATTCTACCCAACTGAATTTGGAAAGCGGAAAGTACGACGTGTATTTACGCTTGTGTGGAGAATTTATTTCGGAAACGCCGCTATACAGTGTGCGATTCGCCAACGACGGTTTATGGAATTCCGATTTGCGCGCGAATAAAATCGGCAGTATAAAGTATTCCGAAAAATAATATTTATTAGTTGTGTAAGTAAACGAAGCGTAATGCGACTTTATGCGTGCGCGGATTTTGACTTAAAAAGTTTACGGATTACTTTTAGGATACGACGGTGATATAATTTATACGGTACAATACGATTTCATAAAGGAGTAATAAATTATGTCTTATGCTTTATTGGACGGCGGCATGTACTTGAACACAATGAGCGCGTCGTGGTTCGTTTCGTATAGTTGGTACGACAAAGTAGATAAGGCGCACACTAATTGGAAAAACGTATCTACTTGCTCAAACCGTCTATCTGTATATAAGCACACTCAATCATATCATAAATATTGGTTAAAGCAAATCGTAAGTATGCGTGAGAATAAATTGAATAGAAATACAATCGGATTGAGTGGTCGCAGGATAATAGAAATGGCAAGCGAATTATTGAAAATATAAAAATTTTTTAGTTTTCGATTGCTAAAACGAAAAAAAGCCATTTTTATGCGAATGGCTTTTTTAATATCAGTCTATCACGCGGCGGGCGGTTATAAAGTAGCTGCTGCGCGTGGCGCTAATGGGCTCAATAACGGCGTGATCGGATGCGGTATGTAATATAATGTTCTCGCCGAGATAAAGCGCCACATGCCCTATGCGTTCCAGCCCGGTATTGTTAAACCTAGACGCGTTGGTAAAGAACAGCAGGTCGCCGCGGTGGATGTCTTGCCGTGAAATTTCTTTGCCTTGCAGGCTTTGCTCGCGCGAGGTCATGGCAAGATTGACGTTAGCGCCGATTTTGAATATGTATTGCATAAGCGACGAGCAGTCGTAGCTTTTGCCGTCATATGCGGAGTTTAGCGAGCCGTTGCCAAAGTGATAGCGTTGCGCGCCGTATACGTACGGAATACCGAGAAGCTTTTTGCCTTCGGCAATCACTTGCTCGATTTTGTCGTTGGCTTTTATAAACGTTGCTTCCTCAACGTACGAAGCCGATATGTAAGCGCTTCCGCCCAAGTACCAAATCTTGTACCAGCCGTCCGCTTTGCTTACGGGCATTACCATATCGCCTTTGTCGAGCGTGCCTACTATCGCGTACGACGTTCCCGCGCCCTTGCGCACGTTTAGGCTGTTTGCCGTGCAGCGAAGAAGGGTGTCCGTATTTGTTACTTCTTCCGGTGTCGTCGATGTTTGCGGCGGTTCGCTTACTTCTGTTTTAGGCGGGGTTTCAGTTTCCGTCGGTTTGGGCGTTTCCGTATTAGGCGGTGTTGTCGTTCCCTCGGTAGGCGGGGTGGTGGTTATAGTCGTTCCCGTTTCGGGCGGCGTAGGTTCTGGTCCCGACGGCGGCGCACTGCAACCTGTCAAAGTAAGTGCGAGTGCTACACATGTAAATATGGTTACTATTTTTGTTTTCATTTGTTTTCTCCGCGGTTTCGCGTGTTGTAGTTGCATTGTAGCAAGCCGAATATAATTTGTCAATACCCGAAAGGACGCGAAAGGCGAAAAAAATTTTTCAAAAGGCGAGCTAAAAGATTGTTGCCGAAAAATATCGCGCGCAATAAGAAATGCGGTTTGCGCATAACAATAGAAATTACATTCTATTGTTGTTTACTGTTTTTCTTAATGTCTGTAAGTTTGTCGTGTTATTCTACGTATGTTGAAGTGTTTGACGATTATTTAGAGTTTTCTGTAATTACTGCAAAATTCACTTGAAAGAATCGCTTTTTTATGATAAAATTCAGCTAAACGATATTGAGGGATATTATGGAATTTTTAAAAAAGGCGGAAATCGATAAAGGACTTGTCGACGCGCATAGGACATATCTTTGCGGTAATCTTAAACAACCTACAGAGTCTGATTTTATACATACGGACAGTTACGAGATGGGTATTACCGAATATAAAGAATTCACTTGCGAAAAGCCGCATTTGCATTCGTTTAACGACGAATACAATTACGTTATCGAAGGTTGTTTAAAGGTTTTGCTTATCAACGAGAAAAGAGAACTGATTTTCGAGTCGGGCGATTTGTTTGTTATACATCCGAATGAGTCGTATGTTTGCAAGGGGCAAGCGGGTACGCGCGTTGTTTTTTCAAAGCTGCCCGGCGGAAACGATAAGGTATTAATAGATGCAGACATGTCCGTAACCCGTTGGGGTGAAAGTTGGAGGGCGCCGTACGACGCTGAATAAGTCATGATATTTATAAGTCATAAATCCGATCCCGATCATAAATACGCATTAAAGCTGAAAGAAGTTTTGGCAGCAAACGATATAGAAACTTGGATTGCGCCCGAGGACGTTTCACTTGGACAGAATTTTGCTTTCGAAATAACCAAGGCGATTAAAAGCTGTGAATCTTTTTTGTTGATACTCACAAACGAAAGCCAACGCTCAATTCATGTTTCCAAGGAAGTTAATTTGGCAATCAAGTATAACAAAAAGATACTTCCTGTAACAATTGCCGAACAACGCGTAGAGCTTACAGACGAGTACGATTATTTATTGCAAAACGTTCAAGCGAAAACCGTAGACTTCGAACAGGAAAACTTTTCCGAATTATTAGACGAGTTAAAAGCGGACGCAAGGATTTATAGTGCCGAAATCAGCAAGAAGCATTATTTCACCATGATTAAGGGCGATTTTCAGCAGAACATGAAGTATTTGATTGAGAGCAATACCGTCGATCTTGAAAAGACCGTGTTTGCAATGGGCATTGACGGCACTTCTCAGCTAAAATTATCGTCGAAAAAAGGTATTCTTCGGTATGTGTGTGAATTTTTAAACGACGAATATAATGTTTCGATTGACTTCTTGCAAAAAGAAATAAACGAAGCAAAAATGTCACAGCTAAAACACTTGTCACCCGATTTGCCAATGCAGTACGGCGACATAGTTCACATTAAAGTTCCCATTCCGGACGGGCGTTCTGTGAGATTGATGTTAGTCAGTAATTCGGTTAAAAGTAAATCGTATTACGTCAGCAAAGATTTGGACGACGTAGAAGGAATCGATTCTCGAATAATAATACTTCAAGTATTCAACAAATGCGCGGAGCTTGGCGATATAGCGTCCAATCTGGTAATAGGCGCAATGGGCACTAACGGGCTGTCGTTTCCGTATGAGGTAATCACGGCGGAAATATTAAACGCTTACGTATATTCGGTACGGCAAAATGTAATGCCGATGAATCTAATTTATTCGGTAAGAAACATCGATATGGAAAACGCGAACGTTAAACCCGAAAAGATTTATAAGTATATTCGAAATGTAACACAATTTATTTGATTGTACTAATCAATCTAATAAATATGCAGACAGAAATATTGCGCAAGCAATATTTCTTTTTTTGCATTTATTAATTAAATATGCAACTTACGAGTGTTTAGGACATATACATTATAGCGCAATAATTTTGTGGAAATTTATTTAAAGGAGATATATTTTATGGAAAAGAACACACTCGGCACTACTGTCCCCAACACTTCGGAAGCCTCGGCGGAGGAGGTTTGCGGCTCGGTCAAAATCCTCGACACCGTTCACCTTAAAAACCTTGTGGACGATTTGTCCAAGCTGTACAGCACTTCCGTTTGCACCAAGGTCGCGCGCGACACGAAAATCGCGGCGGAAAAGCGCCTTATCCAAGCGATTCGCGCCAACCTCGACCGTTACGAAGGCTAATAAAAATATTACAATTTATCGGCTTGATCATAAAAGCCCGAACGCATATACGTGTTCGGGCTTTTGTGTTGTGCCGTACTTGCAAAGGCATTTTATTTGTGATATAATTTGATTAAAGTTGCGGGAGGTGCAAAATGAAGCGGGATATAACGTCCGAAAGCTTTTTCGGGAGAATAATGACGGCTTTAACGTTTTTGATATTATTTACCGTGATATTCGCTATCGTAGGTATATATTTTGCGTGCGCGGACGTGGAAATAGATAACTTTTTATTGATTGTTTTGCCGATATACGGCGCCGCCGTCGTTATATTTTTGCCGCATTTGATTTATAACTTAGTCTCGTATAAACGTTTTAAAAAGCTGCTCAAATCGAGCAAGGTGCTTTACGACGATTTGGAGGAAGTGACCGACGCGTCGTTTTATGCGTCGATATTTTTCGGCGGGCACCGCGTCGTAATAGACGGGCATTATTCGCGCAGCATATATTCGTACCATCTGACCTATAAGCTGATAAATAAATTGGTGGCATATATACAGGACGGCGAAACGGTTTATCTTTTAAATTCGGCGGAGGATTAAACGCCTACATTTACGCACAAAAGCAGTAACCTATATGTTCGGGAAACAGTTATTATATGAATTAAAACAATACATGCGCCGCTTGTGGCCGTATGCGATAGCGGTTGTGGTGATGAGCGCACTCGCGTGTGTAATCATGGTGTTCGATAGAAACGAGGTGGAAGCGACCGGTCCTATGGTAGCTATCGGCTTTTTTATTATAGTTGCGTTTGCATTCTTAGTGCGCGGCGTAACTATTGCATACATATCTTTTTCCAAGAGTCTTGCTTTGAAATTGGAAAAAGCCGGTGATTTGCAATCGGTTAATCAATGGCTTTGGGCTAAAATTTGCGCGTTCTTGATTTTTATTTTCGCCACGGCTCTTTTGCTTCTTTCCTGCGTATGCGCTTTTGCATGGAAATCGGTAGGCCAAATGTTTTTGTCGCTTCGAACCGAATGGCCGTATTTTATTGAGTTTTTGTTATATACGTTAATAGTATCCGTCACTTTATACATTATTCCTATTGCGTGTATCGTCGCTTCTCGTTTTGACAAGCATAAAAATATTGCGGTAAGCGTCGGCATAATTATTTTGTTTGTAAGCACTGTTACACTTGTATTTGAAATACAGTTGCTTATGCATGAGCCTTCGACAAATATGACAGGGGTATGGGCGAGCGTCATAACGTCGCTTGTTATAAGTATAATAGTTGATATTGTCATGTACTTGTTGACGTACCGAACGCTTAAAGCCGCGTTTGAAAACAAACAAAACAACGATAATAATTAAAGTAATTTTCGCTTGCGGGCGGCGGGGCGGTATGGTATAATTTTGCTTAGAGGAAATACTTATGCTTAAAGCTATTTTATTCGATTTAGACGGAACGCTGTTACCGTCCGACCAAGACGAGTTTACCGCCAAATACTTCGAGGCGCTGGCAAAGTGCCATGCAATAC
Organism: uncultured Clostridia bacterium; assembly: GCA_947178255.1. Lineage (GTDB taxonomy): Bacteria > Bacillota > Clostridia > Christensenellales > Pumilibacteraceae > Anaerocaecibacter. The sequence goes on along the minus strand of CAMWXP010000005.1, from coordinate 20,869 downwards.
ACGGCAATGACCCCAAGCGCATTGTAGACTGCGTGTGGAAGGGCACGGTTGCCATGCTCAAAAACAAAGGCGAGGACACCAACGAGAACGTTTTTTGGCGGGTGTTCGAAGCGGAGTTCGGTCAAAGCAAGGCGGAGATAAAGCCGATATTCGACGAGTGTTATGCTAACGGCTTTGACGAGATAAAATCGCTTTGCGGGTTTACCGAAAAGGCGAATATGGCGGTAAAAGCAGCAAAGGCTCACGGTGTGCCGGTAGTGCTTGCCACCAACCCGATATTCCCCATCGAAGCGCAGGCTAAGCGCGCCGAATGGGCGGGCGTTAATCCCGACGATTTTTCGTTCATCACCTCGTACGAAAACAGCCGATATTGCAAACCCCGCCCCGAATACTACATAGATATAGCAACCGAGCTGGGCGTTAATCCCGAGGAGTGCCTTATGATAGGCAACGACACGTCGGACGATATGACCGCCGCCAAAATCGGCATGAAAGTGTTTTTGATTACCGACTGCCTTATAAACAAACCCGACTTGGATATTTCCGTATTCCCGCACGGCGACGCCGGCGAGCTGGTCGAATTTTTAAAGGCGCTTAAATTATAATGAAAGAAATAACCGTTCAAGAGAAGTATGAGTTATACTGCGATACGTTAAGTCACTGCGGAACGTTTTTGCTTGATAGCAGCGACGACGATATAGGTTACCATATATTCGAGGAATTCGATTCAGACAGCATTAGCTTTTTACACCCCAAAACGCTTGATGCCTTGTTAGATGCTAAGTATATAACGCAAGAAATATACGCGCTGTCTGTAAATTTGTCAAAATCGTTTAGAGCGTTAGAGGGTACCGATTTGTGGAACGTATCGGCAGTCCGCACAAGCAAAGAGTGGCTTGCCGTACTCGCGCTTGCCAACGAGATTAAAGGTTCACTTGACAAACACTAATCAACGGCGTATAATAACGATTGTGAGCGTCGGGTACCTTCCGACCGTGATATATAAATCCTACTCACAAGAGAGCAAGTAAAATTGCTCTCTTTTTGTTTATACTATTGACATTCCTGTCGCGGCGTGGTATTATTCGGTAAGACGAGTAAGAAAAGTAAGACATAAATACAAAAAAGGAGTTAGCACTTATGGGTGAGCAGGGCAAATACGTATGGACGACCAAAATGACGAGCAAGGGGCAGATTGTTATTCCCAAGCAGGCGCGTGAGGTTTTCGGTTTGAATGAAGGCGACACGCTTATACTTTTGGGCGACGTCGAGCGCGGCATTGCCATAGCCAAGTACGACGATTACCTTAAATTTGCCGAAGCGATATTCAAGGCAAAGGACGGCGGCGAAAATGATTAAGATTGGGCTTGTAAGCAAACGTTACGGCAAGCTTGTCGCACTGGACAACGTGTCGTTTGAAGTTAATGATAACGAGTGTTTTGCTCTGCTCGGGCTTAACGGCGCGGGCAAGACAACGCTTATCAATATTTTGTCCACCTCGCTTTTGCCGACGGCGGGCACGGTTACGGTAAACGGATTTGATATTATTAAGGACCGTGAAAGCGTGCGCAAAATCGTAAACATTTCACCGCAGGAGAGCGCTGTCGCAAAGAACCTGACCGTGCGCGAAAATCTTTATTTTATGGCGTCGCTGTACAGCATAGAAAACAAGCAAGACAAGATAGACGGAATTATAGAAAAATTCGGGCTACGCGAAAAAGAAAACGTTCGGTGTAAAAAGTTGAGCGGTGGACAGGTTAGGCGGGTGAGCATTGCGCTCGCTATGATAACCGAGCCCCAAGTGCTGTTCCTCGACGAGCCTACGCTCGGACTGGACGTCAAGTCGCGCAAAGTGTTGTGGGATATAATAAGCGAGCTGAAAAGCAATCGCACCGTAATACTCACCACTCACTATTTGGAGGAAGTCGAGTTTTTGGCTGACCGTATCGGCGTAATCAGTCGCGGGCAAATGAAAGCTATCGGCACGCGCGACGAGATTTTAAAGATGACCGAAACGGACACTCTTGAAAATGCTTTTTTGAGTTTGGCGGAGGAAGAACAATGAAAAAGTGTTTGACTTTGGCGCAAAGGAATATAAAGGAAATGCTGCGCGAGCCGTTAAGCTTGGTTTTTTGCTTGGGCTTTCCTCTGGTAATGCTGTTGCTTATGCAGTTGATTTTTACAAATTTGGATTTTGTTCCGCCCAATTTCGAAATTAAAAATTACGCGAGCGGAATATGTGTTTTCGGCTTTACGTTTACAAGCTTGTTTGTGGCGCTGCAAATTTCGTCGGACAAAAACAGCTCGTTTATAAACCGTATCAACATTGCGCCGATTAGCAAGGCGGCGTATTATATCAGCTTTTTTATTTCGGCATTTCCCGTGGTGCTTGTTCAAACGGTTTTGTTCTTTTTGATTGCGCTTTGTTTCGGCTTTCCGTTCTACGCCAACTTCGTGTTGAGCATTGTGTACCTTTTACCGTCGGCGGCGCTTTACGTTAGTATCGGTATTTTGATAGGCGCTCTCAGCGGCAACGAAAAGCAAACGGGGCCGATTACGTCTATATTCATTTCGCTCACCGGTATTTTTGGCGGAGTGTTTATGCCTATTTCCTTGTTTGGCGGCGGGTTTGGAACATTTATAAATCTGCTACCGTTCGGGCATTCGGTGCTTATTGCGAGCGAGCTTCAAACCGCGGGTGCAAGCTGCATATATCCGCATATATTATATTTGCTCGGCTATATCGTTGCGATAATAATTGCGGTCGCAATTATAGAAAAAATCCGCAGCGTTAAAAGGTGACAATAAAAAACGCCCTACATGGGCGTTTTTATATAATTTACTTATAATCCCAAACAATCGTCGTTCCAAACCTGCACTTCTATATAGCGGTATTGTTCTGCGACGGTTGCCAAAAATTCGTCTAACGTTCCGTTAAAATCGGCTATTTCTTTGAGCAGCATGCTTTTTGTAAGCATGGTTATTTCGCCGCGCTTTGCGAGTGTGGACATACTGTCGCCGTAGGTGAAGCTTGCGCTATCCTCGTCCAATACAGATAGCGGAAATTTTGTGAATATGCCGTTATCGAACCAAGCGTTCAAATATTCGCTCCCGTTCAATACAAAAGATAGCGGGTGCTGCTGTGTCGGTTTACCGCCGAGCGCGATAAAGCGTTCACGCAACAGCTTGTCCGTTTTGAGCCGCGCGGGGTAATAGTTTTGGAAATCGGCAAACCTGTAAAACGCGGTGGTGTTCTTGTTTTGCTCCGCCATTTTTGCGGCAAGCGCAAACGCTTGCGCTTTTGGTAAACGCATTACGTTAAGCAACGGCTTGCAGCCGCGGTGACAGTAATTGACAATATTAAGGTCGGCGACAGTCATAAAAATATTTTAGCATATTGTTGCGGGCAAGTCAATTTGTAATATGGCGTCTAATTTGCCGCAAGATTAAATTAGTCGGCGCAAACGATGGAGTAAGTTTATTTATTAGGCTTGCAAAATATAGGAGTATATGGTACAATTTTTATGTAAAAGTGTTTTAATTTCGGCAGGTGAAATTATGTATTTGGCATTGGGGATAGTTTATTTGTTGGCGTCTATTTTGATGGCGGCGGTTATTGTGCTGACGGCGGTGCGTTCGATAAAACGTAACGGCGATTTTATAACCAAGACCAACTTGTTTTATCTTGCGCCGACGTTTTTGATTATATATTTGCTGCACGTTACGGCGGAAGTGTATAACGGCTCGCAAATGGACTTTTTCTCTTGCTTCTCGCTTATATACACGTCGTTGGACGTAATGAAGTTCAAAGTAGTCAAATCGATGTTGATGCCCATTTGCACAGCGTACCCGCTGTATTATGCCGATTTTGTACTGGCGTTTATTATCGGCGGAATAACGGTGGTTTTGAGTGTGGCGAGCTTTTTCAGCAAGCGTATCGGCAATTTTTGCAAGGTAAAGTACCGTCTTCACAAAGGCTGTGATATTGTGGTAGGCGATACCGAGTCGTCGATTCAGTATATTAAAAACACAAAAAACACAGTTCTTTTGGGCGTTAACGTTTCCAATCAAAGATTTATCGGTTTGCTCAAGCAGGGCATATCGGTTTTGAACATGCCGTTGGTCGCAAAACAACTGGCGCGGAAATTGAAGCACGGCACGTATAATATAATTGTTTTCAAAGACGCGAACCAATCGTATACTAACGTAATCGAAGCGTTTATAGGTTTACCCCGCGATGTGGATATAAGGATATATCTTGAGGCAAACCAACAGGAAATGAAGATACTCAAGCAAAAATTCATAGCCAAGGCCGATAACATTAAAAACACATATATATCGGGATTCAGTAAATATGAATTGATGGCAAGAAAGTTCGTAGTGGATTACCCTATAACCAAATATATTCCGCGCTCATTCTACAACGACAATTTCTCTTTAAAGCCCGACAAGGATATACATATAGTGTTTGTCGGGTTCGGCAAGGTGAACTATCAGCTTTTCAGAATGTGCGCTATGCAGTTTCAGTTTGCGCACGAACACAAAGGCAAGCTTGCTACCCATCCCGTAAAATACCATATTTACGATTGTGATAAGCAGGCGTTGCACAACGAATTTTTTTCGCGGATACAGTATGAGTTTGACGAAGTGTTTTCCGATTGCGATTTCCCCAAGCCGGATGAAATATGCAAGTTGGATATAGATCAGCTTTACAGCAATTCCGTCGACGCAAAAAAGGCGTTCAGGTCGTTTGTTCATAAGGATAGCTTTACATACTTTATCGTATCGCTCGACGCCGATTTGGAAGACGCGTCGTATGCTCAAACTATAATGCGGATGCTTGACGAAAACGATAATTACCGTATTTTTGTAAGAGCCAAGAATAGTAACAGCGAAAAGCTAAATGAGCTCAGCGACAAAATTATCTATTTCGGCGACGAAAAAGAGCTTTATACTCACGAAAATATAATTAACGACGATTTAACCGAGCTGGCGCAAAAAATCAATTTGCTGTATAGCCGTATTGCCAATCCGCCCGAATGGCTGAAAAAGGTGTACGAGGATAAGTATTTATCGCCGTTACAGCAAAGCAGTATTCTTAACAAGTGTCTCGACGAGCCGCAAAGAAAAGATTATATGCTCAAAAAGTGGGGCGAGCTTCCGAATATCGAGCAGGACTCGAATTTGTACCACGCGTTAAATTTGCCGTTCAAGCTAAACCTTTTGGGATTCGATATGGTTAAAAAGCGCGACGAAAACGATTTGGGCATAACCGAAGAAGAGTTCAATAAATACTACGTAAATAGCGGCAGGGCAACGCATTACGACGACTATTCATTTTTCTTTAATACCGAATCGAGCAATGTTTTGGCATTTATAGAACATTCTCGGTGGAACGCGCTTTATATTTTGTACGATTACAAGCAAATGAAAAAATCGGATATCAAGGTTGTAGAGTCGATAGACAAAAACGGAAATATCGTCAAGTCAATGCCGCACAAGGACACCGCGCTTAGACAGCACGCTTGCCTTACGACATACTATGGGCTGAAAGAGCTTATAGAGTACAAATATAAAACACTGTACCCCGACGAGGTTTTAGACGAAAAACATTACAAGGACAACGCAGATCTGAAAGATTTAAGCAAAATCTACGCTTACGACTATATGGATCTCGATAGGCTGTACAGCGAGATTACCGCAATGGGCTATAAGCTTGTAAGAAATAACGATTAAATCCCATAAATTTTGATAAATAAAAACCGTCAATACAAATTAGTATTGACGGTTTTTTATTGCAAATGATAATTACTACTTTTCCGGCATATCCTCAATAATTACCGCGCGCCCGTCAAGGTGCTTGATTTTGACGGTACGTATTTTTTGAATATATTTATATTGAGTTTGATTGTAGTAATGCAAGGTTTTGTAACGTTTTTCGCCGTTCTCGTCGTAAAACCTAATGTCAAAGGAATAGAAATTTGACTTTCTCCACGCATAGTGTCCTTGGATGGTAATGGAATTGCTTCCCGCTATTCGCGCGGTAGAAACTGTTCCGTGTTTAAGTACATGCAAATCACAAAAATACGGAATTATCCGTTTGAGCGCATAAATTGTCAACGGTATGCCGAACGCCAACGACGCAATGCCGAGTATAGAAAACATTATTATTTGCGCAGGTACAATTGCCGAATTCAGTGAACATAGCAGCCCCACCGTTAAAAACGCTCCGACTATCGTAAACAATACACCGCCGAACAGCACAAGCCAATATTGACCCCGCGTCGCTTTTAATACGCGCCTAACTCTTTTGTATAGTTCTTTGTCGGTAATTTCGCGCTCTTCCATGATATATTCATTTTATAAAAAGTACAGGCGTTTGTCAAGAACATATTTTGGCAATGCAAAAAGCCGCCGCATAACTGCAACGACTTTTGTATAGAGGAAATTGCGAGTGAATAAATTACTTGACAGCCAAAAGCTCGATATATCCGCGCGTGCCGATAGGCTCTAATTGAATGCGCGGGTTTTGGTTGTCCCATTTGTAGCCGATAGTCGACGGGTCGTATTTTTTGATGGCTTCCTGCACCTCTTGAATAGCTGTGCCGAAATCCTCCTCGGCGAACGGTTCGCCTTGGAACATAAGGTAGGTGGCGGCGGGTAGGGTGATAATGTCAAACCCGTCGGGAACGGCGCCTTTATATTCGGCGGAAACCTCCACGCCCTGAACGTATTGGCTTGTGCCCGCCTTGATATATTTGTCGGGCAGCCACAAACATACGGGCTCGCCGCTAATCGATTTAATGCTGGAAAGGGTTCCCCAAACGTCACAGCCGACCTCATTGCAGTACGTCCAGTATTCGGTGGCGGTTTTGCCGCGTTTAAGTATGACCTTGCGTTCGGGTTTAAATACGACCTTGATAAAAATATTTTTTGTGTTTTGCATTGGTTTGTTGCTCCTTGCGATATACTTGTATTTTACGCCGTAAGGATTGAACAGGGTAAGAGGGGTAGGGTTTAAGGCGTACTGCTTGGGATTGCACCCGAACTCGCGCGCAAAAGCGCGGGTGTATCCGTCCACACTGCCGAATCCCAAGTCGAGCGCCACGTCCGAAACGTTTACCTTTTCGTCGCGCAACCGCAATGCCGAATGCTTGAGCCGCAGCCGCCGAATATAATCGGACGGTGTGAGCCCTGTATGTTCGAGGAATATTCGCCGCGCATACCACGGCGAAAACATTGCCGCCTTGGCTAAATCGGCAAGCGTTATGTCTTCCGATAAATGCTCTGCGATATATTCCTGCATGCGTTGCACCGCTTCGATTTGTTCTTGCACTTTCTACCTCACAGTGTAAGTAAAGTATATAACAAAAGAATAATAAAAATCTCGACTATTTTTGCTTTGCAAGCGCGGTGTATTTTTTTACAAATTCCGATTTTGCTTCGGTATAGCCGTCGCGGGCATGCTCGTATTGCTTCCACAGGCCCAGCTTTAACTGCTCGTAATCTTTGGCAATATCGGGGTGGGTGATTAGGTAATCCCTAAAATAAATTTCGTCGGTATCGTTTTTCAGGCGTATATGCAAGTGGAAAACCTTGTCGGCAAATCCGTTTTCGGTGTAACCCTTGTTTAGCGATATTCGGCTTTCGGCGGATGACATAACTATATATCCGTGGCTTTGCAAAAGGCTTGCCGCTTGTTTCATTCGGTCGAGCGAATCAACCACAATAAGAATATCGATTATCGGCTTTGCCATAATGCCGCTTATCGCCGTGCTGCCAATATGGCAGTAAACAGTATCGGGCGGCAATATACTTTTAAGTGTTGCCACTTCCTCTGCGTACCAATCCGCCCAACACGGGGTGTGTTCGGTCAAGATTATGGGGAACAGCTGCCACAGCTCTTCCAAGGTCATCTCCGAAAGTTTTTTGCTCATAGAGTTTTCCTTAGCACCACCAATCTGGCAACAGTTCTTTCAAGCGGACTGTTTTACGGGTTGCGTAGTCCATCAGTATTTCGATATTGCCGCTGCCCTTGGAAAGCTGCATCATAAATTCTCGGCACGCGCCGCAGGGCGCGCCGACCGAGCCGCTCTCGACGATAGCCACAACCTTGTCGATTTCGTTTTCGCCGTTGGTAAGCATGTTTGCAATCGCATTGCGCTCGGCGCACATACCGAGGCTGCACGCCGTGTCGATGCAAATGCCGGTATAAATATTTCCGTTTTTTGTCAGTATCGCCGCCGCAACGCTTCCCACTTCGATAGTGGGGGATATGGCGCGCGCGCCTTGCACCGCTTTTGCGGCGTTGTACATTTTTTCCCAAATATCCATGTTGATTATTCCTTATATGTTAAGATTTGTCGGTGTCATTATATCATGAACAAAGCCGTTTTTCAAGTGTATTGCTAATGCGTAAGTCCATGGCGTCCAAGGCGGCGGGCGCATAAATTTTTGCGGATTTCAATATATTTAATTATATGAAAAACAATCAAACTAAAAAAATAATAATTTCGTTTGCCGCGATAATATCGGTAGCGGTTTTGGGCAGCGTATTCGTGCGGCTCGGTATGGATTGGTTTAACGGGCTGATTAAACCGTCGCAGTGGGTGCCGAATATCGTTATCCCAATCGTGTGGACGGCTATCTATATAGCTTTTGCCTTTATCAACTTTATTTGGCTGAAAAACGGGGATATACCCAAATCCACCGTGGTTTTAATGATAATCAACGGCGCGTTAAACGTGCTTTGGTGTTTGGTGTTTTTCACCCTAAAACAATTATTATTGGGCGATATCGTAATACTGCTAAACCTTATTGCGGGATTTTTGTTGCTCGCCGATATTTTCAAAACCAAAATACTTTTCGGATATATTTTGATTATTTATCCCATTTGGCTGAGCATTGCGACAACGCTCAACTTGGCGCTGTGGATTTTGAATTAGGGCTTGTGCTAAGTCTGTAATATATGGTATAATGCACTTAGACTAAGCGGAGCTATTAGATAAGTGCATTTTACAAAAGCCAAAGGAATATTGTCGGCGAATAACGGTATGAACGTTTACCGCGGCTGTTCGCACGGCTGTATATATTGCGATTCGAGAAGTCGGTGTTACGGCTTTACTCACGAATTCGAGGATATTGAGGTTAAGAGTAATGCGCTCGAGCTGCTCGAAGATGCGCTGCGGCGCAAGCGCAAAAAATGCATGATTGGCACGGGCGCGATGACCGACCCATACATACCGCTCGAAAGCAAGTTGAATTATACGCGCGGGGCGATGGAGCTTGTTTACAAGTACGGCTTCGGAATGACCGTGCAGACCAAGTCCGATAGAATTTTGCGCGACCTCGATTTGATTTGTAAGATAAACGAAAAGACCAAGTTCGTAGTGCAAACCACGTTGACCACGGCGGACGACGTGCTTTGCAAAAAGATAGAGCCCAACGTAAGCACGACGAGCGAGCGAGTGGCAATGTTAAAGACTTTTCAAAGCCACGGCGTGCCGACGATAGTGTGGCTTTGTCCAATACTGCCGTTTATAAACGACACCGAGCAAAATATAAACGGGATTATCGACTATTGCGCGGATGCGGGCGTGTACGGAATAATCAACTTCGGAATGGGCTTGACGTTGCGCGAGGGGAATAGAGAATATTTTTACGAACAGCTCGACAAGCATTTCGTTGGCTTAAAGGAAAAGTACATAAGAACCTACGGCGGAAAGTACGAGGTCGCGAGCCCCAACGCCGCACAGCTTCAAGTGCTGTTTGAAAAGCGCTGTAAAGAAGCCAGTATAATTTGCGACAATAATAAACTGTTCGCGTACTTGCACGAATTTCCGCAAGGTCCGAAATTCGAGCAATTAAAGTTATTTTGATTCCAGCCATTCGGTTAAATAAAAAATGAAAAGAGGGTAAAATGACATTAGATCAAAGTATTCAAAATTTATACTGTCAAATGAATATAATCGTTACGGATAAAAACAATAATGAGTTATTCAACGGTTCCGTAGGTGAGCTATCGGCACAATATAGGGGTATTGGACAAAGAATTGTTTACTCCAGCCCATATGTTAATTGTGCTCAAAAAAGTTATGTGGTTATAGTTCAATAGCCGCATGTTTGTGTTTAGCACATGACCAATTTAATTTAAAAGGTATGACAAATCGGATGGCTGGAATACCACAATAAATATGCTATCGCGTTTATATTTTTTACCCATGTCAACGCAAACGCCGATAAAAGTATGATTAAATTATAACTATATATCGAACTGAGTAAATATCGCAACAAAGTGTTAGATTTGTTTCGCGTGGATTTAAATTGGGGGCTTATGTCGGAGGGATTGCCCGCGGACTGCGCGGGCGGGCTTCGGCGTTCCGCCGAGCGCCTAGCGAACTTGCGGCAAAAATATCTTGATATTTTTTATAATTGATAGTTTTATTTAAACTTTATCAAATATAATTATTTTACTTTGCGCACTTCGCATTGCCTATTCTCCGCCTCCGCCAACGCAAAAACGCGCTCGTTAGAGCGCGCCTTACGTTGGCGGGCAGCCATCACCCGAATTTGAACTTTTTATGTATAAAGAGAAGTTTGGGATACACGTGCGGTTTTATACTGCACATAGAACTATTTAGGGATAAATCCGTTTAATGTATCGCCTTCATGATTGTACTCTATATAATTATAGTCAAAGTCGAACTTTAAGTCTTTATTTTCAAAAATAATAACCTGATTTTGTGAGTCTTTATTTAAAATATCAGCAATCATTTTTCTTTCCATATATAAATCAATCCATTTGTTATTTTCGTCCTTTTTACGTTCCTTTAATGATACCAATGGGGAATCAATTATGACAAATCCAGGATGTAAACGATTATACTGAGAACAATACCGCATCAAGCTAACCGCCATTGCGGACATGATGAATGCTCTATATCCTTTTCCCCAAGTATCTCTTGATTTCCCATCTATGATTAAATCCAAATTATTAGGATCAAACTTTACTTGTGGATTCTCTGCAAATCCCCAGCATTTTAATGTATCGGATATAATTTTACAATAGTTCTCATATTGACTACTATCAACCATCGATAAATTTTCTTTTTCTTTAAAAACCTTTTTACTATATTCTTCTATACTTGCGACAACTGATAACAATTCTTTTCTTAGCAATTTTAGTGTATTCTTCATTTCATCAAGTTCACGCATTTGAGCAATGCTTTCACTAAATGATTTTATTTCATCTTCTCTATTTTTTATATCAGAATTAAGTCGATCTCTATGTTTAGTTAACTCCTGCAATCTTGCAAGACTATTTCTCAAACGTTCTTCTACATCTTTAATGGAACGTAACAATTCCGTTCTTTTTTCCTGTAGATCCTGTTGAGTTACCGCCCAATATTCATATAATCCTTCTATATCTTCATCGCTAAGGGTTTTAGGGTCAATAGGTTGTTTACAAAAAGGGCAGGCCACTTGTGGCAATTGCAAAACAAAATCCTCATATGAAGATATCATGTCTATTTTGTTTTGCTCAGCCGCATAATGCTCTTCTAATTTTTCAAATTCCGAAATACTAGCTTCATCTTCTACGCATACTTTCTTTAAATTAGTTATTTCTGCATTAAGTTTTGTTAACTCATGTTGAGTGTTTGCTATTTCTTTGCGAAGCGATTGTATTTTTATAATTGCATCATTTAAAGTAGAGTCATTAATATAAAACTTAAAGTGCTCATCATTTTCAATTACCGCGATATCTTGTTCTATCTCCGTTTTCTTTCTCTCCAAAAATTGAACTACACCTGCTCTTCGGATTGTTTCTTCGGTTGTATTTTTTTCGGCTTTTAAAGTCGAATCGTCTTGTCCCGTAATAATGTATTTAAGAATGGAATTTCTAACTGTTTTTTCGGTATATTGGATAGATTGAAATGCAGAAATTTCAGCAATAATATCTGTCTCGGATATTAAGCATAAATGCACCATATCCCTAAAAGAAAGAGTGCGAATTTTCTTCTGCGCGTTTGTGCGGACATAAAGGTTGTCTTTGCTCTCAGATAGGATACTTAATAGATATCTTGAAAGATTTTCTGTACTATAAGGATCATGCTTATATGATAAAGTCCTAGTGTCGTTATTATGAAATACCGTAAATTTATTCTCGCCAATTTTTCTTTGTATTCTATAGAATTCATTTTCTACTTTAAATTCTAATGTAATAATCGAATACCCGTGAGCTTCCAATATATCTTTGGGTGGAGTTTCTTTCCCCAACATATAGTCAAGACATTGAAAAGCATATGTTTTACCAGTGTCAGAATCTCCAGATATCACATTTAGTCCATTCGTAAAAGATAAACACGCATCTTGTTTACCTTGTCCGGATAAAGTTAATTTAGTTAATACCATCTTTTTCATTATAAGTTTACTCCTATGCTATCTGAAAATTTTTTGATATTACTATTTTCTTGTAATAACTTTTCAAAGAAATACTTTCCAAATTTTGAGATTTGATATAATGTTTTTTGCTTTTCATAGAACTCAACTGATGCAATCCCATAAGAAACAAGATTTTGCAATGCCATACGAATAAACTCATTAGAATATCGAGTATTATTCAGGATACCTGTAATTTGCAAAATGGATAATTTGCTGCCGCTTTTATATAGAGTTGAAATTAATGACAGCTCCAAAATTAGTCTTTGCTGAGACAGCTCTATTTTTTGTTTGTCCATACAAAATCCTCTCTTTCGTTTGCTAAATGATGGCAAACTCCTTGTCGGTCTCTAGGATTGACTAGGTCATATTTAACTAATAAGTTGTGATGTAAATCAACCTTAGCTACTTCGGATAAAACCGTGCTCATGCGTTCATATCCGTCAGAAAATGTTTGTTCTGTATAATCGTATATACTATCAAAAATGTCATTACAAAGATCAATAAAATATTCATCGGTTAGAAGATGTTCTTTTGTAAATAACTTTAAATTTTCAGCGGAAAAGAATCGCTCTCTTTGCATTTTAATTGACGCTAAATATTGCGGGAAACTTTCTTCCACTTCGCTTAATGAAAGACTTTCCTTTCTCTCTTTTTCCGCTATTGCAAGTAATATCTTTTTAATATAATTTGTCTCAATTTCTTGTGTGCTTTGCGGAACAGAAATAGGGCGATTCCTATTAACAGTGAGCCCACCGCCAAAACGAAAGGCGTGGAAAGCCGTTTTTTTATGTTCAGCAACAACTTCCATCATTGTTTTGGTTTTGATAATGCCAAAATCAAAATCTTCTATATACTTTTTTAATTCACTAGTCAATGGTATTGGGGTAGAACAAATTCGCGTTTGACAATGAGTTTGCCAATTATCTAATAATGCTTTATTAATTTTTTGAGGATTGTCTATTAAGTCACTTAATTTTACTCCAATATCTTGAGAGGCCAATAAGTAATACTCACACGGTAGTGGAATTTCACCAACAAAAGTATAATAAACAAGTTTACCAAATTCAGAATATACATCCGATGGGGTTAATGGATGATCGTAATGTTTGCATTGATAATAATAAAATTTCCCCTGAGCGTCTTTGGCTACAACATCTCTTCCTTTATCTCCAGCGCCTCCGAATCCACGCACCTGAAACCGATCATTTAATGACACGACCCATTCGCGTATGAACAGTTCGTACTCATTATCGTCATAAGATTTAATGCGCTCATATGGTACTCGTGTGTCCCCATCAATATCTTTGACTATAATTTTTTGAGGTACAGGGAACGATTTTAAATCTTCAAAAGCCATTTCTTCTCCTTAATTATTGTAGAGTTTACACTATAAGCTTGATAATAGATTCTATAAAATTAATTTCTTCTTGAGACAAATGCTTTTTGACATCAGTCCCTTTTGAGAATAAAACTTTAAATCCTTGCGCCATTAAAAAATTTTCCGCGTTTACATAAGATTGCTGATAAGTTATTGGCGGATTATTATTAACTGAATTCCATACTAGTGTTTCCACGCAATACTTTTGCATTAAACTATTGATATACTTTTGCATTTCATCAAACTGTTGCGCATTATAATACAATCTCAACTTTTTTATTTCATCGATGAAATCCTTAATCTCTTTGCTGTCTTTATAGTGTTCAAAAATAGATAAATAATCTGTCATTTTATCGCTCCATAGTAAAAGCTCAATAAGGCTTCCTTTATTTGTCTAAATGCATAGTGCTATGATTGAAAGCAAACATGATATAATAGCTGTACCGACACCAATGAAAACACCAATTTTCATAAACTTATTGTGCTTGTTTTGTTGTTGCTTAATCGCGTCTAATCGATTATTTGTTTCTATTTTAAGATTATTCATTTCCGTTTTTACGGAATTGATCGCATTAACGGTATTTTCCATAGCGGAGATAGCATTGTGCAAATCCTCTTGAGTTTGCGCCAAGTCTAAAACACTATCAGCCCCCTTATCTAGCTTTTGGATTACATTATCCATTTTTGTGTAATCTATCATACAGTTTCTCCTTTACTTTAATAAAGTCATTGGCAAAATTTATTATTATGAAGTTCTCCGCGGCGGGATTGCGTGAATAGTCGTATATCTTTCGAGCATCTTCGGGAATATAGCGCAACCATTTTTCAACAAATGTGTCAGCGATATTTGAATCAAGAAATTTGTACGTTTCTACAAATAACTCCATTCGCATTTGTTCCGACATTTGCTTGATACCACCGAAACTCATATTAAGCCTGCGTTCGCCATCACTATCGGAAAACTCACCGAGTCGCAATCTAGTAATGCCCGAGACATAATTTAATGGATCTCTATTTTCATAAGCCTCCAAAAGTCGGGCAATACTCTTTTTTGTCTCTTGTGGATTTCTACGGAGGGGAGCATACCAATCGGTTAACTCAAGTATTTGTTCTGTTAATTTCAAATACAATGGGTCGCACGTAAAATAGAACTCCATACTGTCCATAAACTCTGTGCTTTTGGAAAAACCCAAACACCAATCATACAGCGTTTTCATTGACTTTATGCGTTCCAATAAAAAAGTTTTATACGACCATTCCAATAGTGCCTTAGCTCTCTCTTCAAAGGTGTTAATAGACGGTAAAACCTCTGCACGCGAGTCATATCGCTCGATATGCTTTTTCAATCTTTCAAGTTTATTATCTTCGCTATATTCGGTTAAACGCAAATTAGTATAAGTCGGATTTATTACATCCGAGCCGTAAACCACGTTCCACATTTCTATTTCGCCAAGCAAAAACAGTCTGTATAATGCTCTTTCCAATATAATTGTAGCATTTGATGTTAGCTTGCCTTTTGGCATTAGCAACGAGTTTAGATGCGTATCGTTTACATCTCGCAATAGCACATCACACATCGTCGCACAATCAACATAATCCGCTTTATGCTCATTGCGAATACGTATCCCTTTAAGAAGTCTTTCTACAACTTTCAATTCCGTTTCAACATCGAGATTAGCGTTTTGTATGAAGAAGAAGTTTGTATTCAACTCTTTTAAGTTGTCTTGATTATCTAATATTTCTTGAATAGTTATATCGTGCTGTATGGTAGTTTCTTTATCTCCGCAACGGTTGAAAAAGTAATTATACCATTTCTTATCTTCTTCTCTGAAAAATATGTAGCACTCCGCTGGCTTTTTAGGGGTGAACTGTTCTCTATCACGCCCGGCACGACCTATTTGCTGATACAACCCCTCTATTGAGGAAGGCAAGCCATAATGTATAGTTCTTGCTATATCGTTAATGTCAATGCCCATTCCAAAAGCTTTAGTTGCTACCAAAACACGCAAATCCGTATCGCCTTTGAAATCGTTAAGCAATCGTTCTTTCTTATCATCCGATATTTCATCTCCGCCCGCAAACACATTTACAACTTTTTTGCTCGTGAGTTGTTTTGATTCTTCAGAAAGCCGCTCACAAAGAGACAAACAAGCGGATGCACATAAGTCTTTAGTTCTAGCTCGTTTAGTCTTTGTAAATACGAGGGTCTTTTTGTTATCCCTGCCGGCTAATGTTCTATAAAGAGTATCGAACAATGCGTTGTACATATCGAATTGTTCCGAAAAGCTTTTGACTACAACATTAAGATTATCGCGCCGCATTGTTTCCGCTGAAATTGTAGGCACGACCTTTTGCTTGAAATAGTAAAACTCATTTTCAATATCTTTTAATGCACTGGGAGACGCTGTGCCCGTTAATGCCATCAAATATGTTTCAGGCGGCAATATAGTTGCCAAATTGTGGGAAAGGCATAAGTATGACGTGCGGAAATCGTGTCCCCATTCCGACAAACAATGTGCCTCGTCTATAACTATAAAACCTATATGTCCTTTATGTTCAGGGCTTGAAACGGAGTCGGCAAATTTCTTGCTAAAAAACCGTTCGGGAGATACTAACGTAATAAGCGATTGCTCTTGCGTAAACAAGCTTAAATGTTCGGTATGTGATGAATCGATATAAGTAGAGTTATTTATGCCAAGATTATCGCACAAGTGCTCATATTGGTCTAACATTAACAGTTTAAGCGGCTCAACAACTATGGTCATTGACGGAATTAGAAGGGCAGTGATTTGATAACATAACGATTTGCCTGCGCCCGTAGGCAATAAACCGATTACACTGCGGCAATTTAATGCCGTTGTAATAATTTGTAATTGATTGGCGCGAAAATCTTTATATGAACCATTCGATATATTTCGTAATAGATAAAGCAAGTTGTTTTTATGTTCTTCAATACTTACGTCATAAGCAATTGAAGCACAAGCCACTCGATAATAATTTCGTTTTACGATTGGCGACTCATATGCATTAGAAATTGCGTTTGTATTTTGCACTATATCGTCTTGCTTGCTAAAAGGAAAATAATCGTTGCGAATGTAGTACACATCACTTTCCTTCGGGGCACTATAAACTTTTGTTAACGATATATCTACTTTGAGTGCTTTGCTATGTATAAGCTCTTGCTCGGATTTACATATAGTAAGATTTATGACGGGTTTTGTTATGGTAATATGTTGTAATGCTGCTATATTTTTGAGCCACATATAGAAGTCATCTAATATAGCTTGAATGGTATTAGTCGAGGTGTTAAAATCAGCAAATACGTATAAATTCAGCTTATTGGTTGAAAGTTCTATCTTCTCCGTTGCATAAAGATACAATAACAATAGCTGCAATCTAATAGCACTACAGTATGCCGTATCCATTTGTGAAAGCTTGGTCTTGATAAAATCAAGACGAGTTTTTTCAATTCCCGCTAACTTATTTTTAACTATCGACTCATTAGTCAATTCGCTTGTAGTGATTCTAATCAGTTGTATTCCATTACGCTTAAACAGTTCATCTCGCGTTATGTCTTTAACTTGCTGTTCACCATAACTATGTTGTGTACCGTCAATTTCTATGGCTGTATTGTATATAGGAGAATAAAAATCTACCTGTCTAAAGCGCGCATCACTTTTATTTTGAAGAATCTCGCTAACCGGAAATTCAGGAATAAAAGAACCAGCAAGTGGAACATATTTAGGCAAAATGTGTCTATAAAAATACAAGCCCGGATTAGATGTGTCTCCGCCTCGTATTATACTATCCCAATTCAAGTTATCAAAATCAAGGCTATATTTATCATTTATGGTACTGCCGGTGACACCAAATTCTTGACGTAAATATAACGATGGAAATGTAGGACAGCCACGCAAAAGCAAGTTGTGAAGCACGGCAAAAATTGGATTAGCCCATTCTTTAGGCTCATCCATATTTTGAATAACAAAATTCGGATTTATAAAATTGTAACCTGCCGAAAATTTTATCACGTTATTCAATCACTCCACTGCAAAAACATTATAACATAAATTGTTTGAAATCGCAAGAGAAACACTTATGACGTAAGGTTTTATATTGGCTATCGTTTATTTTTTGCAAGCAGGTAAATAAAATAGCCAAAATCAAGTTTTGATCTATTTTGAACGGACAGCAATCGGGAAACCCGATTCTGTTTTTTATTTTCGTCCACAAAAGAAAATCGGGTATCCCGATTGTTCATATGTCAGTTTTTCAAAATATTCGGATTTTGGGAAAACTCTTTACCTGCTTGTAAACAGAGCATCTTTCCCAAAATTTTTTAAGATATTTTTATGCTTCGTGGTTGCAAAACCGCGTATAAGTGTCCTTGGTTACGTGGAAGGGTACGAAAGAAATTTTAAGTGTTCTGGTTGTGAAATGCAAAAAAGTGTCCTTGGATATATAGAGAGATATGAAGAATTATTTGAAGAAATTTGATGTCAGACCGTCAACTTTTCAAGATAAGTGTCCTAGGATAAGTGAAGGGATTTTTTGTGAAATTTTCGTCCACGAATAAATATTTTCCGAGAAAGTGTGCTTGGTTAAGTAGAGGGAAAAATATTTTGAAGAAATTTTTACATTAGACCCCGAACTTTTTGAAAAAAGTGTCCTTGGATATATGGAGGGACTTAAAAAAGTTTTGTCTTAAACGTGTACTTTTCGGGATAAATGTGCTTGGTTATATGAGGGGGTATAAAAATTATTTCAAGAAATTTCTACTTAGACCGCCACGTTTTGAAGAAAAGTGTGCTTGGTTAAGTAGAGAGATATTTTAAGGAGGTGCTATTATGAGCGGATAAACTCTTGACAAATAACTCCGCATAGAGTAAAATATATTCAGTCGTATATATACGATTATATATTTACCCTATGGAGGAAAGAACAACAATGGCAACAGACAGGTCTATTAAAGACAAGCGTTATGAAGAAAAGCATAAGGAAGAAAGAAAAGCTAAGTATATGATTTGGGGTACGAGCGTACCGCGAAAGTATGCCGAAGAAATAAACGAGTTCTTGGCGAAGTACGGTTTTACCAAAGTGCAACTCATCGAAGCAGGTTTTAAGGCTTTGATTGACGAAGCAGCGGAAACGGATACTTCTCTTGCCAAGACTATGGATGGCTACGACGATTTCTTCGTATCGGAGAAAAAGTAACTTCTTCCTTATGGATGGGAAGCGAGGAAAAATAAACGGATAGCTCGACGTCCACAAGGGACTAAATTATTTTTAGCAAAAACTTTACATCCGTAGATTTGACTACGGGTACAACAACACAAACAGACTATGAAATTACACAAGAACAGATAGAAACAAGTGCAACGATATTGGCAAACATCTTGCTTGACTATGTGAAGCAACACGGCGACACTTCTATCTTATCCCCTGAAAGAGTATTCGGCAAAGGAGAACACAATGAATAAACGAGCGGTTATATATGCGAGATTCAGTTCGCACACGCAAACGGAACAATCAATCGAAGGTCAGCTTCGGGAATGCTATGACTACGCCAAGCGGCACGACTTACTTATTGTTGGAGAATACATAGACCGAGCCTTGACTGGAACGACGGACAAGCGTCCCAACTTTTTGCAAATGATTGAGGACAGCAAGAAAAAGACGTTCGATTATGTTCTTGTCTACCAACTCGACCGCTTTGCTCGTAACCGTTACGACAGTGCGAACTACAAGGCAAAGTTAAAGAAAAACGGCGTGCGCGTACTCTCGGCAAAAGAAAATATAACCGAAGATGCAAGCGGCATTCTTATCGAGGGTGTTCTTGAAAGTATGGCAGAATACTACTCCGCCGAGCTTTCGCAAAAGGTACGGCGCGGTATTAGAGAAAGTTTGAGTAAAGGTTACTTTATAGGCGGATACAAGTTATTCGGCTATGACGTCGTGGACAAGCGTTGGACTATTAACCCGATTGAAGCGCCCATAGTGAAAGATATGTTCGAGCGTTACAAGAACGGAGAGAAAGCGAAAAGCATAGTCAACCGCTTAAACGAAATGGGCATACACAACAAAACCGGCGCGAAGTTCACGGTCAACTCTTTTGCCAAGATAATCCGCAACAGCAAGTATATGGGCGTGGTTATAAGCAACGGCACTACATACACCAACATAGTGCCTGCGATTGTGGACGAACAAACCTTTACTGTTTGCAATAGGATAATGGACAATCAACGGCACAAACAAAAAGCAGTTCAAGGACACAGCGAATACATACTTAGCGGAAAACTGTTTTGCGGCAACTGCGGTACGCTTATGACAGCCGAGGACGGAACAAGCCATACGGGAAAGGTGTACCACTACTACAAGTGCTTTAACCGTAAACTACACAAAGAACAATGCAATAAGTCTAATATTACCAAAGAGAAGTTGGAAGATTTGGTTTTCGGAAAGACTGTTGAGTATGTATTACAATCGGGCGTTATAGACAAACTTGCGCTTACGGTTACCGAAAAGTTTAACGAAGGTTTGCAAAAGTCCGACACGCTTGCACTACTTGAAAAGGAACAAAAACAAGCACAGAAAGCAATCGACGGTTTTCTTTCGGCAATAGCGGCAGGCATAGTTACGAAGTCCACGAAAGAGAAATTGCTTGAATTAGAACGACAAAACGACGAGTTGGAAAGCAAGATTGCGGTTGAAAAAGCTCGTCAAATACAGCCACTCGACTACGAAAAAGTAAAAGCGTTCTTAAATTACTTTGCGCGGAAACAATACGAAAACGGCGAAGAAAAGAACGAGTTTTTCAACTCGTTCATATACCGCGTGGTTTTATTTGATGATTGCGTTTATATCTTTTACAACACTTCGCCGAACACGCCGACAAAAGTAAAGTTAGACAAAAGCGACTTAAACGAACTCCGCGAATACCGCACAAATAGAAAAAGCACTCAATTTGTTCCTCTTGGGTTCAAATTGGGTGCTTGTGGCGGGCTGGTGGTAATTGCGTTTGAACACCTACGCCGCCGTATAGTTTGTCTA